>CAMAZK010000031.1 GCA_945863205.1 Akkermansia muciniphila | reverse complement strand
CGGCATCTCCATGCTCACCAACTGGGCCGCCGGTCTGCGGTCGCAGACGCTGCATCACGCTGAAGTCGTCGAAGTCGGCAAGACCGCGAGCCTGTATCTGGCGCGGTTGTTGAAGGCGGTGGTGTGAGTGTTGTGCAGCTGAATGTTGACGGATCGCCCGTCTGCACGATTTTAACCCATGCCTGTCAAAGACACCGTCGTCAGCGCCCGCGTGAACTCCAAGCTCAAAAAGGATTCCGAAAAAATCCTTCACCGGCTTGGGCTAACCACGACAGCGGCCATTCGGATGTTGTTCGTTCAAATAAAATCAAGTGGCGGCCTGCCCTTTGCGGCGAAGCTGGATGCCCCCGAAGCAGCCAATGATGATCTTCTTCTGCCGCTGAAGAAACGTCGTGCCGCTCTTGATTCTGTTTATGAAAGTTAACCCTGGAGAAGTCTATCGGGTGGATTTGGGCATGGCGGGGAAGGTTAGGTACATGCTGGTGGTATCACGCGAAGATCCTGAACCTCCGCGTGCTCTGGCCCTGTGCGTGCCGATCACCACACAGAATCGTGGCTCCAAATATGAAGCAGCGCTTCCCCGTGTACGGTTCCTGCGGGAACAGAGCTACGCAAATACGCAAGGCCTGCAGGCCGTGCAGTATCATGAACTAGAAGGCCCTGTCGGACGAATTCCGGTGGAGACGCTGGATCATATCAAGACAGCACTGAGGTTTGCGATGGATTTGTAATGACTGATTGAATGGTGGCAACACCACCGAAAACGTTTGATGCCGTCGCCTCCTCCCGGCAGTGGCGTGAAACCACCAGCCGTGAGCTGGACGCGATGAGTCGCGCCGAACGTCTGGCGCACTATGCAAGCTTGATGAAGCAGGCGGCGGGCAAGGTGATTTCCAGCGACGAGTCCAAGATGTTGAAAGCGTAGCTCAAGCCCGATCCCAAGGTGAAGGAAAAACGGCAGAGCTGGATCTCGCCGAACATGTTACGCTAGAGCTTCGTAGATCGCGTCTTCCTCTGCGTCGTCCTTGAGGAACTGGCCGTAGGCGGCCTCACGCCAGCCGTCATCGTCGTCCACGTCGGTCAAAACAATGACACGCGCCGTTCCGCTCTTCGGAAGCTGCGCGGCGATGTTGCCGGGAATCGGGAAACTGGCGGCTCCGTGAAGCTCGGTGGTGAATTCGACGGCCTGCATGGGGGAAGGTTAGTTCTTTTGAGCTGGAGGTCAACCGAGGCGATTCAAGCCCGTGCGCTAGGCACAGAAGTGGCCGGCATCTCCATGCTCACCAACTCGGCCGCTGGGTTGAGACCGCAGACGCTGCATTACGCCGAAGTCGTCGAAGTCGGAAGACAGCGAGCCTGTACCTGGCGCAGTTGTTGAAGGCGGTGGTGTGATCAGACTTTCTTCCGACAGCATATGCCCAGAAAGGCATAACTTCCAAAGCTCCAGAACACCGTCGAGAGCAGGAAAACAAAGATCGGCAGTAGAGAAGGCGAAGTTCTCAAGAACTTGAACACGGAGAGTAACGAAATAGCAGGGGCATGTGTCAGAATGAGAAAAGTGTCCAAAGGTGAGCTTGAGACCGTACAGGAAGCCGATCCCATCGTCCTCAACAGCAACGAAAACAAAAAGCCCTCGATCACAACACCCGAGATGATTGCTTTCACTCGGAGACTCATCGCAACAAGCTTCAGGTCTCGCTAGCAGCACGCACTCGCCTTTTCCTTCTCGCACACGCTCTCGCAGCAGGGGCTGAGTGGGACGCCGTCCATGGCCTCGGGGGCTTCGAGGTCCGGATTCGGGGCCTGGGCGGCGAGGCCGAGGTCGCGCAGGAGTTTCATGTCCTCGTTGGCGCGCGGATTGGCGGCGGTGAGGAGTTTGTCGCCGTAGAAGATGGAGTTGGCACCGGCGAAGTAGGCGAGGGCCTGGGCTTCACGGCTCAGGTTTGTGCGACCAGCGCTGAGGCGCACTTTGGCCTTCGGCACGGCGATGCGCGTGACGGCGATCATGCGGACGAACGAGAAGGCATCGACGACTTCGTTGTCGCCGAGCGGCGTGCCTTTGATGGGCATGAGGGCGTTGATCGGGATGCTTTCGGGCTGCGGATTGAAGTTGGCGATGACCTCCAGCATTTTCAGGCGGTCGTCGATGGTCTCGCCGAGACCGAGGATGCCGCCGCAGCATACGGACATGCCGGCGTCCTGCGCGTGGCGGATGGTGCGCAGGCGGTCTTCGAAGGTGTGGGTGCTGACGATGTTCGGGTAATGCTCGGGGGAGGTGTCCACGTTGTGGTTGTAGGCGGTGACGCCGGCTTCCTTGAGGTCGGCGGCTTCGTCCGCACCGAGTTCGCCGAGGGTGACACAGACTTCCATGCCGAGCTTGGAAACGTCGCGCACGATATCGAGCACCTGATCGAACTTCTGGGTGCCTTTGCGCACGCCTTTCCACGCCGCACCCATGCAGAAGCGGGTGGAGCCGTTCGCACGGGCGGCGAGGGCGCGTTCCATGACCTGCTCCTTCGGCATGAGCTTCTCGGCCTGCACGCTCGTGGTGTAGCGGGCGCTCTGGGCGCAGTAGCCACAGTCTTCGCTGCAACCGCCGGTCTTGATGCTCAAAAGGGTGCAAAGCTGCACTTCGTTGCCGGTCCAGTGTTCATCATGCACGGCGCGTGCCTGCTTGAGGAGGTCGAAGAAGGGCTGGTGATAAATGCGGTGAAGCTCGGCGAAGGTCATGGGCGCGGGATTGTTGGCGCAAATGGGCGAGATGCACGGGAAAAGTGATCGCAGAATCGTGCTCGTCCTCGAACTCGTCCTTCGCCCTCGATTCTTTGGTGCCGCAAGCAGCAGCGTGGGCGATTTGATCGAGGACGAGTTCGAGTAGGAGGACGACCCGCCCGCATCGCCACGCGAATCGTTGCGGGCGGGGGACGAACGAAGGCGTGCAAGACAGACCTCATCGAAGGCGATTTGGTTTACCGCTATGAACCGCCGCACTTTCTTCCACCAAACGTCCGCGCTCGCCGCCGTGTCCGCCCTGCCGAAACTCCGTGCCGCCGACGAAGCCGGGAAGAAGATCAAAGTGGCCGTCGTCGCGCTGGGTCGCGGCATGGCGCATGTGCAGGCGCTGCTGAGGCTGCCGAATGTGGAGATCGCGTATCTGGCGGAAGTGGACCCGAAGCGTCTCGAAAGCGGGCTGAAGATCGTCAATGACAAGCAAAGCGTCTCCTGCCAGGGCGTGAAGGACTTCCGGACCTTTCTCGATGACAAGACGCTGGACGCCGTCTTCATCGCCACGCCTAACTTCTGGCACACGCCCGCCGCGCTGCTCTGCATGCAGGCCGGGAAGCATGTCTATGTCGAAAAACCCGGCAGCCAGAACGCGAACGAGGCGGAAATGATCGTCGCCGCCGCCACGAAGTACGACCGGCTCGTGCAGATGGGCAATCAACGCCGCACCTGGATGAAGGATGCCATCGAAGCGCTGCACGGCGGCGCCATCGGCACGGTGCGATTTGGCCGCGGCTTCTACTACAACACGCGCAAATCCGTGGCGGTGAACGAAAAACCCGCCCCGGCTGACATCGACTACGATCTTTGGCAGGGCCCCGTGCCGGATGATGCGAAACACGACTTCAAGGCGCTGGCGCACTACGACTGGCACTGGGTCTGGCACTGGGGCAATGGCGAACTCGGCAACAACGGCATCCACACGCTCGACATCCTGCGTTGGGGCATTAAGGGCGACTATCCGCTGCGCACGACCTACAACGGCGGCCGCTACTTCTACGACGACGCGCAGGAAACGCCGGACACCGGCACGGCGGTCTATGATTTCGGTCACGCCGGCTGCGAGTGGGTGCAGAGCAGTTGCCACCCGCGTGCGGCGGAGAAGCCACTGGCGGAAGTCATGTTCTACGGCGACAACGGCACCATGGCTGCGGCGCGTGATTCGTGGGTCATTTACGATCCGAAGGGTGCCGAGATCAGCCAGGGCAAGGCCAGCACCGCCGGCACCGGCGACGTCTCACACATCGGCAACTTCATCGACGCCATCCGCGGCGACGCGAAGCTGAACAGCCCCATCGATGAAGGCCAGAAGAGCACCATGATGTGCCACCTCGGCAACATGGCCTACCGCACGAACACGGTGGTCAAATGCGATCCCAAGACCGGCAAGATCCTCGACAACGAGGAAGCCATGAAGCTCTGGGGCCGCGAAGGCTATCGCAAGGGCTGGGACGTGAAGATCTGAGCCAAAGTAGCCTTGTTGCTGTGCAACAAGGGTGGCCCCTGTTCCGCAGGAACAGGGGTACTTTACCGAAACACCACGTCCACACCCATCGCGCTCTCTTTGACGAAGCCGGGGATCCAGTGCGGCTTCCGCAGGGCGACGACGCGGTAGATCATCGAGAGCACGTGCAGGATGAGCAGGCGATCGACGATGCGGTAGCCGCGGCGTCGGCGCATGAGCAGCTCCACCGCCCAGCCGATGTAGCGGCGCTGCACCCAGAAGGGCTGAAAACCCATCTTGATGCGGTAGCGGGCGCGGAGGCCGCGCTTCGGGTATCGGGCTTTGTAGTCGCGTTTCGCCTCGCGCAGCCGCGTTTCGATCTCTGGCGTGAATTCGGTGAAAATGTACTCACGCGCCAGAGCCAGGAGGCGGAAGGTGTCGCGCATGTATTCGATGTCCGCCACGGGCACGCCGGCACGTGGGGCCAGAGCGATCATCTGCCCCAGCCGGTCCATGCAACGCGCGGCGCTGTGCAGCGCGGCCTCAGGCTCGCGCACAAAGTAGCGCAGCAGCTTCTTGACGCTGTGATTGATGAAAATGTTCCCCCAATAGACCTGTAGCATCGGCGGAATGCGCACCCGGCGGAAAAAGAGCTTCTGCTGCGCGAATTCCTGCACGTAGAGCAGTTCGCGAACGACTTCGTCGGCGTAGCGCAGCAGCTCGATCAGCGCTTCGGCATCGCCCAGGCCGCGTTCTTTGACAAAGGCGCGCACGGCCTCCTCCACCGGCAGGCCGTCCTTCATGATGCGCAGCGTCACGAAGGTGTTCAGATCGATCCAGATCGCCTCCGGGTCGATCAGCGCGATGCGGCGGAAGGGCACCCAGCCGCCGGTCTGGCACCAGACCATGCAGCCGATGACGTTCTTCGCGTGCTTCAGCTCGTGCGCATAGCGCTCGTATTCCCAGCCGGTGAAGCTCGGATACTCGCCGCAGCCTTCGTATTCGCGGCGCGTCTGCAGCTCGACGATTTTCGCCACGTCGGTGCGGAAGAAGTTCGAGTTCAGCGGCAGGTAGCGGAAGAAGTCGGACTCGCCGTACTTCATGGAAATGACCAGCGACGGGCTTTGCAGGCCTTCGAACACGCTGGTGAAGGTGCCGCGATGCCACATCAGATCACCGATGCGATACGCGCCCACCGTCCAGGTGCGGAAAATGAGGCGACGTGAGTGCTTCTCGCACACGGGCAGCAGGTCGAGCAGCAACTGACGCGCCTGGGCCGGTTTCTGGATGACCAGCTCGCTGCGGAATTCGTCGTGCACGCCTTTGCCGTCCGATTCACCGATGCGCACGATGATGCCCGCCACCTGCGGAAAGTCGGCGAAAAAGCCGTCGAGCAGCTCGGCGAGGTAGTCGTTCACCTCGCGCTTTGCCTCGGTCATGCGGCGGCGGAGTTCCGGCGTGAAGGTCATCACGTCCATCGTCAGATGCACCCGCAGGCCGCGTTCCGTGAAGATCGCGAAGCAGCGGGCGAATTCCTCGCGGTAGAGCGCGATGCGCTCTCGCAGCTCCGGCTCCAGCCATTCGTGATCGGCCAGGTGCGTCATGTCATCGAGCGAGACCGCGTTGAAACCCCACGCGGCGGCTTGATCGGCGAATTTCGTCAAATCCACCCGCACCTGCGCCCACCATGCGGCGGATTCGGCATCGCGCGTCTTCGGCACGTTCTGCCAGGGGATCTTGGACCAGTTGATCGTGCGCACGTCATGCCCGCGAAAGAACGGACCGATGGCGTCGATGAGGTGGAGCGGTTGCAAGCGCCGCGAATGAAGCAGACGTGGCGAGGATGCAAGTGACGATCTTGAGAGTGGTCCGGGTAGAGTGGTCCGCACAGTCCCCTGTGCGGTGCTCCGCAAACACGCAAGATTCCGAATTCTCCAAGAGCCGTCCTTGTGCGGATTCTCTTTTCAGTAAGTTCACCCGGAGACTGCCACGCCCGCACAGACGATTCGCTTCGCGGCTGCGCAGGTGCGGACCACTTTGCTACCTCACGCGCTGCTTGAGGATCTCCCGGAAGGGTTTGCCATCGAGGCTGAGGTCCGCCAGCACGGCACGACCATTCAGCACACGCACTTCAGCGATGATGCCTTTGGCGCTGCGGATGTTCTCGGCGAACCACTCATCGGCCTCGGGCGCGAGTTTTTCGTTGATGTAGAAGCGGTCGAAGGGCCATTCGATACTGGCCTTTTCATCGTAGGTGTAGCCGGTTTTAACGCGAACAAAGTTGCCGCTGGTGGGTGGCTTGACAGAGAGGCTGGTGATGGTCGCCAGACCATCGGCGCCGGTGGTGAGGGTGGCATAGATGTGCATGCCCTGTTCCAGTTTGACTCCTTCGGGCACGCTGGCCTCGCGCTGATCTGGCCGCACGGCGAGATAACGGCCGCGCAGCGGGTCGTAAGGGTCCGGGGCGCTGCACTTGAGCTTGATGAGCGTGCCATGCGTGAGCGTCTGCTCGTGCGTCCAGATTTGCGACAGCGGCGCGGCCCACTGCGCGAGCGCTGCGAGGGCGAAGATGATGAGAGGCAGTGCTTTCATGGCTGGAGGAGTTGTTTCTGGCGATGCAGCCGGCTCATGAGGATGTTGAAGGCCAGGAAGGCGATGCCGACGACGATGAAGACGAGGCCTTTGACGAGGAGGGAAAGCTCGCTCTCAAACATGCGGGCGATGATGAGAGCGCAAATCAAGGTGGCACCCAGGCGCGGGGAGCCACGCCGTCCGGTGAAATCGAGCCCGATAAGCAGCACGCCAATGAGCAGCAGATGAAGCGACATGAGCCAGGGAAGCACCCTTGTCCCGGCAGCACCCAGGGCCAACGCCAGCATGGGCGTGAGGGCCAAGGCCGCCACGACGATCAATCCCCAGCGCTTCTGGCGGATGGCTGGGATGCCGAAGATGATCACAAGGGCCAAACAGCCCCATGTCCAGGGCAGCTCCAAGGCTGAGCCAAGCCCGTTCAGGACTTCACGGCTGCCGTCCTTGAAGGAAATTCCAAAACCGGCAATCAGCAGTAAACACCCGTTGAGCGACACCTGCGGATCATGGCGGCGGGTGTCATTTAAGTCCGGCGGCCTCACAGGCAGCAGGAACAGCACCGTCATGGTGAATATCCACAGCCAGGCCCACGCATCACCATGTCCGTATCTGGCCCCGGTCCATAGATAGGCGGACGAACCGGCCGCTGCACAAAGACCGACTCCGGTGCTCAGAGTGAGAGCCCACTGCAATGACCTCGAAAGTTGCCAGCGAGGGGGCCATCCCGGCCAGAATGGTGCGAGACCGAGTGCCAGGATGGGATACATCAACGCGCTGGCGTACCACCGCTCAAGCGGATCGACCTGGCTCACACTCCAAACCGCGATGCCGGCGAGGTAGAAGACCGCCACCGCATGTGAACGCATCACCCACACCAGCGGCAGGCTGAGCAGCATCCACCAAAAGAGGAAGTCCGGCCATTCACCGCCGAGATTGTAGATCTGCGAGACGATGGCGATGCACGCGCCAGTTGCGAGCGCCTGGAGCAGCGCCGTCGTCTCGCGCACCCAGGCGACAGCAGCGTCGCCATGCTGCAAGACCCGGAAACTGGCGATCTGCGTCGCCAGCAGCGGCAAAAACGCGAAAAGCAGTCGCACTGGGCGTGAGAAGTCATCCCAGTTGTAACCGATCACGGCGATCAGGCCGGCGCCGATCAGCAGTGCGCCGAGCGAACCCATGATGACCTGCGCCACCCCTGGCTGTGAATCATCGGTCGCATGCCGTTCTTGCAAAACGCGCACCGCGTCGGCGGTGAGGAGTCCGTCACGTTCCCACTGCGGGAGTTGTTCGAGAAGCCAGCGGTGGTGGGAGTTCATGGCGTGGGAAGTGAAGGCGGCGAGTGTGGGCGATGCGCTCCAGGGCGCCGAATCGAAAAACTCGGTGGGTGGATTGAGGGAGACAATCCGCGGCGTCAGGCTGTTGGCGGAAGCGGTGGAGGAGAGGAACGCACGATGATCAAGCTCAGCAGCAGCCCGATGATGGCCCCGAGCAAGCCGCCGCCGAGTGCCCCGATGGCGATGGGCAACTGCCAGGCTTCAACGACCTCTCTGGCAACGGATGCACGTTCCTGGATGGCGACGGAATCCGCGCCCGAACTGAAGGAGGACTGCAAACTTTGCGCACTCTCCAATAGCTTTTCGCGAAACTCCTGGAGCGCCTTGCCTCCGGATTGCTCGCGAATGTTTTGCCGGGAGGCGATGAACTCATCGAGCAGGGCATCGAGGAAGATTCTCGTGTATTTCGGATCACGGCCGGAGGCGAGGATGTTGAAAATGGCGCTGCCCTTGACCTGAGCGACACGGATGTCCACATCCGCATCTTTGAGGTCAGGGTTCAGCGCCCGCACGCGCTCCAAGGCACGGCGTTTCATTTCGGCGGATTCGAGGGTTTCGATGATCGTGCCGTAGAAGTCGGCGTGCTGGTCGCGCCATTCGGGGCTGTTGCTGGTCACCACTTGCCCGCCCGCGACCAGCTTTGCCAGTGAGCGGAATTCCGACGGTTTGGCGGTGAAGCGCAAGGCCTGCCAGCAAACGCCGACGCTGGCCCCGAACACGGCGCAGCCGAGAATGATGATGACGCGATGGAGAATGCGTGAGGTGCTCATGGATGGCCTGATTCCGCCAGATCACGCTCGCCATGGCAAGCCCAATCTCGGTGCCATGGGCCGTCGAGGAACGCGCCAGCGTCGTGGAGTGCGTGTGGCAAGCCTTGGCGCGACACCGCTGTCGCCTGCCGGACGGCACCCAAGTATCGAAGGACGTGCTTCCGGCGCCCGACAGCGGTGTCGCCGATGCAAGGTGCCCCTTGCATCTCTACCACCGCACTCCACGACGCTCACGCGCGAAGCGAAGGCGGTCCCGCTCCACGACGCTGCCGCGTGATTTGTGAGTGCCGGGCTTCAGACGGCGTCGGCGGCGAGGGCGGCGTTGCCGATGATACCGGCTTCGTTGCTGAAGCGGGCAGGAAGGATCTGCAGGCGCTCCCAGACGACGGTGCTGAGCATGCTCTGAACCTTGTGGTGGAGCGGTTTGAAGAGGAGATCGCCGGCCTGGGCGACGCCGCCGCCGATGACGAAGGCTTCGGGATTGAGCAGCCAGGCGATGCTGGCGAGGGCGGTGCCGAGCCAGTCAGCCACCTCCGCCCAGATCTGGCGGGCGATGTCGTCCCCGGCCTGCGCGGCGGCGGCGATGTTGCGCGGGGTGCAGTCGGCGAGTTCCTTGTCGATTCCGGCTTCGGCGTAGCGCTGCACGGCGTGCTCGGCGATCTGCTGGTTGCCGGTGTATTTTTCCAAAGCGCCGAAGTTGCCGTAGTGGCCGGGTTTGCCGTCGAAGTGGATGCTCATCTGGCCGATCTCTCCGGCGGCGCAGCCGATGCCGCGATGCATTTTTCCGTCGAGCACGAGTCCGCCGCCGATGCCGGTGCCGATGGTGAGGCCGACGACGTCTTTGAGGCCGCGGGCGGCACCGCAGCGGAACTCGGCGTAGGTCATGGCGTTGGCGTCGTTGTCCACGACGACGGGGAGTCCGGTTTTTTCCCCGAGGATGGTCTTGAGCGGCACGTGCTTCCAGCCGGGGACGTTGGTGAGTTCATGGACGAAGCCGTGCTCGAAGTCCACCAGGCCCGGCACGCCGACACCGACGGCGCAGATGGCGGGATGGGCGGCGCGGAGTTTCGCGACGCGGGCGGCCATCTCTCCGATGAGGGCTGTGGGGCCGTGAAACTGGGCGGTGGGGATGGGCTCGTCGGTGAAGAGCAGCTCGTCGCCGCAGCAGACGCCGAGTTTTACGGAGGTGCCGCCGAAGTCGATGCCGATGGAGGTTTTTGCAGAGTCTGACATGTGGGAAATGACGAATGCGGAATGTCCAATGTCGAATGATGCCGGGCCATTCGTCATTCGGGCTTGGTCATTCCGCCTGAAGCGGCGGCGAGATTGCCCACCAAACGCAGTCCGTGCAAGGTCAAATCGGGGTCCACGCTGATGCGCTCTCCGATGCCGGAGATGATCCACTCCGCGTCCCCGCCGGTGGCGACGACGTGGGCCTCCGCGCCGCCGAGTTCCTTTTTCAGGGCTTCCAGGATGCCTTTGACCATGCCGCGGTAGCCGATGGCGGCGCCGGCGAGGATGGCGGCCTCGGTGGACTGGCCGATGGCGCTGGCGGGCTCCCGCAAATCGACGCGGGGCAGCAGGGCGGTGCGTTCGTGGAGGTAATCGGTCATCAAACGCAGCCCAGGGGCGATGACGCCGCCGATGTAGCACTTGTCCGGGCTGAGGATGTCGAAGGTGACGGCGGTGCCGAAGTCGATGACGATGCCGGGCGCACCGTGCATGTGGGCGAGGGCGACGGCATTGGCGAGGCGGTCGGTGCCGATGGTCTCGGGCCGGGGATAGCGGATGCCGATGCCCATGGGGGTGTCGTGACGCAGTTCGACGAGCTTCTCCGCAAAGACAGCGCGAAAAGCGGGCACGGCTTTCGGGACGACGCTGCAGAGGACGGCGTTTTCAAACTGCCAGCCGGAGGTGACGGAGCGCACGGTGTTGGGTGAAAGCTCGCGGGTCGGATGTTCGCGGCGTTCGAGGATGGCATCGCGGCTGGCGAGGCCGAATTTGGTGCGGCCGTTGCCGACGTCGATGAGCAACTGCCTGCGGCTCATGGTTTGGCCGGTTCGGCTTCCTTTTTCGGTTCCTCCTTCGGAGGCTCTCCGAAGGTGCGGACGTCCAGCATGCCCTCGGGGGCGGTCTTGACGGGGACGGGGGCGGCTGCTGCAGGCACCGGCTCACCTTCCACCGGCAGCGCCTTGGGCGGGTCTTTCGTGACGCTGACGCACTGGTAGAGAAGGTTGTAGTTATGCCGCAGGGCGGCGGGGTAGGCGATGCGACCGGGTTCGGTGACTTTTTCCCGCAGGACTTTCGAGGCGAGGCTGGCAAAGACGTTGCTGCCGAGCTTGGCGGCTTTTTCGGCGGTGCCGCCGACGAGGTCTCCCGCCGCCTTGGCCGCAGACTGGCCGCCGCTGCGGAACATGTCGCTGCTGATGCGGCGGTCCTGAATGGAGATGGTGGCCTGGGAGGAGAGGAGCTCTCCGTCGGGGGCGAAACTCATCTCGATGCTGGCGTGATCATTGGCGGAAAACATGCCGCGCAGGTGGTCCACGCGCACGGAGATGAAAAGGCCGCCGTCGGGCGCCTGGGTGACTTCCGGCTTGTAGGTACGGAAGTCAGTCTCGGAGAACTTGTAGTCCGCCGCTTTTTTCCCTTCTTTTGTCCAGCCACCGAGGCTTTCGCCAAATTTCTCAACGTCCAGTTCCACACCGGCCTGGGCGGCGGTGGAAAGGAGAAGGAGAATGAAGACGGTGCGGCGTGTCATGACGCGCAAAGTGCGGCATGGGACCGCGCATTGCAACCGGCAGGAAAGAGGCGGCGGCGGCTTGATTTCAGGTCAGGCGTCCGGTGACGTAGGATTCGGTGAGCGGGTCGTCGGGCGCGGTGAAGAGCTTCATGGTGTCCTGCTCCTCCACGAGACGGCCTTTGTAAAAGAACGCGGTGCGATCGGCGATGCGCCGGGCCTGCTCCATGTTGTGGGTGACGATGATGAAGGTGTATTCGTGGCGGAGCTGCAGGATGAGCTCTTCGATTCGCGCGGTGGCGATGGGGTCGAGCGCGGCGCAGGGCTCGTCCATGAGGAGGATGCGGGGCCGCAGGGCGATGGCACGGGCGATGCAGAGGCGCTGCTGCTGCCCGCCGGAGAGGCCGGTGGCCATTTCATGGAGGCGGTCCTTCACTTCATCCCAGAGCGCGGCGGAGCGGAGGCTGCGCTCGGCGGCTTCTTCGAGATCGTGGCGGTTTTTGATGCCGGCGACGCGGAGGCCATAGACGGCGTTTTCAAAGATGGAGCGCGGGAAGGGATTGTACTTCTGGAAGACCATGCCGACGTTCCGGCGCAGGCTGATGACATCGACCTCCGGGGCGTAGAGATCGACGCCATCGACCCTGATGCGGCCGCTGACGACCCGGGCGGAATCGACGAGGTCGTTGATGCGATTGATGGCGCGGAGCAGGGTGCTTTTGCCGCAGCCCGAGGGGCCGATGAGCGCCGTCACATCGGTGCTGCGCATGTTCAGGTCGAGATCGAAGAGCACCTGGTGGTCTCCATAGGCATAGTTGAACTTCTCCACCTGGATGAGAGGCTCGGCGCTGACGGAGGCTGGGACGGGGGCGGAGGGCATGATCGTCAACTGAAGATGCCGCGGAGGTAGTCCTCGGTGAGTTTTTCGCGGGGATTGGTGAAGATGTCCTCCGTGGGGCCGAACTCGATGATTTTGCCGAGGTGGAGGAAGGCGGTGAAGTCCGAGACGCGCACGGCCTGCTGCATGTTGTGGGTGACGATGATGACGGTGAATTCGCGGGCAAGCTGGCTCATGAGCTCCTCGATCTTCAGCGTGGAGATGGGGTCGAGCGCGGAGCAGGGCTCGTCCATGAGCAGCACGTCCGGCAGGGTGGCGATGGCGCGGGCGATGCAGAGGCGCTGCTGCTGCCCGCCGGAGAGGGCGAGGGCGCTGGCGCCGAGGCGGTCCTTCAATTCATCCCAAAGGGCGGAGTGACGCAGCGCCCGCTCCACGGCCTCGTCCAGCACGGCCTTGTTCTTTTCCCCGTGGATGCGCAGGCCGTAGGCGACGTTGTCGTAAATGCTTTTGGCAAAGGGGTTCGACTTCTGGAAGACCATGCCGACCTGTTTGCGGAGCTGGGTGAGATCGACGTCCGCATCGTGAATGTTTTTTCCCTTCACCCGCACCTGCCCCCGCGTGACGCGGGCGCCGGGGACGCGGTCGTTCATGCGGTTGATGCAGCGCAGCAGGGTGCTTTTGCCGCAGCCGGAGGGGCCGATCAGGGCGGTGACGCGATGATAGGGCACGTCGAGGCTGATGTCCTCCAGCGCCCGGCTGGCGCCGTAACAGAAATCCATGCCGCTGACCTGGACAACGGGGGGATGAGGGGATGATGAAGAAGAGTCTGCGGACATGGTTTTACCAGCGATACTTCTTCCGCAGGTGGATGCGCATCCAGATGGAGACCGTCGCCAGCGCGGCGACGAGGACGAGGAAGACGAAGACGGAGCCGTACTGCGCACGTTCGGAGTACTCGTTTTGAGGAATCTTCGCCGCGAGAGTGTAGATGTGATACGGGAGCGCCTGGACGGATTCCGTGAAGATGCCGAGGAAGCGTTGAAGGCTCTGCTCCCACTGGGCGAAGACGGACGCGTCCGCCGGCAGGGGCGGCAGGTCTTTTTGCCAGGGCAGCTTGTCTTTGAAGGCGAGCGCGGCGGTGAACATGATCGGCGCCGTTTCACCGGCGGCACGGGCGATGCCGAGGATGCTGGAGGTCAGAATGCCGGGCGTGGCAAAGGGCAGCACGCTGTAGCGGATGGTCTGCCAGCGCGTGGCGCCGAGCGCCATGGATGTCTCACGGAAGCCCTGCGGCACGGCCTGCAGGCACTGCTCGCTGGCGGTGATGATGACGGGCAGGATGACGAAGGCCAGGGTGAAGCCGCCGGAGAGCACGCAGGTGTCCCAGCCTTCGAAGCTGAGCGTGGTGAATCCCAGTGGGATCGCCAGCACGGAGCGGTCCGCCGGCACATCGACGAAGACGGGCGCCGTCAAAACGAAGGCCCCGAGCCCGAAGAGTCCGAAGACGACGGAGGGCACCCCGGCAAGGTTCAGGATGGCCAGGCGGATCAGCTCCAGGAACTTCCCGTGCTTCGCGTATTCGCTGAGGTAGATCGCACAGGCGACGCCGAGGAAGAGGGCCACGCTGACGCTGACGATCACGAGCAGCGCCGTGCCCACGATCGGCCCGAGAATGCCACCCCCGGAGTAGGCGATGGTCTTTTCAGACCGGTAGTTCTCTCCCAGTTCCTTCTTGATCGCGTCCGCACCGTTCACCCCGGTTTCGTAGCGGCGGCCCTGTTTGTCTTCGATGACATGGAGCTGGGAGGGCAGCTCGGTCAGAAACTGAGTGTTCACAAAGGGCCACTCCGACCGGAACACCACCGGTGCGCCTTTGACAAAGATGTGCAGCATGATTGCAGCCGTGGTGAGCACCACGAGATAGCTGCCGGCGCGTAGCGCCCAGCGGGCGGCTGTTTCGCGCTTCTGGATGCCGGTGCTGTCTCCAGCGAAGGGGTTGGCGTGATCGGTTTTGGATTTCATGCCTTTTGAGATTCAAAGCGGCGGGCGACGGCCCGGGCGCACCAGTTGACGAGCAGGGAAATGGTGAAAAGGACGATACCGACCATGAAGAGCGCCTGCCAGTGCGAGCTGCCACGCGAAACCTCGCCAAGCTCCTGTGCGATGATGCCGGTCAGGGTGTGCGCCGGCTGGAATACCACGCCGGGGCCGGCGCTGAAGTCAGGGATGGCGATGCGGTTCCCCGCCACGAGAAGCACGACCATGGTTTCACCGATGACGCGGCCGAGGCCGAGGAGAACGGCGGAGAGAATGCCGGAAATGCCGGCAGGGACGATAACGCGAAAGACGGTCTGCAGCTTCGTGGCTCCGAGCGCGTCAGAGGCGTCAATGTACCCGCGGGGGACGTTGTTGAGGGCGTCTTCGGAGAGGCTGAACATGGTCGGCACTGCCATGAAGGCCAGCAGGCAGCCGGCATTGAACATGTTAAGGCGCTCCTGGATGGGGAATCCGGGGATCCATTGCAGCCAGCTCACCTCGCTGAACTCCTTGATGAGATCTCCGACGAGGGAGATGCCGATGAACCCGAGCACGACGGACGGAATGGCCTGGATGAACTCGATCACCGGCTTGATGAGTTCCTTTTCACGATCGGTGGCGAACTGGTTCGTGTAGATGGCCGCGATGACGCTGATGGGCGTGGCGATGAACACCGCGATGAGCGCGATCACGACCGAGCCCGTCAGCAGTGGTACAAATCCGAAAAAGTCCTGCCAGGAGCTGTTGGTGATCCACTCCGTGCCGAAGAAGAAGGCGCCGATGACGCGCAGCATGGAGACGGGCTTGTCAACCCGCCATGATTCCAGTGCCGTGGCGGCTTCCCGCATGTCCTGCACGTGGGCGGGCAGCCCTTTCTTCGCCTTTTGCAGCAGGGCCGCCGCGTCCGGGGTGCCGACGTCGTCCGGGAGCGAGGCGGCGGCTTTTTCGGCAGACTCTACATAGGCCGCGATCTGAGTCTGAAGCTCTCCGGTCCGGGCGGTGAGTTCCTTCGTCAAGGCGGTCAGATCGACCTCCTCCCCGACGGAGGCCTCTGCCTCTTTAATAAGACTGGCTTTTTCATCCGGGTCTGCGGTGGTTTCGGCCGCCTCCAGGAGTTGCTGGCGGTTCACGGCGAGCGCGTGGGACTCTTCGACGCTTTGCTTGGCGCCGAGGGCCTGTTCCTTGAGTTCATCGACGAGTTCGTGAAGATCATCGGGCGCCTCGTCAAACTCCTCCTGGGCAGTGACAAGGTCCGCATATTTCTCCCGCGCCGCTCGGTCCTGCGTCATGAACTCGGCGGAGAGCGCCTGGATGAAGGGAGGGAGGTCGGTGAGCTCGGGGGAGAGCGCCGCCAATTGTGCTTTAAAGAGGGCGGTCTCCTCTGCCGTGAACAGGCTCGGGTAGATGAGGGCCTGACTCGCAGCTGCGGCGGCGGTTTGGAGATCCTTCCGTAGGGCGGCCAACTGGTCTTCT
The DNA here is from genome assembly GCA_945863205.1 of Akkermansia muciniphila. Taxonomy (GTDB): domain Bacteria; phylum Verrucomicrobiota; class Verrucomicrobiia; order Verrucomicrobiales; family Verrucomicrobiaceae; genus Prosthecobacter. Next base: position 12,851 of record CAMAZK010000031.1, on the reverse strand, counting down.
GCGGGCGGAGGCTCGCGCTCGAGGGCGTTTTCGAGCGCTTCTCGCTGTCGCGCGGCTTTTTCCTCGGCTTGCGTTTTCAGGAGAAAAGCAGCGTTGCGCCGCTCACGGGCGTCCTTGACGATCGGCTCAAGGGCCGCGCTGACGCATTGTCGCAGGCTGCTGGAGAGGGTCTGATGTTCTCGCAGCGGGCGGTCAACGAGATCACAAAACTCCAGGCCGGCCTGCCGGTAGGTCTGGAGCTCATGGCGGTTGGTTGGCAGGAAGTCCACGCCCTCGCGCACGAGGAAAATCATGATCAGCACCAGGACGATGACCGCCGTGCTGGCGTTCGCCCCGAAGAAGTACTTGATGATCTGCTGCGGATCGAACCCCAAGATGGTGCGTTTGCGGTTCCTGATGATCAGGTTTCGCAATTCGGGCCGACGGGGTAGATCAGAACTGTCCATGCGGGGCGTCTTCGGCCATAAAAAACCCGGCACAGAGACTTGGCGTCTCCATCGCCGGATTTCTCGAAGGGTCAACCGAGGATTACTTCATCTGGGACAGCGAGACGAAGCCAGCTTTGGCGATGATGGCGTCCCCTGCCGGACTGCGGCAGAAGTCGATGAACTCCTTGATGGTGCCTGTGGGCTCTCCGCTGGTGTAGAGGAAGGTCGGACGAGCGAGGACGTATTTTTTGACGGCGGCAGGGTTTGGGGCGCTGCCGTCGATGGAGACTACTTTGATGCCTTTGGAGCCGGCGTAGGCGTAGCCGACGTACCCGATGCCGTTGGTGTTGGAGGAGACTTCAGCGACGATTTGCTCGTTGCCGGCCATTTTCTGGCTGTTGGAGCCATATTCGCGGCCCTTCATGGCCATGCCCATGAAGTCCTTGTAGGTACCGGAGGAGGTGTTCCGGGTGTAAACGGAGATGGGCCCCGGAGCGCCACCGATTTCGCTCCAGTCTTTGATGTCCCCGGCGAAGATCTGCATGACCTGCTTCTTGGTCAGGTCGGAGACCGGATTGTTCTTGTGGGCCACGACGGTGATCATGTCCCAGGCGATTTCGATTTCGTTGACGGTGATGCTCTTGCTGCGGCAGAGCGTGCGCTCATCAGCTTTGATTTTGCGGGAGGACATGCCGATTTCGGCGGTGCCGGCGGCCAGGTTGGTGAAAGCCGTAGAGGAGCCCTCGGCCGCGATGTCGAAGCTGACCTTGCCGGCTTGTTTTTTGAAGGCTTCGGCCAAGGCCGGGACGAGTTTGGCACCGAGGGTGTCGGATCCGCGGATGCGGAGCGTGGACTGGGCCAGGGCTGTGGCTGTGGAAGCGATGACGAGGGTCAGGGCGAGGATGGTGTGTTTCATTGGGTGGTAAGGGTGCGATGATGGTGAGGAATGGGGTCCGGGCAAAGTTGGGTTATGTGACGAAAACGTCACAGAGACGGTTTGCGAGTTACGCGGCTGTCACAGAACGGGCCTTTTGGCGGTCTGAACCCACAATTTCGTCCTTATGTGACGGTTTCGTCACATAATTCGGGTGGCCTGAATGTGACGAAATCGACTAAAAGCGGCCTCAACACGGCGCTGAAGCCGTTTTGAAACACAACTGACACACAATGCATCCCCTGACTCCACGAAGCGGCCTCTGGCGGGCCTTTACCTCTGCCTTGGCCTTCGCAACCGTGCTGACTCCCGCTCTCCAAGCCAGCCCGGCCATGGAGAAGCTCTTCTACATCCTCAAACAAAAGGGCTCCATCACCGCAGACGAATACGATCTGCTGATCGCCACGATGAAGGAGGAGGACGCCGCCAAGGAACGCACCGCTCCACCCGCCCCCGCCCCCACCGCACCTCCAGCGTTGGTTGACCGGCTGGAAAAGACCGAATCCAAGGTGGAAAACCTCGAGTCCACCCTCATGAACACCCGCGGCCAGGTGGAAGACCTCTCCCGCATCACGGACAACACCTCCCCGTCCACCATGAGCAAGACGGATCTCGACGCCCTGCTTTCCGAAAAGTGGTATGAACGCATCAAACTGCGCGGCTACGTGCAGAACCGGTTCTACGGCATCCTGGGAGATGACGATACCCCAGGCTACCATCAGCCCAATGACAGCAGCATCGCCAACGACACCGCGTCCATCGGCATCCGCCGCGGTCGAATGGTCCTCAGTGGTGATGTCACCGATCATGTCTATCTCTACCTGCAGACGGACCTGCAGGCCGGCGTCGGAGGCTCCACCTCCCTGCAGGCTCGTGACATTTATGCCGACGTCTCCCTTGACCCCGCCCGAGAATTCCGTCTGCGCTTGGGCCTTTCAAAAGTGCCCTACGGCTTCACTAACATGCAATCCTCGCAAAACCGCCATGCCCTGGAGCGACCGGATGCCCTCAATTCTGCCGTGGAAGGAGAGCGCGACCTGGGCGCCTATTTCGTCTGGGCACCCTACGAAATCCGTAATCGCTTCAAAGACCTCGTAAAAATGGGACTTCGCGGCTCGGGCGACTATGGCGTGGTCAATCTTGGCGTTTTCAGCGGCCAAGGAATCAACAACGGTGACCGCAACGGAGACGTGCACTACATCGCCCGCCTTGCCTGGCCTTACGAGTTTGACAACGGCCAGATTCTTGAAGTCGGAACAAGTTATTATCGCGGTCGTTTCGTGCCAACCACATCCACCATGGGCGCCTTTGCCGCACCCAACGTGATTGGCGGCGGCGGCGTCATGGACACCCGTGTGGCCGTCAACGCCATCCTGTATCCGCAACCGCTCGGACTCGAAGCTGAGTGGACCTGGGGAGAAGGCCCGCAGCTCAGCAACGACCTCCGCACCATCAGCAGCGAGTCTCTCAGCGGCGGGTTTGTGCAAGCGGTTTACCGCCATGTATTCCCAAACCAGTCCGAACTGCTTCCCTTTGTCCGCTGGCAGCACTTTGACGGCGCCCGCAAGTTCGCTACGAACGCACCGCAGACAAACGTGGATGAAATCGCCATCGGCTTCGAATACATCCCATACCCTGAATTCGAGATCAGTGTGATGTATGCCACCGGCACCCGCACCAACACGGTGGACAATCCCGCCGGCGCGGGTCCGCGATATCGCGATGTGAACTATTCCTACCTGGGCATTCAGGCGCAGATCAATTTTTAAAGCCCTCTTTTTCAGCGCCGAGGTGGGTTACAGTGGCCGGACGTGCTCTGCGGAGCGCGGCCGGCCATGCTGCATATGGACAGGGGCGGCAAAGTCAGCGACGGCAGCGTGCTGACGCAGCGCGGCCGGCCATGCTGCATATGGACAGGGGCGGCCTGATGCTGGTTGATTCCGCACTCTTTTTCTCTACGCTCCCCATCCGTAACCCGCTGCCCACCATGGAAACTACCCTCCAGCAGATCTTGTATGTCGCGGCGACCGTTGTGTTCGCCATCGCCTGCCGCTCGTTTGAGAACCGGTTCATCCAGAAGCTGGGCTGGCTGGCCCTTCTAGGAGCGTCTTACCTGGCCGGCTATTTTCTGACCGGCACCCACGCTGGCGGCGGCATCTTCATCGCCGCGTGGTTCATGCTGCCCTGGCTGGAAATCGTCTTCCGGGTGCGGAAACTGCGCTTTCCGATCAAGAGCGAGATCAAGTACCGCTTCCCGCCCTCCCGTGATGTCTTTCCCGAACTCGGCGAACTGAGCAGCGAAGCCGAAGACGCCGGATTCACGGAAGTCGGAGACACCGGATGGCAGTGGAGCCAGACCGATCACTTCATGCGGCTCTTCTACGACGAGGAGAAACGCATCCAGGCCTCCATCGCCCTCGCCCAGCAGGGTGAGTTCGGCTTTTCCTACGTGAGCCTCACTTCGCGGACGAAGAGCGGTGTCACCTACACGACCACGAACTATCCCTTCGCGGCGACGATGAAGCACTCGCCAAAGCAGCGTCTGAACCGCTTCCTGCATGCGGCCTCCTTTGAAGATCTCCTCGTGCGCCATGAAGACTTCCTCGCCAGCCAGGGCGTGACCACAGACGAACTGACCCTTCAGGACACCGAGTACCTGCACGCCTACATCGAGCGCGACATGAGCGCCCAGATCGACCACAACATCACCGCAGGAGTCATCGAACCGACGGGAAACGGCGAATTCCGCTACTCCTGGCGCGGCTGCGTCTTTCTCTACTGGCAGGTCGTGAAGGACATGCTGCGGGTGTGAGTCCGCCCCGATGACGACCGGCCTGTCAGCGTGATGCGGCCCGCTCGATCTTCTGGCCGGTGCGCTCGATGTCCCGACCGAGGCCGCGGAAGGTGTTGCAGCTTGAGCCGATGGCGGTCCACAGGGCCGATACGAGGAGCAGAAGGATGAAACGACGTGGAGAGGATTTCATGGGGTGCGCGTTGATGACGTTCCACTCTCCGAAGATTTCGCCCGCGTGTCAATTCTCGATACCGGCAGCGCCCCCCCAAACCTGCGCATAATGATGTGCCAGCCTCAGCTTCTGCGCGACACGGACGGGAATCACGAAGGGATAGAGCGGCGCCTCACCGATGCTGTGGGAGATTTCGTTCAGCACGGTCGAGACGCACATCCAGCGCTGCAACCACGCGAGAAAGTCGCCGTCGGCCTTGGAGTCCTGCGGCAGTCCGGCGGGCAGCGCCCCGGCCTCCGCAGGCAGCATGACCAGTGGCAGCGCGAGATTTCGGATGTCGATGCCGAGGCATTCGCTCGTCTCCAGGCCCTCGATGATTTGCAGGTAGTGCGCCCAGGTTTCCGCCCAGTCCTCCCAGGGGTGCGAGGCGGCGTAGCCCGTGATGTACTGCTGCTCCCAGCCGGCGGGGGCGCCCTTTTGATAGTGCCGGCTCAAGGCGGCCGCATAGTCCTGCCACTCGTCTCCGAAACGCTCACGAAAGGCGAGGCGCAGCGGATTGTCCCACGCCAGTTCCGACAGGCAGCGCTGCCAGAGGTAGTGGGCGCTTTCATGCCGGAAATGACCCAGCAGCGTGCGGCTGTTTTCGCCGAGCTGCTGACGGTTGATCTGCCGGTAGGTGTCATCCGCTTCCTCCAGGTTCACCGTGATGACGCCATTCAGATGCCCCGTGGTCACGGTGGGATTGGAAACCGTGCTGACGATGTCAAAGGCCAGACCGGCCTGCGGATTCGCTTTTTTCGAGGGCAGGGAAATGTCCATCTTTCGCAGCGTGTAGATCAGCCGCCGCTTGGCCATCTCCATCCGCCCCCAGAGCATGAGGTTCCGCGAGGAGCTGAGATCCGGAATCGTCCGGTTCATGTCGCAGGCGAGGCAAAGGGTCTCCGCCGCCTTCGACGGCAGCACCCAGTTGCAGACTCCGTGCTTCACGCCGTTGTCACAGCGTTTGAACATGCCGCCCGTCCGCACCCGGACCATCTGACGGCTACCGGGGTCGTGGCCCACTTCCCCGCCGCACTTCAGGCACCTGAAACTTCCAAAGAAAAGGACATTGCCACAGTCGCAGGTAAATCTTTGCATGATGCATCCCTCGTCGCGCTTCCAGGGAATGTCATGCGATGCTTGGGCGATTCGCTACGCGGGCCGGCGCCGACCGGTCAGCGGTGCGCGCGCGTCTTTCGCCTTCGGATTCATCGCGGTGATGCTGTTGAGGAAGGTAACCGTGACTTCGTCGCCGGCGAATTTGCAAGTGACCGTGTCGCTGTGAGGTGTCTCGTAATAGCGCCAGGTCATGACCAGGGTCGATTCGTCGGTCCATGCGGCGCTGGCGGCGATCTTGTTTGCAGTCACAGCAGCCGGACGCCCCCCGGAAATCAATCGCGGTGGCGTCCCGGAGAAAGCGGCCTCGCTGCGGAGCCAAGATTCAGCGCCACAAACAACGGCGTGATCGTCCCCGCGGAAAATGACCCGGTCGTCCTGCTGCTCAAATGCCGCGACCTTGAGTCCCAGATCGTTGGGTTGGAGGTCATAGACTCCGAGGACCTTGCCGATCGCCTCCCGCGGCACCTTTTGCCCTTGAGGCGGCATCAGCCTGAGTGCGCGGAGACGGCTCATGTCGGCCGGAGCCGACACCGGCGCATCGATGGCGGGCAGCAGGTGCTCCCACACCAGATCGAGCTGGCCCTGCATGTTTTTATTCTCGCTCGTCATCACGATCACCGAATCCTGCTCCGGCAGAACGATCGTGAACTGGCCAAAGGCGCCATCGCCACGGAAAGCGGTGCCCTGACAGCGCCAGAACTGGTAGCCGTAGCCTTGCAGCCAGTCGTTTTTCGCCTTCGGGCGGTCGGGCTTGTCACCGCCGGGCTGCTGGACGTGAAAGCGCGTCGCCTCGTCGATCCACGCGGCAGGCAGCAGTTGGCGGCCCTTCCACGCACCCTTTTGCAGGAGGAACTGGCCGAATTTCGCGAGGCCCTCGGTCTGGATGCTCATGCCCCATCCGCCGGTGTTGATGCCGCGCGGGCAGGTCTCCCATTTCACACCGGTGATGCCCAGCGGGGTGAACAGACGGGGCGTGAGGTAGTCCAGCACGGTCTGCCCCGTCAACTTCTGCACAATGGCCGAGCACATGTAGGTGGCCACGCTGTTGTAGAGGAACTCCTGGCCGGGCTCGTGGATGATGTTCTGCGCCAGAAAGGCACGCACCCAATGATCCTCCTGCACCACCCGGCCTGTCGGCTCCTTTTCGTTTCCAGGCGTCATGGTCAGCAAGTCGCGCACCCGCATCGCGGCGAGGCGATCACTGACCTCCCCGGGCAGATCCTCAGGGAAGAATGAAACGACCTTGTCATCAACACTCAGCCTGCCCTCCGCGACGGCGAACCCGACGGCGGTGGAAGTGAAGCTTTTGCTCATCGAGTACATCGTGTGGACGAAATCGGGCCCGTACGGGTCCCACCAGCCTTCGGCGATCACGTTTCCATGCCGGAGCATCATGAAACTGTGCAGCTCGAATCCCGCCCCCTGCGCAGCATCGAGAAAAGCGAAGATGCCTGCTGTGGAGACGCCTTCCGCCGCCGGCGTGCTGCGGGCGAGTGCAGAGGCGGCAGCACCGGCGGCTGATTTTGGGAGCCATAGGCCAAGGGTGGCTAGGCTTGCATGCTTGAGGAAATCCCGGCGGGTCGGTGTCATGAAGCGACACTACCTGAACCGTCCGGCCATGGGCAAGCCCGAAGGAGCACCGGCGGGCAAAAGGATCCCAGCAGACCCAGGAAGTTGGCGATTCGGAGCGTCTCGAAACCTTTAAGCACCTGGAGTTGCGAATTCCCCGCGCCATTCGATTCAATCGTCTCTTTTTGAGATCAAGTCCGTCAATCCGCGCTTCACTGCACGCACGGTGGTAAAGGCCCGCGCTTTCAGACTGCGGGGGTTGATGGCTTCGAGGTCGGCCACCCGCCGGCCTTGCTTCGTCCAGTCGTTTTTGTACTCACCTCCGGGCAGCAGATCGTAGTCCTGCTTCCCCGTCGCGATGGCGCGTTGGATGCCTAGTACCCGCAGCAGATAGGAAGGGGTGAACTCCCTCAAAGCGATGCTCCAGCCGCCCTGGTAATCCCACACCCGGTCGTGGTCGGCAAAGAGATAGTCCATGGCCACGGGCTGCCCATCAAACTCCAGGACGTGCATCCAAGCCAGCTTGCGCGGGCACCAACGGCGGACCAATTCGTGATGAAAATGGCGTGAACGTGGTTGCAGAAACTGGCTTACCTCCGGACTCCAGCGTTCGCCATGCAGACGTAGCAGGGTCTCTAGCGCCGCCACGGCCTCTGCCGGAGATTCGATGCTGCGGAAAGTCACCTGATGAGCGGCCTCAGCAGCGGTGCGCCGTTTCCTCAGCTTCTGGCGGAAGCGACTGCTGGCCTGATGCAGACAGCCTTCCCAGTCGGGTTTGTCGAGGCGGATGCATGGGCTGAGCTGCTCATTGACCAGCGAACAGGAAGCTCCCTGCCGCGCCAGAGCAGCGCTGAGAGGGGGCAGGTAAGGGGAATCCAGGTCAAGGTAGGGAAAGCATGCCAAGTCCCAGGCACCCGAGACGGCGGCGAGCACTTCATCCAGCAAAAGATCAAGCACCGGCTCCAACCCCGGCAGGGCCATGAGATTCTGCCCTTCAGAGACGACCTCCCCCAGACCACCGAAGAAGGTCAGATGGTTCAGATGCCGTCGAGGCCCCTCCTGACCTGGGGAAATCGCGAAAGGCACGACCGCAGCCAGGGTGTCATCCTCATGCCAGGCGGCACCGATCCAGGCGTCATGATCTTCGCTGAAAATCGCCGACCAAATCTCAAGCCAATCCGCTCTCATAAACGGCGTGCGCACTGCGGAGCGCAGCAGCAGGTCATCCCACAGAGGCAGCAGACGGCGCAGTCCCTGATCTCCACGCAGGATTTCCAGATGAAAAGAAGCTCCTAAAGCTGGCACCGTGACGCGCTTTGGCGTGAGTTCTCTGAGTCGATGGCCGGGCCTGGCGAAGCTGGACTCAAAGGGTAGCCAACGCATGGCCTTACCGGCTTTGGAGAGTGCTCGCGAACCGCGCAGCATTGGAAAGTTTGTCCAACATCGCGGTGGTCGGCGGGCCTGTGCGGGGCCTTCGATCCTCACGAGCTGCTTTGTGCTTATCATTCACGCCAACTAGGCCATAGCGCAGCTTGGTCCAATGAGCAGACAAGGCCGCCTGGACTCAGCAATCCGCTTACACGCCATCATCCTCCACCTTGGAGGGCGAGCCTGAAGCACAAACTGGCACTTTCCGGCACAATGAAAGCCGTCCTGATTTTTGTCTCAAATTCCCGGCTCTTGTGAACCTCCGATTGATGCGAAAGGACCGGGGCGACTTGGCCCTGGTTGTGGGGCGGGAGTGCAGTGTGAGGGGTGGGTCACGTCGCCAGCATCACGACGGTGTTGTAGGCCATGTGCAGGGCCACGCAGGAGCCGAGGTGGCCGGTTTTTCTGAAGAGCCAGGCGTTGGCCAGGCCCACAGCGAAGACGGGCGGCCAGGCGAGCGGCGGATGATACATGGCAAAGAAGGCCGCGCTCCCGATCAAGGCCGCCCGCCCGCCCCATTCGCGATCCAGCGCCCGGAACAGCAGCCCGCGGAAGAAAAACTCCTCCGCCACCGGCGCAAAGCCCACGGCCATCAGGAACATCCACCACCAGTTTCCTTCGGTGTGCAGTTGGTCGTGCATCTGGCTCATCTGCTCCTGCACGGAGGGAAAAACCTGCGCGATCAGCATGTAAAGCGCCGCCACGCCGCCAAACACCACGCCCGCGATGACGGCACCGGACACGGAAATCAGCGGTGGCACGGTATGGCCGCCCTCGCGATTCCATTGCCAGATGTCCTTCTGCGAGACGCCGCGCCTGTTGAGGAAGCCAGCCATGACACCCCACGCGGCGAGGCCCACGAGGCCATACGCGATGGCGCGAGCCTTCCATAGCGCGTCCAGGCCGCCCACACCCAGCGCGATGCCCGTGATCACCGCCATCACTTCGACCATGATCGTCACGCCGATCATCGAATGCATGAGCGTGGGTGCCTGCGGCAGTTTCTCCGACCACGGGTCGTAAAGGAACGGCAGCCGGGCGCGGAGGTTCTGCCACATCGCCGCAGCGGTGAGCGAAGAGACCACCACGCCGAGGATGGCCGTGTGCCAGCTCTGCGTCATCACCCCGCTGCCAAAGGCCAGCGTGCCGAGCATCGCGGCCCATTGCCTTCCGGCGGGGGGGCGCTCGACCTCGCCGGAAGACGATGGCGCGGTAACGAGCGTGACGGATTTTTCTGCAAGACCGTGGCTGAAAATGACCCAGCCCAGCGCCACGAGTAGAATCCTCCACCAATCCGCCGGGAAGACCACCAGCGTGGCCGCAAACGCGATGCCGACGATGCCATTGGCGAGCATCCACCAGAGCCGCGCCTTGGCCTTGAGCAGGTTTTCGAGCCCCTGCGGCCAAGTGAGCGTCATCCAGAGCGCGGAGCCCTCTGAGGCCAGAGACCGCGGCCCGAGCACGAGCAGGAAATAGGTCCCGCAGATCACGCCAAAGCCGCAAATGCCATTCCAGTAGCCCGCAGCCATTTCGGCGAGACCGCGAAGGTTGAAGGCCTGCATCGCGCCGATGGTCAGCGGGATCAGAACGGCCTGCACCACCGCGCCTTTGTCCCGCCAGAACCAGAGCAGCTCCTTTCGATACAGCGGATGACGGCCCAGCCATCCACCACTCGTCGCCTGGAGCGTGCGCGGAGCAGCCGTGGCGGCTGCATTGCTGGCCTGCATGCCGATTTGCGCGCCCCACCAGGATACGATGACCGCCGCAGCCAGCATGAGCATGGAAACGGCGAGCACGACGAGCACCGCCTGCCAGATCATCGGCGTATCCGACCAGCCGCTCAAAAGCAGCCGAGCCGGCCATGAGGGCAGCCACTCTCCCAGCGGCATCGTCACATGCAGCAGCGCCCGTTTGATCATCGGCATGCTCAACATGAACAGCGGCAGCATCATCAGGCAGTAGCCCGCCCACGACATGAGCCCCAGCGCTCCGCCCCGCGTCCGCGAGGGCAGGCGCAGCATCGCGGCGATCTCCAGTCCTTTGTGCAAACACGACGCCGCCACCGCCAGCGGCAGCCCGACGATCACCGAACCCGCGAAGACCGCCCAGCCAAATCCATGCGCGGAGCTCCACACGACGCACCAGAAGAGCGGTGCGCCCCAGTAGATCGGGTTTGCCATGAAAGCGGCGAGCATCTCCGCGGAAAAAGCCGCCACCGGCCGCACCGGGTGGCTGGCCAGCCATTCCCACATCGGATGCCGTCGCCGCTGAAAATCCATCTCCAAGCCTTCGCCCTGAAACACCAGCATCAGAAACCACCACAAGAACATCACGCCAATAAACGGCCACATCGAGGCTGGCAGCTCGCCAGGCCTCTTCAGCGAGAATTTAACGGCGTCCTCTTCCGTGATGAACCCTTCGCGCCCATGCTGGCGGGCGTGTTCGAGGACTTTGGCTCGTTGCACGACGTCGGTGCCGCCAAACTCGCGGCTGCGGAAATGGTCACTTCGATCTGCGAGCCGCTCCATCCAGTCTTCACGGCTGCCGCGATACTTGTCATTTGGGTCGAGGTATCCTTGCAGGTAATCCGGCACCACCAGCTTCCCCTTTTGCTCCTGCTCCATCATCTGCGCCTGATCCAGCGTCTTCACCAGCGTGAAGCCGAGACCCAGATGCACGACGGCAGTGAGGAGGATCATCAAAAACACGCCCAGCGCCGCGAGCGGATTGGATTCGCTGCCCGTCTTGCGCCTCATCATCTGCGCCTGCCGCTTGGCCCGGCCTTTGGCGCGCCGCCGCGCCGCACGCCACAGGCTGCGCAGCACCCGCACGTCCGCCGTGGGAGATGGTTTGGCATCCGGACTCATGACGCGTCGGCTTTCGTCAGTTCGATGAAGACCTCCTCCAGCGGCCTGCTGCCGCAGATCTCGGCCAGCGTGCCGGTTTTGACCAGTTTGCCACAGCGAATCACCGCCGCATGGCTGCAGAGGCGCTCCACCTGGTCCATCAGATGCGTGGAAAACACGATCGTCTTCCCCGCTGCGGCCTGGTCGCGCATCAGGTCGAAAAACAAGCGCGTCGATTCCACATCCAGGCCGTTCGTCGGCTCGTCGAGGATGAGCAGCGGCGGCTCATGCAGCAGAGCCAGCAGCAGGCCGAGTTTCTTCTTCATGCCTCGGGAATAATCGTCCGCATACTGGTTCATCGCCTCCGCCATGCCGAGCCGCGCAATCAGTGGCACGAGACGAAGAAGGGCCGAGTCCACATTCAGCCCATGCATGCCAGCGCTGAGCTCCAGCACCTCCCGGCCGCTCAGATACGAGTAAAACACCGGCTCGTCCGGCAGGAAGCCCACCAGCCGCTTCACGCCCACCCGGTCTTCGAAGCAATCCAATCCCGCGATGCTCATCTGGCCGCTCGTGGCCTTCAAAATGCCCATCAGCAGCCGGAACAGTGTCGTCTTCCCCGCTCCATTCGGCCCCAGCAGTCCGCTGATCTGCCCGCGCGGCAGCGACCACGTCACCTCCTGCAGTGCCACCTTCTCCCCGAAGGTCTTCGAGACATTTTCGATCCTCACCAGCAGCTCCGGCGGCAGCGTTTCAGATTCCAGGCTCATATGCCGCGATGCTGGCCGGGGCATGCGAGGCGGCAAATGCTTTGTGGGAATGGTCCGAACCCGAATGGCGCGAGAGCAGCTTCAGCTCGTCAAGCCGTGGCTGGCCGATTCGCAGACGACGTAGCTTGGTTGCAGGTGGCAACGCGTGGTGTCCGTCGTGCCCAGACTCGTGCCACTGGGTCGATATAGCCCCCCTGAAACAGGCCAACAAAAAGCCCTGTAAACCATTGATTTACAGGGCTTTGAGATTGGTTGCGGGAGTAGGATTTGAACCTACGACCTTCAGGTTATGAGCCTGACGAGCTACCGGGCTGCTCCATCCCGCGATTTGATGGGCTGTTAGATTCCGCTGTCTCGAACGATTAGCAAACTGTTTTTCCCGCGACTTCAGCGTGGTCTCTGTAACATCGCTTTTGGCGTCTCGTTTGCTGCTTCCCACATGAAAATCATCATCCCCGCTCTTTCCCTTGTCTTGGTCAGTCTTGCTGCCAGCGCTGCAGATCCAGAAAAGCCCTCTCCTATAGGTTATTCGGACACACCGATCATTCCTGGCACGAAGTGGAAGGTGCATGATATTGACCGTCCGCGCCCGGTGCCGGTGGTTCCTGGGGAAAAGCTCGGTGCGCCGCCCTCGGACGCGGTCGTTATCTTCGACGGCAGCAGCTCGGATGCCCTCCAGGCGAAGGAGAAGGATGAGAAGGGCAAGGAAACCGGCAAAATCATTCCATGCCCCTGGCAGATCGACAGTGGTG
>CAMAZK010000030.1 GCA_945863205.1 Akkermansia muciniphila | reverse complement strand
AACCGAAATGATGCCTGCTAACGTCGGAATGACGAATTCAGAAACCAGAATGCCGAATGAAGCTCCAAGCACCAAGTTCATTCGGATTTCGCGCTTCGTCATTCATTCCTCATTCCTCATTCTGGTTTCCTCATTCCCGCCGCAGGCGGGCGCTGTTCACAGCAAGAACGCCGGCCCGGAGAAGGTCGAGCTGAAATTCAAACTGCCGCCACCGAAGCCGCTTTCGCCGGAGGAGGCGATGAAGGCGTTCCAAGTCGAAAAAGGCTTTCGCATCGAACTGGTGGCGTCGGAGCCGATGATCGAATCGCCAGTGGCGATGAGTTTCGATGATCAGGGGCGGCTCTATGTTTGTGAGATGCGCGGTTACATGCACGATCTGGCGGGCAGCACGGAAAAGGAGCCGACGGGACGGGTTTCGTTGCTCGAAGACACGGATGGCGATGGGCGCATGGACAAGGCGACGGCGTTTCTCGACAAGGTCGTCATGCCACGCGCGGTGATGGCGGTGAATGGTGGCGCGTTGATCGCGGTGCCGCCGAATTTGATCTTCTGCAAAGACACGGACGGCGATGGCGTGGCGGATGTGAAGGACATTGTCGCCACCGACTTCGGCACGCTCGGTGGTCAGCCGGAGCACATGGCGAACTCGCCGGTGTGGGCGATGGATAACTCGATCTGGAGCGCCGGATACAGCTCGCGTCTGAAACTGCGCGGCGGCGTGTGGCAAAAAGACGTGGGACTCGGTCGCGGGCAGTGGGGACTTTGCCAGGACGACCACGGCAGGCTCTACTTCAATTACAACAGCGACATGCTCCGCGCCGATCTGCTGCCGACGGAGGCCTTCGCTCGCAATCCGCTGTTGCGAAATGCGACGAGCATCAATGCGAAACTCGCTAGCGATCAGACGCTCTACGCCTCGCATCCCACGCCGGGTGTGAATCGTGGTTACGATGCGAAAACACTCAGTGCCGACGGTCGCTTGACGAAACCGACCGCCACCTGCGGCGCGCTGATTTATCGCGGTGACGCGTTTCCGGCCGCGTATCGCGGCAATGCCTTCGTGCCCGAGCCTGCGGCGAATTTGGTGAAGCGTTTCACCATGAGCGAGACCGATGGCCTCGTGAAAGCCACAAACACCGCGAAGGGCAGCGAGTTCCTGACCTCCACCGACGAGCGCTTCCGCCCCGTGAACGCCTGCAACGGCCCCGATGGTGCCCTCTACCTCGTGGACATGTATCGCGGCATCATCCAGCACCAGAGCTTCCTCACGCATTACCTCATCGCGAACATCCAGGCGCGGAAACTCGAGCAACCCTTCAACATGGGCCGCATCTGGCGCATCGTGCCGGAAGGCAGCACGGCGAAGCCTGTGAAGGTCACGAAAGACGCGAAACTGCTCACGCATGCCAACGGCTGGGTGCGTGACACCGCGCAGCGACTGATCGTCGAGTCCGCCGATGCCTCCGCGGTGCCCGCGTTGAAGGAATTGCTGCAAAACGAAAGCGCCATTGCCCGCGAGCATGCGCTGTGGACGCTCGACGGACTCGCCGCCATCACGCCGGATCTCGTAAAGACGGCGCTCGCCGACCCAAGCGAGCACGTCCGTGCCGCTGCGGCGCGTGTGGCACCTCGCGACTACGTTTTCGACCTCGCCGCTGAAAAACATCCGCTCGTGCTCGCCAACCTCGCGATCAAAACGATCAACGATGCCGCTTTGGCCACGCTGCTCGTCACGCACGGCAAAAACACACTCATCCGCGAAGCGGCGCTCACCGGCCTGCGTGGAAAAGAAGCCGCATTTGCCAAAACACTCCCCCAAACGCCTTCCGATGGCTCCAAAGCCGTCATCGGCGCTTTGGCCGAATTGATCGCGCTTGCCGGGAAAGCCGGTCCCATCGCTGAAATGCTCGAACTGGCCGCCAACTCGCCCGAAAACCGCGACACCATTCTCAAAGGCCTTTCAAAGTCGGACAGCAAATCAAAGACCGTGAAGCTCGTGTGGCTCGAAAAATCGCCACCGAAGCTCAAACTGCCCGCTGACCTCGAAAAACGCCTCGTCTGGCCCGGCAAACTCGGCTCACCGGCCCCGCCCGTCATCAAACCGCTCACCGAGACACAGACCGCGCTCTTTGAAAAAGGCAAAACCATCTACGCCACCCTCTGCGCCGCGTGCCATCAGCCGCACGGCTTCGGCCTCGAAGGCCTCGCGCCGCCGCTCGTCGATAGCGAATGGGTGCTCGGCAAGCCCGAGGTGCTCGCCCGCATCGTCATGCACGGCCTCGCTGGCCCCGTGAAAGTCAGCGGCCGCACCTACAACCTCGCCATGCCCCCGCTGCCCCAACTCACCGACGAAGACATCGCCGGTGTCCTCACCTACATCCGCCGCGAGTGGGAACACACCGCCAGTGGCGTCGAGACGGCAGACATCACGAAAATCCGCGACCAAGAGAAAGGCCGCCTGATGATGTGGACGGAGACGGAGCTGAAGAACCTTGGGAAGAAGTGAGTCTTGGAGTGCCCAGGATGGTGAGAATGATTTTCAGCCTATGATTGGTTATTTTGGCATCATAGGCTGAAAATCGAGATCCGTCTTGAAGGATTATTTTCAGCCTATAACGTCACAGAAACTCGTTATAGGAAGAAAATGTTCATCGGTCGTGACAGCGAAATTCAACAGCTCGGGGCCGCCGTGGCGGCGGCGGAGCCGCGCATCGCGCTGATTTATGGAAGGCGGCGCATTGGCAAATCGGCCCTGATCCGGCGAGCACTGGACAAGAGGCCGGCGATCTTTTTTGAGGGACTTGAGAACCAGCCGCTGCGACGGCAGATGCAGGATTTCATGCGGCAGATGAGCGAGCAACTGGGGCGGAAACCGCGTGATGTCTCCAACTGGACGGAGGCGCTGCTGGAGCTGAACCGACTCATCGGGGAACGGCCCATGACCATCGTTCTGGATGAGTTTCAGTGGCTGGCAAACTACCGCCAGGAGCTGGTGGCGGTGCTGAAAATGGTCTGGGAGAACTACCTGAGCCGCGCTCCGGGGCGCACGCTCATCCTGTGCGGCTCGATCGCCAGTTTCATGACGACGAAGGTGCTGCAAAGCAGCGCTCTTTACGGGCGTGTGGATTTGACCATTCATTTGCAGCCCTTTTCCCTCGCCGAGACATCTGCGATGCTCAAAGGGCGCGGTTTGACAGAGATTCTGGATGCGCAAAGCCTGACTGGCGGGGTGCCGAAGTATGTGGAGCTGCTCAAAAACGGCCCCTCGGTGCTGCAGGCGATGGAGAAGCTGGCCTTCCAGCGCGGCGGCTACTTTCTGGATGAGTATGAGCGCATCTTTGTCAGCCATTTCGGCAGAAATGACCACCATGAGAGAATCGTGCGCGAGCTGGTGAAGGCGCCCTACGGACTCACGCGGCGTGACCTGGCCGCGGCGGCGGAAGTGCCGGAAGGTGGACAACTAAGCCTGCGGCTTTACGACCTCGAAGCCGCAGGCTTCATCAGCTCCCACCGTCCGCTCGACAAACCAGCGAACAGCCGTCTGATTCGTTATTACATCAGCGATCCCTGGCTGGGTTTTTACCATCAGTTCGTGCGGCCGAACCTGCGCAAGATCGAACAAGGCCAGAAGCGTCTGTTTGATCAAGTGCGGCAGGGAGCGGCCTTCCGCTCGTGGATGGGCCGGGCCTTTGAGCTGGGGTGCCTGCGGCACCAGACGCAGCTTGCCGAGGCTTTGGGCTTTGCGGGGGTGAGCTACACCTGCGGACCGTGGTTTCGTGCGCCGAGGCGGGCGCTGGAGGGCGTGCAGATCGATCTCATGTTCCAGCGTGCGGACAATGTGATCACGTTGTGCGAAATGAAGCGCCAGACAGCGCCCATCGGCAAAAGCATCATCGCGGAGGTGGAGCGTAAAGCGGGCATCATCGAGGCGGAATACCCGCGCAAGACGGTGCAGCGCGTACTGGTGACCGGCGGACCAGTGAGCCGTGAAGTGAACGCCTCGGGCTACTTTTTCGCCATTTTGGACTCCAAAAGCCTTTTTTGATTTTCAGCCTATGATTGGCTTTGTTTGGCATCATAGGCTGAAAATCTTCGAGAGCTTACTTGAGAAAAACAGAGCCTCCAATTCCGCGCTCGCAACATTCGGCCTTCGAGCTTCGTCATTGATTCATCATTCCTCATTCTGGTTTCGTCATTTTTGACCGCCTCAACATCATGAACTCACCACTCCACCGTCGCGCTTTCTTGGGCAAAACTTCACAAGGTCTCGGAGCCGTGGCGCTGGCTTCGTTGCTCAAACCGGCGGCGGCAGCTCCCATGCCGGGCGTTTTGACGAAACTGCCGCTGCCGCAGAAGGCGAAGCGGGTGATCTGGCTGACGATGGCGGGCGGGCCGTCGCATTTGGAGACGTTTGATCCGAAGCCGAAGCTGGCGGAGATGGATGGGAAGCCGATGCCAGAGTCGTTCACGAAGGGACAGCAGCTCGCGCAGCTTCAAGGCAAGCCGTTGATGTGTTTCGGGCCGCAGCACAAGTTTGCGAAGTTTGGGAGGAACCAGATCGAGATTTGTGAGCTATTTCCGCAAATTGGCAGCGTGATTGACGACATCTGTCTGATCCGCAGCATGACGACGGACGCGATCAATCACGATCCGGCGCACATGTTCATGAACACGGGCTCGCAGATCGCGGGACGGCCGAGCATGGGCGCGTGGGTGACGTATGGACTTGGCACCGAGGCGTCGGATTTGCCGGGGTTCGTCGTTTTGACCTCGCTGGGTCGCGGCGGGCAAAATCAGCCCATCGCGGCGCGACAGTGGAGCAGCGGCTTTTTGCCGTCGAAGTATCAAGGCGTGCAACTTCGGGCCAAAGGCGACCCTGTTTTGTATATGACGAACCCGAACGGCGTGACGCGTGACCGCCAGGGAGCCGATGTGGCGGCGATCAACGCGCTGAACAAGGCGCATGATGCGCTGGTGGACGATCCGGAGATCGCCACACGCATCGCGCAGTATGAAATGGCCTTCCAGATGCAGGCGAGCGTGCCGGACTTGATGGATGTGAGCAAGGAAGGCGCGAAAACGCTGGAGCTTTACGGCTGCCAGCCGGGCGATGGCTCGTTTGCGTCGAACTGCCTGCTCGCCCGCCGCCTCGCGGAGCGTGGCACGCGCTTCATTCAGCTCTATCACAAGGACTGGGACCATCACGGCGGCGTGAAGGACGGCGTGAAGCTGAAGGCGGAGGAAATCGACCGCGCGTGCATGGCGCTCATCACCGATTTGAAGCAACGCGGCATGCTGGAGGAGACACTCATCGTCTGGGCGGGTGAATTCGGCCGCACGCCGATGTCGCAGGGCGGTAGCGGTCGCGATCATCACAACAAGGCGATGTCCGTGTGGCTAGCCGGAGCCGGCATTCAGGGCGGCATGGTTCATGGAGCCACCGACGATCTCGGCTATGCAGCCGTGGATAAAGTCACGACCGTGCATGACCTGCATGCAACGATGCTGCACCAGCTTGGCATCAAGCACGACGCCTTCAGCTTCAAGTTCCAAGGCCTCGACGCACGACTCAGCGGCGTCGAGGGAGCGAAGGTGATCAAAGACATCCTCGCCTGAAGCCGCCCGTTCATTTCGGCGCGGCGTCCTTCGCCCACTCGGGCGTGCCGAACCACTTGTGCATCTCAGGGCCGAAGGGGGCGACGATTTCGTCGGCCTCGGGAAACTGACCGCGGTCGCCGGTTTCGATGATCCAGGTATCGAGGGCGGCGCGGAGGCGGGTCAGGGCTTCACGATGTTCGGGCTTGTCCGAGGCGAGCAGGTTGGCGATTTCATGCGGGTCGGCTTCGTTGTCGTAGAGCTCCTCGCAGGGCCCGGTGCGCTGCATGAGTTCCAGTGGTGGGCCGGTAAGCAGACCCCGGGCGTGCAGGTCCCGCATCACCGGCATGATGGCGAAGCATTTTTCCTTGTAGCGGTTGAGCGAGGCAAAGGTGGGACCGCTGGAGATGGTGCGGATGTAGTGGAAGCGCTCGTCGTGAACGGAGCGGATGCGCTGCCGCGTCTCGTCAATGCGGTCGCGGGCGGAGAAGGCGAAGAGGCGTGGTGATTCCGCCTCTTCGCCGAGAAAGACGCGCCCCTGCATGAGCGGCGGCTTCGGCAGGCCGGCCAGCGCGAGTGTGGTGGCGGTAACGTCGATGAGGCTGAGGATGCGTTCATCGACCTTGCCCGGCGTGAGTTGCGAGGGCGCAGGGAAGTTTTTCGGCCAGCGGATGATCATCGGCACGCGCAGGCCGCTGTCGTAGCACCAATGAATGCCGCGCGGTTCGAGGCGGCCATTGTCGCCGAAGAAAATGATGACGGTGTCGTCCTCGAGGCCGTCGGCGCGGAGCTGGGCCAGCACTTTTCCAAAGCGCAGGTCCATGCCGGAGACGGAGTTCAGGTAGCGTGCCCATTCCTCACGGACGACGGGATGATCCGGGTAGTAGGGCGGCGGAGTGACGGTTTCCGGCTTCGCATGCTGCACATGGCTGCGCTCCCCGACCCACTCGACACGTTCCTTTTCGGCGCTCTTGCGATCGTAGATGTCGTACTCGTTCTCCTCCGCATTCACGACAGCAAAAAACGGCTGCCGGGGCTTCAGCGCCGCCCAGTCGTCCGAATTTTCATGATAGAGCGGACCTTCGTTGACGAAGTTGAGGTCCAGCTTGCCGCTGCCGACGCTCTCCCCGCCCGCCGTCTTGATGTTGGCGGTGAAGTAGCCGGCGTCACGCAGACGGTGGGTGATGGAGCGCACGCCGTCAGGCAGCCGGAAATCGTCGTCGCGATGCGAGCGCATGTGGTGCGTGTCCGTCGTGGTCTGATACATGCCGACGAAGAAGGCGGAGCGGCTGGGCGCACAGGCGGGATTGGTGGCGAAGACCCGCGTGTAGCGCACGCCTTCCGCGGCGAGCCGGTCGAGATTCGGCGTATGGACGTCCTTTGCCCCGTAACAGCCGAGATCATGGCAGAGGTTCTCGCCGACGAGCCAGAGGATGTTCGGCTTGGCCGGCGGCTTTTGTGCGCCGACGGCCGGGCCGAAGGCGAAGAGCGTGAGAATGAAAAGAAGGCGTATCATGGCGGTCGGGTGGGAACCGCAGCATCTCAGCCGCCTTTGCAGCTTTTTGCAATGTTTGAAGCCGCTAGGGCTTCGTCTCCTGCTTCCGCAGGGTGCGCTGCTTGTCCGAGTAAAAGACCATGGACAGGCTCACATTCTCACGGCTGCCGACGGCGGCGCCGACGAGCGGCACGGGGATCCGGAAGGGGAAATCGGGGCTTGGAGCGAAGTCCTTGTCAAAGGCCAGCATGGGACCGCGGACGATGAGATCCCGCCATTCGCCATAGGGTCCGGTGAAGACGTCGGTGATGCGTTCCGACCTGGCGGAGACGGGAGTCATGACGAAGCCGGCCAGCTTTGCACCGCGCTCCTCCGCCTTCGCTTTCATGACCTCGTAGTCGGTACGCTGCAGCGGCAGGTTCACGCAGGGCACATCCGCATACCAGGCCACGAAGGCGGGCGCGTCCGAGATGATGAATTCGTCCTTCTCGAGCAGCAGGCCCATCAAAAATGCGCGTTCTGGGAGGAAGGGCGGCCAGTGCGGCGGAATCCGCGGCCCCATGGTCAGTCCAAACTTCATGACCACGGGCAGCGTCACCGCCAGCGGCAGCGCCGTGATGAGCAGCGCGACGAGCGGACCGCCCCAGCGTGCCATGAACTCCCCCGGTGCCTGAAAGCGCGTCCACAGGATCACGAGCATCGCAGCGCCCAGCGTCGCCATCGCGGGCATGAGCACGATGTAGAGCGCATTGTCATCCTTGTCCTGCCGTCCGAGGCCCAGCAGGCTGGTGCCGACGGCCAGACAGACGAGCACCACCGCCACCATCCAGCGCGCGGCGGATGCGTCCGGCCTGCGAAAGCGGTGCATGAGCGTGATGAAGAAAAACATGGCCGGCACGACGCTGCCAAAGAGCGCGTAGCTGTGCGCCAACTGATCCTGCGCACCGAGCCCGATGTGGCGCAGGAGGTCATCGATCTGCAGCAGCGGCAGCGACGGCGTGAAATCACGCAGCAGCGAGTCATGGGCCACGGCGGAGGACTGCGCCTGCACGAGCGCTTTGATACCGCCGAGCGGATCACCGCAGAGCTGGGCGTTCCACCAGCCCCACAGCAGCAGCGTCACGGCGGGAAACGCCGCCACCACGACCGCGCCCGCCTTTCCACGCGGAAGAAACACCGCCACGCCGATGACCACGCCCGCGACGATCCACACCGCCATCCAGTGCGCGAGGATCATGAGCGCACACACCACCCCCAGCAGCGTCAGCGGCACGACCGCACTGCGATCCTCCCCCGCCCGCCCCGCCGCTGAGGCGTAAAGCCGGAAAGCTAGCGCAAAGAGCGGCACCAGCATGGCCCGGGGGGCGCCGCTCACCATCACGTCCCAGGCCGGGCCGCAGACCAGCAGGGCGATGGCGGCGATCGCGGCCACCTGCTCGTCAAACAGCCTCCGCGCCGCGCCATGGGTGAAAAAAATGGTCAGCAGATACCACGCGACGCCGAAACAGGCGATCACGCGATCCAGCAGATAAACGGCGCCGCCATTCACCGGGTCGTAGTGCTGCCACGGTTTCAGAAGACGGAACGCCACGGACCACAGCAGCGGCTGGAGCGGCGGCTGGACCGTCTCAGGCATGGCGATGGGCGAGGGCTTTCCACCTTCCTTCTCCATCAGTGCCCAAGCGTAAGGCTGGGTCACCCGCGTCTGGTAGGAGCCGGTGCGCGCGATCTGCCGCGCCAGCTGCGCCTGGTTCATGCCCTCCTCACTGCTGAGACCGCGGAAGGTCACAAACACCTGCAGCAGCGCCATGACGAGCGCGGTGGCGTAAAAAACCAGTCGAAGCAGGGAGCTCGGGCCGGTGGGTGGAGAGGACGACATGCCCGCTACATTCCACAGTCAGGGCGGAAGTGCCAAGAGCGATCTCACCTCACTCGTGCGGCTCGAAGATGACTGCGGCGCACCGCTTGTTCTCCGTGCCGCCGCAGCGCCAGTCCCAGCGCACGGCCGGTTTCACGAAGGAGCCCAGTTCCCCGCCCAGAATACGGAACTGCCCCAGCAGCTCTCCCCCGTCCTGCACATTCAGCGACCGCGCCGCCACGGTGCCCGACAGCGTGCCGCCCGCCTTGAGCGTCACCGGGCCTTCACAGACGAAATCTCCCGCCGCATGACCGGAAACCGTGATGCTGCGCGCCCTGACCTCCTGCAGGAAAGTCGCGTCGCAGCCCCGGGCGATCTCCAACTGGTCGCAGAGCACTGGATCGGCAAAGAGGCCCACCGTGTCGATGATGCGGGAGGGCAGCGTCAGCCGCTCCTGCTCGACGCGCCGCAGCTTCCGCAGGCAGAAAGGGCAGGTCGGGGTCGAAAAATCACCCTTCGCGATCATGGCCAGCAGAAACTCCCTTTTGTCCTCGTGCAGAGCCTGCAGCGCCGCGTCCATCGCCACCGCATCCACGGCCTCGATGCGGCGCTCCTGCGCCGTGCGCAGCGCCGCCGGATTGAAGCCAGCGGGCGCGATCAGGATGCCCCGCGTGTCACGCGCCGTGCTCACTTCATCGGCGAATTTCCGCACCGTCTCCGGCGTGGCCCCCCACTCGTTCCAAGGAGCGATTTTCACCATCGCGCGGCGTGGTTTCGCGGACTTCGGCTGCTCCAGCATGCCAAAGAGAACCGCCCCGTCCGGCATCACGCGGAAGCCCGCCACCTCGCACCCCGCCTCCGTCGCGATCCCCCGGGCCAGTTCGGAGAGCCGCGCCCAGTCGAGGCTGGCGACCAGCTCCGGCGACCAGCCGGAGAGCGAGTCCACGCTCTGCCCGGACTTCTGGGAGAAGCCGGCCTCTTTGAGCGTGGCGAACGGGTCGAGCATTCAGGCGGCGGGGGTGAAACGGCGGAAACATCCACCAATCGCCGCTTCCGGCAATCCGCATCTCAGCCTTGCTGCATCCTCAAAACCCTGTTTCTTCCGCGCCTCATGTCGAAGGCAGCGCCCACAGCAGAAACCCAGTTCATAAAAATCGGAAGCTCAAAGGAGCCGTTCGTCTTCGCCTCCGGCGCAACCTTGCCCGGAATCACCGTCGCCTACGAGACCTACGGGAAGCTGAACGCCTCCCGCAGCAACGCCATCCTGCTCTTTCACGCCTTCTCCGGCAGCCAGCACGCCCTCGGGCTGAACACCGCCGTGCCGGAAACCGGCAGCCGCTGGACGAAGGACCTCCACAACGGTTGGTGGGACCTCTTCGTCGGCCCGGACAAAGCGCTGGATACGAACCGCTACTTCATCATCTGCGCGAACTACCTCGGCGGCTGCTACGGCTCCAGCGGACCCGCTTCCATCAATCCGGACACCGGCAAGCCCTACGGCGGCAGCTTCCCGCCGGTCAGCACCAGCGATGTGGTGAAGTCCCAGCTCGCCCTGCTCGACCACCTGCGCATCAAAAAGCTGCGGGCCGTCATCGGCGCCTCCGTCGGCGGACTGCTGGCCATCAATCTGGCCACGCTGCACCCCGAGCGCGTGAAACTCGTCGTCCCCATCGCCAGCGGCTGCGAAACCACCGTGCTGACACGCCTCACCCTTTTTGAGCAGGTCCTCGCCATCGAAAACGACCCCCACTTCCACGGCGGAGAGTACTATGACGGCTCCGCACCCGAGTACGGACTCGCCTTGGCCCGCATGATCAGCCACAAGACCTTCGTCCACCTCGACGCCATCGAAAGACGCGCCCGCAAGGATTTGAAGCAGGGAGGCGACACGCTGGCCTGGTACCGCGTGCAGCACAACGTCGAGAGCTACATGCTCCACCAGGGGAAAAAATTCGTGAAGCGCTTCGATGCGAACACCTACCTCCGCATCGCCGACATGTGGCTGCGCTACGATCCGCTGAAGGATGCCGGCGTCTCCTCCTACGAAGAGCTTTTCGCCCGCAGCGCCGCCGCGGGGCAGCACTACCTCGTCTTCAGCATCGACAGCGACTTCTGCTTCTACCCCGAGGAGCAGGCCAAGCTCGTCGGCCACCTCGAAAAGGCCGGCGTCTCGAACATGCACATCACCGTGCACTCCGACAAAGGGCACGACTCCTTCCTGCTCGAACCCCAGCTTTACACCCCCCACCTCTCCTTCACACTGGACGGTCGCTGGAACAAAGGCTCCGTGGACCGCACCGTCGCCGAGGTCGAGTGAAGACGCACCGCCCGGCTCAAGCGCCCGCAACCAGGTCCGATACCGGATACAGGATCAGCCCGCCGGAGACATTCTTTGGCAGCGAAGTCAGCAGCACGAAGCTCATGTCCGTGGCCGGATCAGCCCACGCCAGCGTGCCCGTGGAGCCGCTGTGACCGAAAGCCGCCGCCGAGCAGCCCTGACCGAGACTCGCGGGGCCGACCATGAAGCCGATGCCGCGATGCGCTTCGAGCGTCGGCGTGTGGTCGTGGATCATCAGCCGCGCCGTTTCCTCCCGCATCACTTTGCCAGCGGGATGCAGAAAGCTGCGCAGAAACGTGGCGACGTCCGCTGCGGAGCTGTGTGCGCCGCCCCAGGGTGCAGCGAGATTACGCCAGTAGTCGCTGTTCCAGTCCCACTCGCGTGCGTTCGGATCACCTGCGCCGGATTCAGGCGCGGCGTGCTCGGTTTGCATCGGCACCATGTCGGACTTTTTGAAGCTTCCGAGCCCAAGAACGCATCGCGACATCCCGAGAGGTCCAAAGACATGCTGGCGCAGAAACTCCGGCAGCGGCGTCTTCGTCACCCGCTCCGCGATCTCCGCCGCCAGCAGGATGCCCATGCTTTGGTAATGATACTTCGTCCCCGGCGCAAAAAGCAGCGGCGTGCGCATCGCTCCCCTCACGAACTCCGAAAGCGGCGCGTGCCCGGCCCGCAGCTCGCTGTTGTTCTCCAATTGATCCGGCAGACCCGAAGTGTGCGTGAGCAGTTGCTCGATCGTGATGTCCTTGCGTGCGCCCTCGTTGAACTCGGGGAAGTATTTCACCGCGTGGTCGGAGAGCTTCAGTTCTCCACGATCCACCAAGACCATGACGGCGGCGGCAGTGAGCGGTTTGGAAATGGAGCCGAGCAGAAACATCGAGTCCGCCTTCGCCTTGCCAAAGACATGCTGCGTCACCTGATCGCCCCGCTGCACATGCAACACGGCGGCGTGGAGTGTTCCGTTGTCGATTTGTGTCTGGATGATCTGGACGGCGGTTGGCATGGCGGGAGTGGCGGATCGGGCGCGGATGGGCAGTCCCAGTCCGGCGAGTGTGAGAGCGAGGGTGTCGCGGCGGTTCATGAGGTTCAGCGGTTGAGTTCGTTCATCACCGCGAGCGTCATCGCTTTGACGCCGACAGTGATCGAGGGCGCGGCTTCGGGCCGGTAGAACGGCGAGTGCAGACTGGGCAGCGCCTCGCCGGTCTGTTTCGCCTTCTCGACCTTCTCCGGCGCGACCGTGCCGAGCCAGACGAGGAAGACGGGAATCTTCTCAGGCGTCATCGTGTAGCGCGAGAAATCCTCGCCGGCCATCGTGGCCTTGCGTTCGATGACGCTGGTCTTGCCAAAGGCATCCGCCCACACGCCGGTCACGCGCGCGGTGAGATCGGGATCGTTGTAAAGCGAAGGCGTGCCGGGGCCGAGCAGCGAGATTTCCGGCAGCAGATTCTCCGGCAGACCGGCGGCGATGCCGAGGCCGCGGCAGATGCGTTTGATGGAATCGAGCACCTGTGTGCGCGTCTCGGCACTCGTGGTGCGCACGGTGAGGCCGAGTTCGACCTTGTCGGGAATGATGTTGTGCTTCGTGCCGCCGTTGAACTTGCCCACCGTTACCACCACCGGCTCAACGGGATGCAATTCTCGGCTGTCGATCGTTTGCAAGGCCAGCACGATCTGCGAGGCGAGCACGATGGGATCCTTCGTCATGTTTGGCATCGCGCCGTGACCACCGACGCCCTTCACGACGATGTCCACGCTGTCCGTGCTCGCCGTGGCCGGACCGCTGGTCACGCCAAAGCTGCCAACGGCGAGCCCCGAATCGCAATGCAGCGCCAGGCACACGTCCGGCTTCGGAAAGCGCTCGAACAAACCGTCCTCGATCATCGCCTGCGCACCCGCGCCGCGCTCCTCCGCCGGTTGCGCGATGAAGACGAGGGTGCCCTTCCACTGGTCCTTCGAAGCCACCAGCGCCCGTGCCGTGCCGACCCAGCAGGTCATGTGCATGTCGTGCCCGCAGGCGTGCATCACATGCACATCGTTGCCCGCGTCGTCCTTCGTGACGGTCTTGCTCACGTAAGGCACCGAGCCGATCTCCCGCACCGGCAGTCCATCGAGGTCCGTGCGCACGAGCACTGTTTTCCCCGGCCCATTCTTCAAAACTCCGACCACGCCGAAACCGCCGACCTTCTCCGTCACCTCAAACCCCAAGGCTCGAATCTCCTCCGCCATCCGCGCACTCGTCTTCTCCTCATGGAACGACAACTCGGGATGCGCATGCAGATGCTCGTAAAGCTGGATCAATGACGGCTTCTCCTTTTCGATCAAAGCGTCGATGGAATCTGCGGCGTGAAGGCCGGTGGTGGCGAGTACGATGAGAATGAGTGACTTCATGGCGAGTTAGGGCTTGGTTGCGTCCTCCTTGACCGGTTTGAGGAATCCCAGGAGCTTTCTGACCGCGGCGGGTTCGGTGGCGGCGAGGTTCTTCGTTTCCGGGGAAGCAGCGGTATAGTCAAAGAGTTCGAGGTCGAGGGAGTCGGTTTTGTTCGGCGTGACGATGAGTCGCCAGCGGTCGGTGCGCACGGTTTGCACGCCGTTGGACCACCAGGCGAGCGCGGGTTTGGTGGAGGGCTTCTCGGGATCATTGAGTTGTGGGCGGAGACTGTGGCCGCTGAGTTGGGCAGACGATTCGATGCCGCAGAGGTCGGTGAGGGTTCGGAAGACATCGACGGTTTCCACGATGGCCTCCGACACCTTGCCGGGCGCCTTCATGCCGGGCACACGGATCATGAGGGGTGAGCGGACGGCGTCTTCGTAGAGGCAGTGCTTGCCCCAGATGGCGTGCTCGCCGAGCAGGAAGCCGTGATCGCTCCACACGACGACGATGGTGTTGTCGGCCATGCCGAGTACGCTGAGCGCCGCGATGACGCGACCGAGCTGCGCGTCCATGTAGCTGATGCAGCCGGCGTAGGCCTGACGCAGCAGGCGGGCGTATTCGGGGTCGGTGGCGGGATCGCGACCGGGCTCGTGGCCGTAGTTGCCGCGCAGCTCACCGCCGTCATACCAGTAGGCGGGCCAGGCGGGTTTTTTCGCGATGTCCGCTGGCAGATCGGGAACTTTTTGGTCATGCAGATCGAACCACTTCTTCGGCGAGGCGAAAGGGAGATGAGGCTTGAAGAAGCCGACGCCGAAGAACCAGGGCTTCTCCTGCTTGGACAGACGTTGGAGCGCACTCACAGCATCATTGGCGACCCAGGCATCGGGATACGCCGTGTCGGGACCATCGATGTGTTCAAACGGCGGCGACTTGCCACGCTGACGCGGCACGCCATTGGCGAAGCCGTGCATGATGCCTTCCGGGCTCGGCCAAGGGCCGTCCGGCACCCACGCCCGATCCCAGGCACCGGGCAGTTCCTCCGGTCCGATCGCCCAGTCCTTGCCGGTAAGATTGCCGGGATAGTGGCTGACCTTTCCAAGCGCCATCGTCTCGTAGCCGCTGCGACGAAACACCGCCGCCAGGCTGTCCGTGGCCCAGTCGCTCTGGGAATCACGGATGGCATCGTTGATCAAATGCACGGGCCGGTCGGGGTAACGTCCGCGCAGCATGGCGCAGCGCGAGGCGCCGCAGGTGGGCACCTGGATGTAATGACGGCTGAAGGCGCGTGCGGTGGAGGCGAACGCATCCAACTGCGGTGTCTTGGCATGCTTCACTCCGAAGCAGCCGAGATCATCGCGCAGATCGTCGATGGCGATGAAGAGCACGTTGGGCCTTGCCGCGTCAGCGGTCGAAACACAGGCAAGGAGAATCGAAGCAAGAAGGATGAACTTCATGCAGAGGAAACGCCGCATCGAGCCTGGTTCACTCCATCACCGCAAACTCCGGTGACAGCAGCACTGCCTGGCAGAGTTCTTCCCAGGCCGAGAGCGGCTTCTGCGGGGCTTTGGGATTGGCGAAATCGACTCGGGCATCCCAGCGTTTGGCCATGCCTGGCATCGCGGGCATGTCGGCGGTGGGCATGAGGATGCTGGGACTCCACTGATAGGCGGCAGCGTCTTTGCCACTGGCGCTGCTGACGATGAAGTCGAGCGTGTCGCCTTTCTTGACGGCGATCTTGGTCAAATCAGTGCACACGGCCTGCTTTTTGGCCGTCCACTCGCCGAGCTGGCCGGCGCGGCTGCTGAGGATGCGGGCGACGACGCCGTCACTCTTTTCGTCCATGTGGATGAGCTCGGCGGCGATGTTCACCTCGCCATCGAGCGGTGCGACCCAGCGGCGCACGGTGCTTTGCTTGCTCGACGCGCCTGGATCACCGCCCATGGCATCGAGCATGACGCCGGTGCCTTTGAATGCCTTGCCGTCGAATTTGTCGAGCGAGGCGAAATCCTTCACCTGCTTCGCAACGGCATCGAAATCGCCGAAGCCATACTGCCAGTCCTGCGACTCGGGATGCACGAGGTCGTCCTTCGGATACGCGGCGAGGTAATCATGCGCGCGCTGCATTTCCTTGTCCGTGGGCTGGCGCTGGAACACGCGGCGATACATCTCCTCGATGCGGCTAGTGTCGTCAGGGAGGTCTTTCGCGAGCGTGGCGGCGAGATTCTTCGCGCTGTCGGTGAGCAGCGGGCTGTTCATCAAAATGAGGGCGCGCGGGGTGAGCGCGGTGCGGCTGCGTTTGGGGGCGCTGAAATTGGGATCGGGGAAGTCGAAGCTGCGATAAAGCGAGGGCTGCGTTTTACGATCGACGAAGCCATACACGGTGCGACGCACGCTGGCATCGATCTTTTCGGGCTTGCCGCCGAGATCAGGAGTCAAGCGACCGCTTACAGCGAGCAGGGTGTCTCGGAAGGGTTCCAGTTCGAGCGGTCGGATGGGAAAATCAGCACGCTGGTAGGCGGCGGTAAGCATGAGGTGCTTGTGCAGTTTTTTGAAGCTCCAACCGTTCTCCATGAACCACGCGGCGAGATGGTCTAACAACGGTTGATTCGTGGGTTTTTCGCCACGGAAGCCGAAGTCGCTCGGCGTGGTGACGAGGCCTTCGCCGAAGTGCCAGGCCCACACGCGATTCACGATCACGCGGGCGGTGAGCGGGTTGTTTTTGTTGGCGATGGCTTGGGCGAGTTGAAGACGACCGCTTTTTTCTTTGGGGAACGGCGCGGGGGAGATGTGATGCAGTGCGGTGATGAACTGGCGCGGTGCATCGGGGCCTTTGGTGTTGGGATTGCCACGAATGAAGACTTTGCCATCATGCATCTTGTCGGCATCGACGAAGGTCATGGCGCGTGCGGGGGAACCGGGATGGTTTTGCAGTTCCAGAAATGGTTTGGCAGCGTTGCGACGCAGGCCTTCGGCGACATCGCGATTGGCGTAAAGTCTGTTGCTGAGGAAATCTTTGCCTGAGAGAACGAAGGGCGAATTCTCCTCAATAAAAAGAGCGCGCAGTTGCTGACCTTCGGCATCGGGCAGTGGATTCTTCTGCGCGGTGTGGACGCGGTCGATACTGAGTTTTTCGAGTTCGGCGACAGGCAGATTGAGTTCGTCGGCGGTGGGGATGCAGAGCTTGCGCAGGTGCTCGCGCCAGTTCTCGGCCCACAGCGCATCGACCTCGCTGGCGTAGAGGTGATTGTAGATGTCGGCGATGTCGCGCAGGGATTTGGGCTTGGTTTTGGCGAAGCTGCGAGCGACGGAGGGGATGAGTTTCTTGTCGGCGTTCTTGGCGTAGGCTTCGCACAGCGCGGGTGCTTTTGTGGCGAACTCGGCCTCGGGAAGAGCGGAGATTTCGAGCCATGGGGTGAAGAACTCGGGGTGACCTTTGACCCACTTGTCCCAATTGGCGACGACGCGATTATGGATGCCGTTGTTGAGTTTGCGGGGATCGAGGATGTTGGGTGTGACGGTTTTGTCTTTGTAGCTGTTGGTTATCTTTGAGTCGTGAGCAGCCTGCAGGTAATCCCCGACACGCGAGCGCAGGGCGCTGAAGCTGCGGTCGGCCTCGAAGGCGACGACACGGATGTATTCGGTGCGGGCGGCTTTGTTTTTCTCGGCGTATTCTCGGACTTGCGGCGTGTCTTCCTGCGGCAAAGCGGGCTGAATCTCGGGCTCTTTGCTACTCTTGAGAATGGAGTAGAGACCGTAGTAGTCCTTGGTGGTGATCGGCTCGAGTTTGTGATCGTGGCAGCGTGCGCAACTGATCGTGAGGCCCATCAATCCGCGCCCGATGACGTCGATGGTGTCGTCGAGCATGTCGTCATCAAGGCGGCGGTCTTTGCGGCGTCCGATACCGAGGAAACCCATGCCCGCGAGCGTGCGCGTGTCTTTGGCGGTGTCGAGCTGGTCGGCGGCGATTTGTTCGAGGATGAAGCGGTCGTAGGGTTTGTCATCGTTGAAGGACTGGATCACGTAGTCGCGGTAGGTGAAGGCGTTGGTGTAGGTGTCGTCGCCGTTGTAGATGCTGCCCATGTTATCGGCGTAACGCGCGACATCCAGCCAGTGGCGACCCCAGCGCTCGCCGTATCGATTGTCGGCGAGTAGTTGGTCGATGAGTTTTTCAAAGGCTTGAGGATCGGAGTTGGTGGCGAAGGCGTTGACTTCCGCATACGTGGGCGCGATGCCGAGGAGGTCGAGGTAGGCGCGGCGGATGAGCGTGCGCTTGTCGGCAGCTGCTTTGCCGGTGCTGCCTATGAGGGCGTCAAGCGAGGCGGGCTTGGGGTCGATGACGGGTTGGAGCGACCAGTGCTTTTTGGAGTCTTGGAGGTGTTGCTCGATCTTGGTGAGTGTGCGCGGGCCGCTGCGGGGATCGGGGGCACCGGCTTTGATCCAGGCTTCGAGATCGGCGATTTGCGCGTCACTGAGTTTTTTCTTCGGCGGCATTTGGAGGTCCTCGTCCTCCCATTTCACGGCATTGAGGAGAAGGGATTTCGTAGGATCTCCGGGGACGAGAGCGGGGCCAGTGTCGCCGCCTTTGAGGGTGGCCTCGGCGGTGTCGAGGAGGAGGTTGCCTTTCTGCTTTTTGTCCGCGCTGTGGCACTCGTAGCAATGTTCGACGAGGATGGGGCGGATTTTGGATTCGAAGAGGTCTTCGGAGGAGAAGACAAAAAGATGACAGACAAAAAAATGGCTGAGGATGAGGGTGCCGATCCTGTTCCCGATCTTTTTGTCTGTCATATTTTTGTCTTTGATAGGTTTCATTGGAGGGTCGTGAACGTGATCTTGCCATTGCGCATATTGGCCCAATGAATCGCCTTCAGGGTGGTGTTTTCCAGCAGCCTGCGAGCATGGGACTCGAAGTTGTTCTCATCCTCCCCCAACGCAGTCAGTTTGAAGGTCACGTCCGGTGCGATCAGGCGGAATTTCTGGTCCCCAAGGTGCCCCTTCGAACCGATCACAGGCACGGGAACATTCACCTTCTCCTCGCCCCCGAGCAGATGGGTTAATCCCTCCTCATACAGTCCGATGTCGAGTCCAGCCCCCCAGTCATTGACCATTGCCTTCAAAGTGTCATGGAAGAAAGCGGCTCCAGGAATTCGGAAATCAAAGCGAGCGGTGTCTAACGCCGGATTCCTGAGGTCGGCGAGCCGTTGATGGCAGTTCACGAACTCGGAGCCAAGCATCTCGGGCCGCAGATTGAAAATCATCGCGTGAGCGAGATCAAAGAGCAGCAGATACCCCAGCGTCTGGCTGCGATGCCGGGGATGAATGGCTTCAGCGACCTTGAACTCAAACAAGCCGCTCTGGTGGACTAACGCGTCGAGATAGTAGGTTTTGGAAAAGGTGTCGAAGACGACCGTCACGGGCACTTCAAGCTCCACACCTCGGAGCCGGTCGGCAAGTTCCTTCTTGTAGATCTTCTCATCGAAGAAGCGTCCAAACTTGTTGTGAATGTCGATGACGTGGCCTTTCACCTCGTAAGCGAGCCTGCCAAACTCCTCTTGGGAGATGCGGTTTGTGTCGATGGAGCGGATGATTGGCATGGAACGGTTTTTATTGAGACAAAAAATGACAGACAGAAAAATGGTCTGAGTCAGAGATTTTTTTGTCTCTCATCTTTTTGTCTTCAACTCAGGACTCCTTTCACGACATGCCCATACACATCGGTGAGGCGGAAATCGCGACCGGCATATCGATACGTCAGCCTCTCGTGATCAAAACCGAGCAGGTGCAGAATCGTCGCGTGCAGGTCATGCACCTCGACTTTGTCATGCACGGCTAGGGCACCGAAATCATCCGTCGTTCCATACACGGTGCCCGGCTTTGAGCCGCCACCGGCCATCCACATGGTGAAGCCTCCGGCATTATGATCGCGGCCGATGCCTTTCTTCTTCGCCACGTCGTTGTTGTCACTCGTTGGTGTGCGGCCGAACTCGCCGCCCCAGAGGATGAGGGTGTCTTTGAGCATGTCGCGCTGCTTCAGATCGGTGAGCAGGGCGTGCAGGGGTTGATCAGCGGCGGAGCAGAGATTGCGGTGACGTTCGTCGTTGAGGTCATGCGTGTCCCAGTCGTTGTGATAGACCTGCACGAAGCGAACGCCGCGCTCGACGAGACGGCGCGCAAGCATGAGCTGGCGGCCCATATCGGTGTCGCCGTAGAGATCGCGCATGGTTTTCGGCTCGCGAGTGAGGTCAAAAGCGTCCGTGGCCTCGACTTGCATGCGGAAGGCGGTTTCAAAGGCGCTGACGCGGCCTTCCAGCAGTGCATCGCCCGGATGCTTCTGCGCGAAGTCCTCGTGCATCTGACGCATGAGGTCGAGCTGGCGGCGCTGTTCACGCAGGGAGGTGGTGCCGCTGCGGATGTGTTCGATCATCTTGGTCACCGACGGGTCTTTGGTCGGAATGCCCGTGCCGCCGCAATGCGCAGGCAGGAAGGCATTACCCCACTGCTTGTCCCCGCTGCTCGTGGTGCCATTCGGCGATAGCGAAACGAACCCCGGCAGGTTTTGATTTTCCGTGCCAAGGCCATACACGGTCCACGATCCCACGCTGGGCCGCACGCTGGCGAACTCGCCGGTGTTCATCACGAGCTGCGCGGGCTCATGCACGCTCGTCTTCGTGTGCATGGAGCGGATGACGCAAAGCTCATCGGCATGAGTCGCCAGCTTCGGAAACAGCTCGCTGATCTCCATACCGCTCTGGCCATGCTTCGCGAATTTGAAGGCCGAGCGCTGCAGCTTCCCGCTGAGTCGTCCCATGCCGCTCGCGACTTCCCCAGCGGCCTTTTGATAGTCCTTCATCACCTCATCGGCCATTTTGCCGTGATACTTCTCCAGCGCGGGTTTGGGATCAAAGGTGTCCACCTGCGAAGGCCCGCCCTCGCAGAAGATGTGGATCACGCGCTTCGCTCTGGCGGGAAAATGCGGCTTCTTGGGTGCCAGCGGTGACAAGGGGGCGGACTCCGCCGCCATGCCGAGTTCCTGCAGCATTGAGGCCAAACCAAGCCCGCCGAGGCCAAAAGCACTGCGCGTGAGAAAATCACGACGCGTGGAGATGGGACGGGTGCTGGAGCAGAGACGGGGATTCATGGGATTAAAATACGGTTTGGATTGGGGCATCTCACTTCTGGGTTGGAACAATCTCCCTAATGTCTTTTAGTCTGAGACTAAAGGGTGTGGTCATGGTTTGAAAAAGGTCATCAGGATGCGGGAGAGCACTTGCTCGCCAAACTCATTGGCGTGCACGCGGTCGCGGTAGAAAACGTGCGGATGCTGCTTCGATGAGACAAGGTAGTCGGCCCAGGGACGGGTCATGTCGAGATAGGCACAGCGTTCGTCCGAGGCGAGCTGACGCAATGCCTTGCCATAGGCTCCAGTGCCGGAATGCGGGGCGAGCGCGAGCTTGGCAGGATCTCGCAGATCCACGCGACCAAAGGCTCCGCTGGTGAGAAGAAACTCCGTCTCGGGCAGCCCTGCATGGATTTGCTGTATGACATCCCTGATACTGTCGATGTCTTTCTGGCTGATGCCGCCGATGAGCACGAGGTCGGGTCGGCGCGGGAGGATGTATTTCTGCACGCGGCCTTCTTCTTTGAAATGATGGCAGCCACCGCCGCCTCGGATATAGACGGTGAGTTTGATCCGCGCCTTTGGATAGGCTTGCTGGAGCTTGGCGACCCAGCCGCTGCGCATGGTGTCGTTGATGATGCTATCGCCGAGGGCCAGAATGTGCAGGTCTCCGCCTTCGGTGAGGAGGCGGCGCGTGCGGGTGAGGTGCTGCCAATCGTTGAGTGGCGCATTGAAGGTGCCCTGGGGCATCTCGGACTCGATGCGGGCGATTTGTTCCAAAGTCCGGCCTGGGTAGCGCGGGGGCGCAGGCACTTCAGCGGGCACCTGGCCGATGGGGGTGCCCGGTTCCAGCGGGGCACTGAAGATGAAGTAATCCGTCTCAGCCTCCTCATCCAGCATGGACAGATTAGGTGGGTAGAGAAGTGGCAGCGGGCCTTTACGCGGAAAGACTTTCGGCGAGTCAGCGAGCAATGAAGCATCATCAAGACCGGGCGTGGGCGCAGCGGCCTGCTCCAAGGCATTGCGTGTGCCGGGGGCAGCGTTTTGAGCAGTGGCAAGCAGCGCCGGGATGAAAAGCAGGGTGAGTAGAGTTTTCATTCAGTGGGTGGTGATGACCGGCGCGATTTGAGTGCCAGGGCGAACAGAGGGGGAGGCGGCCTTTTGTTGGAAGGCTTTGAACAGAGCGCGGGTGAAGTTGCCGCTCATGATGCCATGCACGTCGGCGGCGTTGTAACCGCGTTGTTGGAGCAAAGCGGGCAGCTTGGTGAGGTCGGCGATGGTTTCGAGATCGGCCGGGGTTTGCTCGGTGCCAAAGCAGCCGTCGAGATCGGAGCCGATGCCGCAGTGGCGTGCGGTGCCGGTGAGCTGGCAGATGTGGTCCATGTGATCGACCACCGTGTTGAGCGTGACACCGGCGGACTGCGGTGTGGTCTGGCCGCGCACCCAGCCGGGAGCGAGCATCCAGGCATCGAATGCGGCACCGATGACGGCATCGCGTTGGGCCAGCGCGAGGATCATATGATCGCTGAGCTGGCGATTGTGCGGGACGAGGGCGCGGCAGTTATGATGGCTGGCCCAGATGGGGCCGTCGTAAAGTTCCAGCGCCTGCCAGAAGGCATCGTCACAGAGATGCGTGGCATCAAGAATCATGCCGAGCTGTGCGGCCTCGCGCAGGAGAGCCTTGCCTTCATCGCTTAGCTTGCCGGTGGCATCCGTGCCATTCACATAGACGCCGGGACCGTAATGCGCGGGGCCGATGGCACGCAGGCCGCGTGCATGGGCGCGGTGCAGATGATCGAGCGTGACGAGCGAGTCCGCACCCTCCAGCGAAAGCACATAGCCGATGGGCAGGGCGAGGTGCGAATCATCACTCCGCGCGAGGGCTTGCTGCCATTGGTTGAGATGATTTTGCAGAGCCGTGGCATCACGGAGTTGCACGAGCTCGCCCGCTTCTTCCATGCATTCATACCAAGCGAGCTGGGCCTGCGTCATGGACCAAGCCTGCGGCTGAGAGCGCCAGCCGAGGATGGGACTGTAGGCATTCCGCTCCACGCGGGCGAGTTGTGTGGCCACACAGAGGCCGATGCCTGCACGACGCATTTCGCCAAAACTCACCACACCACGGCCACGGTCAGGTTTGTCCTTTAAGTGCGCTTCCTGAGCGCGGATCTTGGCGAGCGGTTGCGTGAGATCGCGGTTCCATTCAATGGCGTTGAGCGCGAGGTCGAGGTGAGCGTCGAGGATGAGCATGGATTGGGGTTCGGTTGAGATTAGGAAGCCAACAATATATTGGCCAGCAGCGTGAGCAGCAGTCCGGCGATGCCGATGATGGTTTCGGTGATGGTCCAGGTTTGCAGCGTCTCGCACACGGTGAGGCCGAGGCTTTCTTTGACGATCCAGAAACCGCCATCATTGAGGTGGGAAAGGAAGAGCGAGCCGAAGCCGATGGCGAGCACCAGCAGCTCGCGATTCACAAGGCTGCCAGGAGTGATGAGTGGTGCGATCAGCTCCGCTGCGACGGTGATGGCGACCGTGGCGGAACCAGTCGCCACACGGATGAAGGCGGCTGCCAGCCATGCGTAGATGAGGATGGGCAGATGCGCTTCGGCGGCGAGCCCACCCAGCACGCGTGCCACGCCGCTCTCCGTCAGCACCCGGCCAAAGCCTCCGCCCGCGCCCACAATCAAAAGCATCATGCCCACGCTGGCAC
This sequence comes from Akkermansia muciniphila, assembly GCA_945863205.1. Lineage (GTDB taxonomy): Bacteria > Verrucomicrobiota > Verrucomicrobiia > Verrucomicrobiales > Verrucomicrobiaceae > Prosthecobacter. The sequence continues at coordinate 5,589 of CAMAZK010000030.1, read as the reverse complement.
CGCTTTGCTCCACACTACGCATCAGGGACGCAAGATCACGCCCACAGTGCAATCCCAGCGACCAGAGGCTGAATAGCACGCCGATGAACATGGCGGCGACAGGATGTCCGACACCTGTGATGCAGCGCCCGAGCAGGGATGCCTGCGCATGAAGCAGCTCCACCAGCGTGCTGCCGAGCATGAGTAGCACCGGCAGCAGAATGGTGAGCAGCGTGATGCCAAAGCTAGGCAGCACTGGAGGCAGAGATTCGTCACTCGACCGCTCGGGTGGCGCTGGCTTAACACGCTGCACGGCGATCCTGGCAAAAAACGGCCCTGCCAATGCCGCCGTGGGAATGCCGATGAGCAGCGCCCACAACAAGACCTTGCCCGTGTCTGCCTGAAGCGCGGCTACAGCGATCACCGGCCCCGGATGCGGAGGCATGAGGCCATGCATGACCGACAAAAAGGCGAGCATGGGAATCGCCAGCGTGAGGAAGGGGCGGCCAGTCTCCCGTGTGAGGCTGATGAGGATGGGCAGCAGCAAATAAAGCCCCACCGCGAACCATGTGCTCAAACCAACCGTGATGGCGAGCGCGATGATGCACCAGCCTGCATTCGCTTTGCCAAAGAAACGCGTGAAACGCCGCGCCAGCACCGTGGCACCGCCGGACTCCGCCAGCACACGCCCGAGAATGGCCCCGAGAATCACGAGGGGGGCCACACTGCCGAGCGTCTTGCCCAGTCCTGATTGAAACGTCTCCATCACACCTAGAAACGTCCACGCCATCGTGGTCGCGGCCGGCACGACGCCCAGCAGCACCGCGCCACCGCCCATGAGCAAAGAAGTCAGCGTCAGCGCGAGAAAGGGATTCCAGCGCCAGCGGGTGACGAGCAGCACCAAGGCTGCGATGGCAGTGAGTGCGAAGGTGAGGAGAACTCCGTCGGTGCTGGGAGTCATAGGCAACCGTTAATCCTGAGTAGTCCGCAGACGGCGAGCCCGCAGCGTATCGCCCACCAGAAATCCGTTGCTGTCCATGAAGCGCCAAAAGGTGACGTAAGTCACTCGCACGCCCAGGTTGTTCCATGCCCATCCATAGGCATCGCGGGCTGTGGTCCACTGGTGGTCAGGCATGGCGCTCAAGATGGCCGTCTTGTGCTCCGTTGTCAGACGTGGACGGACTTTGGAAAGGACAGGCGGCTTTGGCAGCAGGTCTAGGAGGGACATGATGGGAGCGGATGGTTTACTTGCGGCGACGGCGCGTTACGAGACCCACAAGGCCGAGCATGAGTAGCAGCGCGCGGCTTGGCTCTGGAATGACGAAGACAGTGCTGATGGTGCCGTTGGTGATGAACTGGCTGATGTCCCAACCGTATCCGCTGCTGGAGATGTCGGGCAGGTCAAAGCCGAGATTGTCATCGCCATTGCCGAGAAGAAAGCCGCTGTAAGAGGCGGATGAGAAGCGGCTGTGAAAGGTGGTGGTGCTGAGATTGGCCCAGTCGAGCAGATTGAAGGTGTCCACACCCACGGGGTTGTAGCCAGGTGCGGTGACACTGAGGTTGCCATTGAAAAGCAGGGTGCCGTTGCTGAGGCCGTTGAAGCTCAGAAGATCGCCAGTGCCGCCAGGATTGAGGCCAAGGACGACGCTGCTGCCGCTCTGGAAATCAAAACTGCCTGAGCCGGAGACGGGCGTGAAGGTCAGCGTGCCGTAGTTGCTCTGCGCGGTGCCATCACCCGCTTGGACAGTGGAGCCGCTCTGCGCGGTAAAGCTGGCCCCTTGCACGACACCGGTGCCGAGGATGGTGCTGCCAGTCTGCGCGGTGACAGCACCTGTGCCGGTTCTTCCCACACCAGCGCTACCGATCTGCAAGGCTCCGTTGCTGACGGTGGTGGTGCCCGAGTAGGAGTTCAGACCTGTGAGAGCCAGGGTTCCCGCACCGGTTTTTGTCAGGCCGCCCGTTCCACTCATCACGCCAGTGAGCCGACCGTCCACGTTCGTGCTGCTGGTGCCGTTGGCCACGTCGATGAAGCGCTGACGGTTGCCGAGGTTGATGGCATTGGCAAATTCCAAGGTGTGCGTGGAGGTGGCGGAGCCGAGCTTGAAGATAGAGTCGTAATCGGCTGTGCCAGAGCTGTCCGTGAGAAAGTTGCTGGCTCCCCAGGTGAGGGCTGTGGGGCTGGCCACACCACCGAGGGCGACCACACGGTCCGCTCCATGGGTGCTGAAGCCGCCATCGCCGAGGATGGCGACGTTATTGCCGGATGTGCCGACTGCGCGGGTAAGGTCGCCCGCGTTGCCGGTTTCCAGATCCGCACCGATCTCAAAGATGCCCCCTCCATAGATGCGCAGCACGCTGGTGGTGTAAGTCATGGCTTGATTGAAGCGGAGCGTGCCTTCCGTGACATACACGTCGGACGGATTATTGGATTTAGAATAGACCACAAGGCCGGGGCCGTTTTTGACGATGGCGGCCCCTCCACTACCCATATTCATGGTGGTCGTGCCGGTGCCGTAGTTGGCGATGTTGTAACTGGTGCTGCTGGTCACGACGCCGGTTGTGGAGGTGATCGTAGCGTCGTTGTTTCCGGTGACGAGAATGCTGCGCCCGTTTCCGTTTGGCACGAGATTTTGGGTGCCCATGCTCAATGTCACAGCTGCGCTGGAGGTATCGAGTTCGAGGGTTTGGAAATTGAGCGCCGCCGTGCGGGTGAGATCAGCGCTGAGCTTGTAGTTCGTCGTATTCGTCGTCGCGGTGCCAGCGTCCAGCGTTGTCGCGCTGGTATAGCGGACGATGTTGTTCGAGCCATCCTGCGTGGCAAAGCCGATGCCGGTGGCGTCTTTGACATAAAAATTCGCTCGCTGGCCGAGCTGCACCATGCCGCCGACGAGGGCCACATTGCTGCTCGATCCAGTGGTGGTGAGTGCAGCAGATGTTCTCAGCGTGCCCGAGCCAGAGACATCGAGCATCAGGGGATTGATCGCACCGACTGTCCCGAAGGTGGTGGTGATGACGGCGCTGTTCTCGATCTTAATGCTGCTGCGGCTGACATTGGCAAGCGTGAGGGTGCCAGTGGTGTCCATGGTGCTGCCATCGACCTTACCTTTGAAGCTCAGGGTGCCGCCTGCGAGGGTGATCGCGCCGGAGCTGATGAATGGGTCGGCGGTGACGTAGTCAAACTCCAGCGTGCCACCGGAGGCGATGGTTGCCCCTGTGTAGCTATTGGCTCCAGTGAGCGTGAGCGTGCCGCTACCGACCTTGCGAATCGTGCTGGCCCCCGCACCGCTGATGATGCCCGCGTAGGTCGTGCTGGTGTGGTTCCCACCCACGATCAAACCTCCGCTCGTGCCACCCGTGGCGATGTTTCCACCGGTGGTCCCACCGCCGGCGATGGAGCCGATGACGCGGATCTGATTTCCCAGAGCCAAGGTCGCCGTGCTCTCATTGGCGATCGTGATGGGAGCATTGATTCCGAGCGAAGAGACCGCCGCCCCTCCGCCGGCCGTGAGCGTGCCGGCCAGGATCTGGATGGGAGCCGAGAAGGTGTTCGCTCCGCTGAGGGTCATGGCTGACGTAGCGCTGTTTTGCGTGATACCGGTGATGCTGTTGCCAATCACGGCGCTGATGGTGGCTGTTCCGGTGCTGGTGCCAGTGTGGATGATGCCCCCCCGGTTGTTCACCCCGAGCGTGGAAATCGTGATGCTTCCCGTGTTGTTGTTAACCAGACTCACATCTGTGACATTCGAGCCGATGCCGCCGCTGATGGTGAGGCTCAGGAAGTTGGTGGCATTGCTCGCCAGGAGTGTGCCGGAGTTGTTGATGGCATTGGTGGAAAACACCAACACGCCGCCATTGGTGGGGTTGATGCTAAAGTTGTTATTCCCGGTCACGCCGCCAGTGAGTTCATAAGTGCCGTTGGCGCTATTGGTGGTGACGTTGAGGATGCCGGTGGTGTTGGCGGCGAGGACGATGGGGTTGTTGTAAACATAGAGGCCGCCGACACCCAGCGTGGTGCCTACACGCAGCGTGGCATTGGCACTGCCACCAGCGCTGTCACCCAGCGTGATCGTTCCGCTGCCAAAGGCATTGTTTCCGGTGACACCTGCGGCGGAAAGCGTGCCCGCCTTGATGACCACACCACCGGTGAAGGTGTTCGCGCCATGCAGCAGCAGCTCACCGCTGCCCACCTTGACCAAGCTGCCTCCAGCTCCTGTGATCGTGCCGCCAAACACGGTGTTTGTGGAATTCCCGACGGTCAGCGTCCTGCTGCCCAGCGCCACGGTGCCGCCACTGGTGCCAAAGGTGGCCTGTCCGCTTGTTCCCTGGGTGCCTCCGCCTGCAAGGGAGCCGATGGTGAGATCAAATCCGTTCAAGTCGAGGACGGCGTTGGCGTTATCGGCCAGATTAACAGTGGCGCTGGTCCCGAGCGCCTGCGTGTGACCGACCTTCACCGTGCCGCCAGTGATGTGGGTGGCACCGGTGTAGGTGTTTTCGCCATTGAGGATGGTGGTGCCGGGTCCTGCGAGTGTGAGCACGGTGGGATCGACACCGTTATCCGCAATAACCGAGTTGATGGTGAGCTGTGTGCCAAAGTTGATGAACTGAAGCGCATCCGCCGTGGCACTGGAGCGCAGGGTGCCGCCAGTGATCGTGGAGGTAGAGCCTGGGGTGACGAGCACGCCACCAGTCGAGACGACATTGTTGGTGCCTTGCAGCGTCAGTGTGTGATTGCCATTGAAACGCAGTGTATTGACGGTGAAGTCCGCCGCGGGTGCGTCTCCATCGGTGACATCGATGTTGCGGGTCGCCGTATAGTTCGCGTTGCCCGTGCTGTAGCTGCCGCCTGCATCCGTGAAGGCCACGAGGTTCTGAGTACCGGCACCCGTCCGCCCCGCCCACGTCGTGCCGCCGATGGTGGCGTAGGCAACGTTGGAGCCGTTGGTGAAGACATTGTTGCTCACGTTGGTGGTCGTGGTGCGCACGCCGTTGGTCGCGGACTGAGTGCCCGTGGGCAGTGTGATGTCCAGCGTGGTCCCGGCATTGCGCGTAATGGCTCCCAGGTTTAGCAGCAGCGGATTGGCGGTGACATTCGCGGTCAGGCTGAGTGCGGAGGCATTGCCCGTCGTGAGCGTGGTGGAGGCAAAGGTCTGGCTGTTCGTCGTCGAAGCCTTGCCAATGAGACTGAGCGTGCCGCCGGCCAAATTCAGCACGGAGCTGGACGAGATGATGTTCGTCGCCGGAGCAGTGGCGGCGGAGAAGTCGAGGGCGAGCGTGCCGAGGTTGATGCGGGTGTTGCCGGTGTAAGTGTTCGTGCCGGTAAGGGTCTGTGTTCCCGTGCCCGTCTTGGTGATGCCACCCGTTCCGCCGCTGATCACCCCTGCAAAGGAGGTATTCGTGTTGTCCAATCCCAGTGTGAGGACGATGCTGTTTGCTAAGGTGACGTTTCCCCCAGTCGTGCCGCCGCCAGCGAGGGAACCGATGGTCTGGCTCGTGTTCGCGACACTGAGGTCGAGAATCGCCCCCGCCGTATTAGCGAGGGTGATCGCATTGGCTGAGCCGAGCGCCTGCCCACCCGCAGCAGTGCCCGCCCGGAGCGTGCCGGCATTGATC
>CAMAZK010000029.1 GCA_945863205.1 Akkermansia muciniphila | reverse complement strand
CGGTGTCGAGGTAGCCGGTCTCGGGATTGCCTGCGGGCCAGCGTGTGGGCTCGTAATTTTTCAAGAACAGATGCTCGGCAGTGACGATGCCGCGGATGGGATAGCCCCAGTCGTTCGGGCGGCCCACATCGGTGCGTTCCTTGCCGATGAGCGTGTGATCGCGCTCGGCGATGACGCGGCCGTTTTTTTCGCTTTCCAAGATCGGCCGCCAGCTCTTGCCGGTGACCGGCATCATGCCGCTTTCCTCTTCGGTGACGCCCGCGTAGTCGAGGATCGTGGGCGCGATGTCGGTGAAGTTGACAAAGTCCTCAATGACGCGGCCCGGATTCTTCAGACCGCCGGGGAAGCGGATGGCGAGCGGCACATGATTGCTGTCTTCGTAGGCATAGCCTTTGCAGCGCGGGAAGGGCATGCCGTGATCGGCGGTGACGATGATGAGCGTGTTGTCGAGCTGGCCGCGTTTTTCGAGCTCGGCGATCATGCGGGCGAGGTGGTTGTCCGCATGCTCGACCTCGAAGGCGTAGTCGAGCATGTCATGACGAACGATGTCGTCATCCGGCCAGTAGTCCGGCACTTTGGGAATGTCGGAGAGCTTCTTGCCGCCCTTTTTCACGCCGGACTGGTACTCGTAGCCACGATGCGGCTCCGTGCAGCCGTACCAGAAGCACCAGGGTCCGTCCTTCGGCGCTGCGTCGAGGAAATCGACGAAGTTAGCCGCGTAGTCGTTGTTGCCCATGCCGGTGGCGGGTGGCGGCGCTTTTCGCTTGGCGTATTGCTTGCCGGTGATCTGGCGCGGTTTGCCGTTTGCATCGTTGGCGAAGCCGGGACCCCAGCCTTTGCCGGTGATGCCCATGTGCCAGCCTTTTTCGGTGAGCACCTCCGGCCAGCTCTTCAGCTTCGCGGGGAAGAAGGCCATGTGATTGCCCGCCTCCTCGTTCTGCCAGGCATGACGACCCGTGAGCACGATGGCGCGTGAAGGTGCGCATTTGGCGACGGGCGTGTAGGCCTTCGTGAAAAGCAGGCCCTCTTTCGCGATACGGTCAAACGCAGGCGTTTTCACCCACGGCGTGCCGTAGGCACCCGCATGCGCACCCCAGTCGTCGGCGATGGCGAAGAGAATGTTGGGACGCTGCTCCGCAGCGAATGACGAAACCAGAATTCCGAATGACGAAAAGAGAACGATGAGGCGCTTCATGGATTGGGGATTAACGGAGGTTCAACTTCACATGCTTCAAGTCCATGACCTGCGAGCCGGGCATGGACAAAGCCTCCAGCGTGAGGCGGGCAGGCCCGGGTTTCAGCTTCAGGGTTCCAAGTTTCAAGGTGGCCCATTCGCGATTGCGGTAGCGGGCTTTGCCAGCTTCGTCGCGGTGAGGCAGCGGGACGTCTTTGATCGGTGCGGCGGGGACGGAGGCTTCGAGGCTGCCTGAGGCGGTGCCGAGGCGGATCTTCGAACCGGCGTCCTCCGCTGGGCAGTCGTAGGCGATTTCGATTTCGTAGTCACCTGCGGCCGCGACATCGACTTCGAACCAAACTTTCGCCTTCGCATCGGTCCAATTCGTGAGCCAGTCGTTGGCGAATCCGGGGCCGTTGGCGAAGTTCAGCGGCTTGTCGTAGAAGGACTGCGGTGCGTGCAGTTCGACGGGGTTCTGTTCCTCGTGGCCGACCGGCAGCGGGAAGCGCTGCAGGCCTTCGATCGAGATGTCGGCAAACCAGGCGTCGTATCTCGCGGCGAGTTCCTTCACGAGTTCGGAATTCGCTTTGGCGATGTCGTTCTTCTCGCCGGGATCGACCTCCATGTCGTAGAGCTGCCAGGCTTTGGCGCTGTCATCGTTCGCCTTGGCGCTGGAGCCGCCCGCAGGCCCTTTGATCTCGCGCACGAGCCGATGCCGCTGCGTGCGCACGGCACCAGGAAACTTGTTCGTTTCGTCGATGGGATTGTGCGTGAAAAGCGTGCGTTCCGTCCAGCCGTCCTTGCCTTCCAAAAGCGGTCGCAGGCTGATGCCGTCGAGTTTCGGACCTTCCGGCGCCTTCACGCCGCAGAGGTCCATCAAGGTCGGAAAAAGGTCGATGTGCGAGACGATGGGCTTCGCGACATGCGGCTTCCATTTGGCCGCCGGCCAGCGCATGAAGAGCGGCACGCGGCTGCCGCCCTCGTGCACGCTGACTTTGCCGCCGCGCATGCCGGCGTTGTAGATCTTCACGCCCGCCGTTCCGCCGTTGTCGGTCAAAAAGAGCACGATGGTGTTTTCAGCGAGTTTGAGTTCGTCGAGCTGCGCGAGCAGGCGGCCGACGTTGTCGTCGATGTTTTCGCACATGCCGTAAAACGCGGCCACGTTGTCCTCGAAGCCCTTCGCCTTGAACTTGTCGAAGTACTTGTCCGGCACCTGATAGGGCGAGTGCGGCGCGTTGTAGGCGAGGTAGCAGAAAAAGGGCTGTTTCTGGTTCGCGCTGATGAATTTCAGCGCCTCGTCGGTCAGCACGTCGCTGATGTAGCCTTTCGTCGGCTCCGGCGTCGAGCCACGCAGCAGCGTGGCATCGAAGTAGTTGTTCCAGTGGCCGTTGTTGAAGCCGAACACGTCGTCAAAGCCCTGCCCGGAGGGCGTGAAGGGAAATTGCTCGCCGTTGTGCCACTTGCCGATGCATGCGCTGCGATACCCGCCAACTTTCAACGCCTCCGCCATCGTGACTTCCGACGACCGGATGGCCTCGCGGTTGTGCGTGACGCCATGGCAACCCGTGCGCAACGGCCAGCGTCCCGTGAGCAGCGCGGCGCGTGTCGGCGCACAGAAGGAGTTCACGTAGAAGCGCTCAAACTGCACGCCCGTGCTGCCGAGCCGGTCGATGTTCGGCGTCTGCACATGCGGATTGCCATGAATCGAGAAATCGCCGTAGCCCTGGTCATCGGTGATGATGAGCAGGACGTTCGGCGGTGCCGAAAAGGACGAATGCAGAACGACGAATGACGAAAGGAGGCAGAGGAACCGGCACATCCGCTGGCAACGCGCAGAACGGTCCATTATTGCCTGGGAGTGTTCACACGCGGTTGTCCTGCAGGTCGAATTCGGGATCGAGCGGCGCTCCATCGAGAAGATGCTCCACGAGGTGGCGGGCGAGCCATGGCGCACGCAGGGAACCCTTTGACCCGAGGCCGTTCAGAAAGGCCACACGTGGATGCGCAGGGTGCGTGCCGATGAGGGCCTGACGGCCCTTGACGATCGGACGCACGGCGGACTGCGTGGCGGTGATGCGGGCGGGGCCTTTGAGCAGGGAGCGCAGCGTCTGTTCGAGCGATTGCACCTGCTCCGGCGAGGGCATGTTCGGATCATCGAAAGTCCACTCGTAGGTGGAACCGGCACGCAAAGTGCCGTCAGCCCGCGGAAGCAGCCAGCAGCCGCGATTGAGGATGCGTTTTTCACCTCTGAGATCGGCCACGACGCTCAGGATGGTGCCGAGGGCGGATTGAAACGGCACCCATTGCAGCAGCGGATGGTTTTCGGCGCTCCAGCCCTGCGCCCAGATGACGTGGGTGAAGCGTTGTCCTTTCCAATCGACGCCCTCCGGATCATCGCGGACGTCTTCTGGTCGCACATCGGCGCGAAGCCACGCGCCGAGCGTCTCAAAGTGGTGCCTGCTGGCTGAGAGGTAGGCGGAGGTGTCGAGCCATGCGGCGTGGCGCTGCTGAAAGCCGTTCTGCGGATTTTCGATGACGTCCGCGTCGAGTTGCGGCGTCCGGCGATGCAGGAAGGTTTGAAGCTCGGGATCGCACCGGCGCTTTTCCCATTTTTCGATCTCCTTTTCGTTCTTCAGCAGGCGGACGTAGCCGCGCGGGAAGAGGAAGCGCTGCTCCAGCCGCCGACCGCAATGGCGATAGAAGCGCAGCGCCTCGCGGTAGAAGATGGCGTAGCGCCAACTGACGGTCAGACGCATGCCGGTGATGGGCGTGATCAGTCCAGCGGCGACCTTGGAGCAGGTGACCGCCTCATCGCGGTCCACGATCACAAACGGCACGCCACGCTCCCACAGCCGCCAGGCCAGCGCGGTGCCGGCGAGTCCCTGGCCGATGATGAGGACGCGGGCGGACATGCGCGGCCGGATGGCGGGTTACCTGCCGAGCACGGCCTTCATGACCTCTTTCAACTGCTCCACGGTCACCTCGACCTGCTCCGGGGTCAGCGGGGTGGTGGTGACATCCCGCCAGGCCAGACTGACGCCATCGACGAAGCTGCGCACACGGACGAGCAGGGCCTCCTCGCGTTTCAAAGCGCTGAGACGGTCGAAATCGCTGCGCAAATCCGTCAGCAGCGCGGGCGTGCCGCCGCCGAGGGCGGCCACATCTGCCTCCGGCGCGGCACCGATGATGGTGGAGATGATCTCCAAGAGCCGGAGGCTGAGGCCGATGTCGATGAGCAGCGCCAGATCCTCGTCCATCTGCTCATGGAGCAGGCGCAGGGCCTCCTGGTGACCGTCGATGATCTCCTGGCGCAGTTCCGACCAGGCGTTTTTTTCCGCGAGATTCCCCTGCGTCATGAGCCGGGGCAGGAGCTTTTCCCCGAGGCCGAGCGTGCGGCAGTAGGCGAGCACGTCCTGGTTGTTGTTGCGGAACTGCTGCGCATCTCCGGCCTGGAGGACGAGGTAGCTGTCCCCCAGCAGAGTGCCGAGGATGAGCGCGGTGCGCGCACGGTCCGTCGGCGGCGTGGGCGGCGGTTCGCGGAAAAGCATGCGCCAGCGCGCCTTGGTCTTCTGCCCGACGGCGTCGAGGAAGTCCGCCGGGGTCTGATCGGAGTCACTGGTGACCACCGGCGCATTGGCAGGATCTGCGGCAGCCTGTGAAAGGTGGAGCCCGCCGAGGCATGCTCCGATGGCTGCGATAAAAATCGTGCGGCTCAGACGGGGGCGATGGGCGGGCATGCGGGTTTCGGAAGGACTCGGAAGCCGCGCATCCTACTCAACGGTGACGCTTTTGGCAAGGTTCCTCGGCTTGTCCACGTCACAGCCGCGGGCCACGGCGGTGTAATAGCTGAGCAACTGAAGCGGAATGACGTTCAGGATGGGCGTGAGGTAGGACGGGCAGTCGGGGACGTAGATCACGTCTTCGGTGAGGCGCTCCAGCTCGGTGCGGCCCTCCGTCGTCACGGCGATGACCGGACCTTTGCGGGCGAGCACTTCCTCGATGTTGCTCACGTTTTTGTCGAAGACGGCGTCGTCGGGGGCGATGAAGACGCTGGGCAGGTCCGGCTTCACCAGTGCGATGACGCCGTGCTTCAGCTCCGCGCTGGGATGACCGCTGGCGTAGATGTAGCTGATTTCCTTCATTTTCAGCGCTCCTTCGAGCGCCACGGGGTAGTTCGCCTGGCGGCCCATAAAGAGCATGCCCTCGGCATTGCAGTGCTTCTCGGCGATGGCCTTGATCTTCTCCGCCTGCTTCAGGATGGTGACGATCTTGTCCGGGAGCGCCTCCAGCTCGTCGATCATCTCCAATCCATCCACGCTGGAAAGGTGGTGAATGCGGCCCAGGAGCAGGCTGAGAAGCGTCATGATGGTGACCTGCGAGGTGAAAGTCTTCGTGGCGGCGACGCCGATTTCCGGGCCGGCATGGATGTAAACGCCGCCATCGCTCTCCCGGGCGATGGTGCTGCCGACGGTGTTGACGATGCCGAGGCAGTGAATGCCCTTGCGCTGGCCCTCGCGCATCGCGGCGAGCGTGTCGATCGTCTCGCCGCTCTGGCTGAGGACAAACTGCAGCGTGTTTTTGTTGGCCGGGACATTGCGGTAGCGGAACTCGCTGGCGATCTCCACCTCGGTCGGCACACGGGCCAGCGACTCGATCAGGTACTCGCCGACCATCGCCGCATGGTAGGCCGTTCCGCAGCCGGCCAGGATGATGCGATCGATCTGCACCAGCTCCTTCGGCGTCATGTTCAGCCCGCCCATGACGGCCGTGCATTCATCCCGGGAAAGGCGACCGCGCATGGCATTGCGGAGGGAGTTCGGCTGCTCGAAGATCTCCTTGAGCATGAAGTGGGGGAACTCTCCCATCTCCGCATCGTCTGCGCTGAACTCCACGCGGCTGATCTTGACCTGCGCTGGGACGCCCTGGTGCGACTGCACGTCGTAGCCGTCGCGTGTGATGGTGACGATGTCGTAGTCGTTCAGATAGACGACGTCCCGCGTGTGGCTGACCACCGCGGCGACATCACTGGCCAGGAAGTGCTCACCTTTGCCAAGACCGATGATCAAGGGGCTGCCGAGGCGTGCGCCGACGATCACGTCCGGAAGGCTGGCATGCATCACGGCGATGCCGTAGGTGCCCTTCACACTGGCGAGCGCCAGCTTCACGGCATCGACGAGGCGCTGCGTGCCGTCCTTCTCCGTTGATTCGTCAAAGTAGGCTCCGATGAGGTGGGAGAGGACCTCGGTGTCCGTCTGAGAATGAAAGGAGTGGCCTTTGGCGATGAGCTGATCCCGGAGCGGCTGGTAGTTTTCGATCACGCCATTGTGGACGACGACGAGCTTCCCGCCCTGATCGGCATGCGGGTGGGCGTTTTCATCCGTGGCGGCTCCGTGCGTGGCCCAGCGGGTGTGGGAAATGCCCACGGTGCCTTCAGGTTTGGCCAGCTCGACGGCAGCACCCAGATTGGCGATGCGACCAGCTTTTTTGACCGTTTGCAGGCCGCCGGCTCCGCACAAAGCCACGCCTGCCGAGTCATAGCCGCGATATTCAAGACGACGCAGCCCGTCCAAGAGGATCGAGCTGGCCTGCCGGTTGCCGATGTATCCAACGATTCCGCACATGAGATAAAATTGGGAGGGGTAGAAGAGCCCGCCGAAAGACGGGCAAGTACGATACCGCCACGCACCATCCACGCCAGCAGTTCATTCCCCCGGCATTTATCTATATTAGAAAGAACTCTGGCTCTACGCCATGATCCCCTGCACCAGCTCGCCGTGCACGTCCGTGAGGCGGAAGTCGCGGCCCTGATAGCGGAAGGTGAGGCGTTCGTGGTCGAGCCCCATCAGATTCAGCACGGTGGCATTGAGATCATGGGTGTGGACGGCGTTTTCGACCGGGTTGAAGCCGAAGTCGTCGGTCTTGCCGTAGCTGATGCCCGGTTTGATGCCGCCGCCGGCCATCCACATGGTGTAGGCGTCCTTGTGATGGTCGCGGCCGGGGGAGGTCTTGGTGCCGTCGCCGTTGATGCCCTGCCGCATCGGCGTGCGGCCGAATTCCGCACCCCAGATGACGAGCGTCTCATCGAGCAGTCCGCGCTGTTTCAGATCGCGCACCAGCGCCGCCATTGGCCGGTCCACGTCCTTCGCTTTGGCGGTGAGGCGCTGCTTGAGGCCGCCGTGGTGGTCCCAGTCGGAATCGAAAAGCTGCACCATGCGCACGCCGCGCTCCACGAGGCGACGGGCCAGCAGGCAGTTGTTGGCAAAGGACGCCCTGCCCGGCTCCGCGCCATACATGTCGAGCGTGGCCTGGTTCTCCTCCTTGATGTCCATCAGTTCCGGGACGCTGGTCTGCATGCGATAAGCCATTTCATACTGGCTGATGCGCGTGGCGATTTCCGGATCCCCGACGACGCCGAGCTGCTGCTCGTTCAGCGCCTTCACGGCGTCGAGCACCCTGCGGCGGTCCCGGGTGCTGTGACCGGCCGGATTGCCAATGAAGAGCACCGGCTCTCCGCTGTCCCGAAACTGGATGCCCTGGTACACGCTGGGCAGGAATCCCGTGCTCCAGAGCGTCGATCCCGCACCGCCGGGCGGACCGGAGAGCAGCACGACGTAGGCCGGCAGGTCGCGATTGGCAGCGCCCAGGCCGTAGGTGACCCAGGCGCCGAGGCTGGGGCGCCCGCCCTGCCCGAAGCCGGTGTGCAGAAACATCTGCGCCGGAGCGTGATTGATCTCATTGGTGTGCAGGGACTTCACCACGCAGATGTCGTCCGCCACGGAGCCAAGGTGCGGTAGCAGCTCGCTGAGTTCGAGGCCGCTCTGTCCGTGACGGTTAAATTTGAACTCCGTGCCAGCCAGCTTCAAATCGCCGCCGATGAAGGCGAAGCGCTTGCCCTTGGTCAGCTCTTCCGGGCAGGCATGACCGTCCATCTTCTGTAGCAGCGGTTTGTAGTCGTACAAATCGAGCTGCGAAGGCGCACCGATCATGTGCAGATAGATGATGTTCTTCGCCTTCGGCGCGAAATGCGGCCTGGGCGCCGTGATCGCCGGGAGGTCACCAGCCAGGAGCGAGCCCAGGGCCGCCGAGCCCAGCCCGAGGCCGGAATGCCGGAAAAACTGTCGGCGTGAGACGTGAAGAAAGTCGGGCGGGTTCATGCGGGCTAGGGAACGTCATCAAAGCACGGGAGATTGCGTGACTTGTCGCGCCGACCGCACGATGGATGCCGCATGGCTCTTGGAACCAAAAACCGGCTGCACGAAACGGGCGTGGCCTGCAAAGCACATCTGCGCGAACAGCATGGAGACATGCCGGAACTCGTCGCCGAATTCATCACGGAGATTGAGGGTTCGGGAGCGGATCAGGATCTGACGGCCTGGAACCGGTTCAGCGACCTGCGCCGGGACCGGGCCGGGATGCTGCAGCGGGTGGAGGAGGCTTTTCAGGCCTGGCTCACCGGGTCATAGCGTCCAGTTCACCTCGGCCGTTTGCTCGCGACCGTTCCGATCGTGGTATTTGACGTGACCATGCGTGGCCCCGTATTCGTGGACGCACTTCGTGACCTTCACGTCATAGCAACAGTACTCGGCGATCTTTGCCACCTCTCCCTGCTGCCACCACTTGAGGGCGTCGAGGCCATCGGCCGTCTTGCCGGTGCCCAGCGTGGCGGCGGCCACGGCGTCGAGTTTGATGCGGTGACCGAGGACTTTTTCGAGCTCGATGAGCATGTCGAGACTGTGAGGCACATCGACGGGATCAAACATCAGGTCGTGCCCCTTGAGCACTTCATAGTCGAAACCGATGTGATTGAATCCGACGACCAGGTCCGCCTCTTTGAGCTGCTTGATGAGCAGCGGCGCCTCTTCCTGCGTGTAGATGATGTATTCGTTCTGCCGGGTGCTGAACGTCACCGCCACGGAGATGCCCATTTCGTGCTTGTTTCCCCAACCGCCCACATCATTGGCGGTGCGGCGTGTCTCAAGATCGAAATAGACGATGTCTCGGGCCATGATAGCGGAGAAATACCAGACGGTCAGCCTGCTTCATGGCCGGTCAGCCGATGCGGTAAACGATGCGCGCCTTGTCCATGTCATACGGTGACATTTCGATCTTCACGGCGTCACCGATGACAAGACGGATGAACCGCTTGCGCATCTTGCCGGAAATGTGAGCCAGCACCTCATGGCCGTTGCGCAGCTTCACCCGGAACATGGTCCCGGCGAGAACCGAAGTGATCACACCATCGAGCTCGATGGCCTCTTCCTTGGCGTTTTCCTCGTCTTCAGGGGTACGTTGCTGAGGGCGCTGTTGGTAGGGACCGCGGGAGGGTCTTCGGTTTCTTTGGGGACGTTTCTTCGGCATGCGGGGAGGCTGGAACTGGGCTGGTGGCAGGATGCTGCCGCAACCCGGGAATACAAGGGTAAAGTTTCAAGCGCCAGTTCTGCCCGCCGACACCTCAATACAGATCCAGCGCCAGGTCCAGTGCCCGGGCGGAGTGGGTGAGCGCACCGACGGAAATCGCATTCACTCCCGTGGCGGCGACGTCCCGGATGGTTTCGAGCGTGATGCCTCCGCTGGCTTCCAGCCAAAGCCGGCCGCTGACGAGCTCCACCGCCTCGCGGTGCTGTTCCGGTGTCATGTTGTCGAGCAGCAGCATGTCCACGCCGTCGAGGGCGAGGAAATCGCGCACCTGGCCCAGGGTCGCGGCTTCAAGCTGGACACGGACGCCCGGGCGCTCTCTGCGGAGCCGGTGAATCGCCGCCTGCAGCGCCGCCAGGTCACCGTTCGCAGCAAGATGGTTGTCTTTGACCATCGCGTGATCATACAGACCCATGCGGTGATTGGTGCCGCCGCCGTGCTTGACGGCGGCTTTTTCGATCAACCGCCAGCCGGGGGTAGTCTTCCGCGTGTCCCAGACCTGGACGGGATGCGGCTTCACGGCATCGACATAGGTGCGGGTCAGCGTGGCCACGCCGCACAAGCGCTGGAGAAAATTAAGCGCCGTGCGCTCGGCGGTCAGCAGGGAACGAGTGCTGCCGGACGCCTTCATCAGGATGCTGCCACGCTCGAAGACTCCGCCATCCGGAATGCAGACCTCGACCTCGAGGGCAGGATCGATTTCCTTGAAAACGGCAACCGCAATGTCCGCACCAGAGACGACGCCGGCCTCCCGGGCCACGATTTCGGCCCGCGACCGGGAACTCTCTGGAATAAAGTAGGCGGAAGTGACATCTCCGGCTCCGACATCCTCAAGGATGGCGGCGTGAATCAGGGCGGTAACGGAAGGTTCCATGGTTGTGGAGCCTTAAGCCGGAAACGCGAGGTTTCCAGTGCAGGGAAAAACTGGTTGCCAAAACAGCGAAACTGTCCACCTTCCCCGCCCCTCGCCCCCGGCCTGACCGTATCACGGCCCTCAACGCGAACCCACCAGGAGACTGTCATGAGCAACATCATCGAAAAGATCAACAAAGAACAACTGAAGGCGAGCGTCGCCGAATTCAACGTCGGAGACACGGTGAAGGTTCACACGCGAGTCGTCGAAGGAGACAAGGAGCGTATTCAGATCTTCGCAGGCATCGTGATCGCCCGCAAAGGCTACGGCATCAACGAAGCCTTCACCGTCCGCAAAATCTCCTACGGCGAAGGCGTGGAGCGCGTTTTCCCGGTGCACAGCCCCAAGGTGGCCAAGGTCGAAGTCACGAAGCAAGGTCGCGTGCGCCGTTCCCGCCTGCACTACCTGCGCCAGCGCCAGGGCAAGGAGGCGATGTCCGTGAAGGAACGCTCCCAGGCAGCCTGAGTCTGGTTTCCAGCCAACTGATCAATCACAAAAAAGGAGGAGCTTCACGCTCCTCCTTTTTTTGTGACTTGAAGCAGCCGGGGAGCAGCGATCGTGCGCCCCCGGCCCCGTTCGGGCTTTATTTTTTCTTCCCGCCAGACATGGAGATCACCAGTACGAGCACGATCACACCCATGCCGATCAGCAGGAGGGTGTTGGTGCTGATGCCGGCAGGTGCCTCCTCCTCCATCGCCATTGGCGCAGGCTGCGGCGCGACCATGGGCTGCTGCTGAGGATAGCCGACCGGGGCGGCCTGGGGTGCCACGGCGGGTGCGGGTACTGCAACTCCTGGCGCAGGTTGCGTAGCAGGCGCCGTCCCGGCCACCGGCATTTGCGTCTGCGGAGCAACTGCCACAGGTGCGGTCTGGGCCGCGCCGCCACCCGCAGCCGCCAGAGCGGCCGCCATCCGGGCGTCCACGCCGGGTGCGGCGGTTCCTCCGATGGCCGCTGAACCGCCTGCGGCAGCCTGATCCGCCTGAGCCTGAGCCTGCTTTTGCAGCGGGATGAGAGCCAGTTGCTGCTGAGCGTAGGCGTAGCGCTGACGGTAGGCCTGGAAGATCTGGCCGTAGTACTGCTTGCTGCCATTGTCGAGATCGACGGCGGCGGTTTCGCCAGCGACGATCGCCTCCCCCATTTTCTTGAGCTCTTCCTCTTCCTTGGAGGCCTTCGCGTCGGCACGCATCATGTCAGCGATGGCCTTGTTGACCTTGCCGATCACAGGCAGGGGCAGTCCGTTAAGCCGGGTTTTCTCGGCGATGATGTTGCTAGAGAGGGATTTCAGGCTCGCGACATCGTACTTGTAAGGCGTGAACCATTTCGGCTCCAGCTTTCTCTCCGCTTCGAAGGCCGCCTTCCACTGCTCCTTCTCACGCGCCACCGCCTCTTTGAAGCGGGAGAGATCGGGTTCGATCATGCGCTTCTCGTTCTCCTCACGCGCTTTTTGCAAAGCCGGCTGATCCCTGATCATCTGCTCGATCTGGGCCTCATATTTGGCCAGAACGGCGAGCGCGAGTTCAACCGCCTCGGGGTAATAAACGGAAGCGATGTATCCGCCCTGCGGGCTGGACAGCTTGCCGAAGGCCTTCATGACACCGCTGAAGTCCTTGGCCCCTTCCTTCTCCTTCATATCGGAAAGCAGTCCGAAAGCCTTGATGTTGAAACCTTCGCTCTTGGCCTCTTCAGGGGACAACCACTTGCCCTCCAGTTTGACTCCGCCAGCCACGACCTTTTCCTTCTCCTCCTGCACCTGCGTGATGATCTTGTCCACCTCGGCGGCCTGCGGCGTGCCCGGATAGCGATTCACAAAGGGGCGGAGACGGTCCTGGATGAGCGCCTCGTACTTCTCTGCGGACATCAGGTCCGCCGTGGGCACCACCTTGCGCAGTTCGATGATCTCCACCTCCTCGGGGGACTGCTTGAGGATTTCCGCGATGTCGGAGCGCGGGATGTCCTTTTCGTCCCAGATCTTCGGCGTCAGCTTGTAGCGCATGCGGATCGAGGTCTCATTCTCGGACAGGATGTTGCCCTCGAGCTTCTTGCCCTCCTTGAGCGTCACAATGTCGGCTTGCAGAAAACCTGCGGAGCAAAGCAGCGCGAAGAGGGTCGGTCGAAAATGGCTCGATTTCATGTTGGGTACTGTGGGATGTGGTTTCTGGGGGGGGCCTTCTGAATTTAAGCTGGCTACGAGAAATAACTCAAAACCGCAGCGGGAGTAAAGAACGAACCTTTTTTTCCTGAACTCTCCGCTCCGCTGCTCACCGGGCGCGGCGCTTGAGGATGATCCGCTTGAAGCGGGCGTTTCCGTCCTGGCTGACGCTCATGACTTCGGGATCGTTGACGAAAACATTGTGCACCAGGCGGCGGTAGTAGCTGTTCATCGGCGGCAGGTCGGCGCTCTGGCCGGTGGCGCGGACACGGTCCCCGAGCTCCTTCGCACGGGCGACCATTTTGTCCTCGCGCATCGACCGGTAGAACTCCACGTCCACGCGGATGCGCGGCGCGTCCTTGATGTGGCGCTGGAGGACGCGGTTCACGAGATACTGGATGTCATCCAGCGTCTCGCCGCGGCGCCCGATGAGCGCTTCCGAATCGTCCGTGAGAACCTGCAGCGTGGGGCCGTCGGGACCGTTGTCCTCCTCGATCTGGACGACAAAGCCCAGATATCCGAGCATCGAGTCAAGAATGTGGCGGGCGTGTTCCAGCGGCGTCATAGATTTGTGCGGGGCTAGCCTCCAAGGCGCGGGGGTTTCGGGCCTTTTTTCTTGTCCTTGTCCTTGTGGCCCATGGGATTGAAGAACGGATTCTGCGGCGGCGGGCCTTTCGGCACGGCCTTCTGCGCCACCTTTTCCAGCTTCGGCTCCGGCATGTAGAGCTTCATGATCCAGGTCTGCGCGATGCTGAAGACGTTCTGCGTGGACCAGTAGAGCGCCAGCGCTGCGGCGAAGTTGTAGCAGATGAACAGGAAGAACACCGGCATGAACATGAAAATGCGCTGCTGCATCTTGTCCACCGTGGCTGGCTGCGGCGTCAGCTTCATCTGCGCCACCATCGTCAGGCCCATGATGATCGGCAGTGGATTGATGTCGAAGCCGCCCCAGTTCGTCACCGTGTCGGCTGCGGAGAGGTCATTCACCCACAGGAAACTCTGCCCGCGGAGTTCGGCGGCGTATTCCAGCACCCGGTAGAGACCGAAGAAGATCGGGATCTGCAAAAACATCGGCAGGCAGCCGCCGAGCGGGTTCACCCCGTACTCGCGGTAGAGCTTCATCACCTCCATCTGCTGCTTTTGCGGGTCGTCCTTGTACTTCTCCTGCAGTTCCTTCATCATCGGCCCCAGCAGGCCCATCCGCTTCATTGTGAAGGTGGACTTCGCATGAATCGGCCAGATGCAAAGCCGCACAAAAATCGTCAGCAGGATGACCGAGACGCCCCAGTTGCCCGTGAAGTCGTGCATCCAGCGCATGACCCAGGAAAGGAAGATGCTGATCGGCTTGAACCAGCCGTAGAACATCGCAAAGCTGCGCTGCCGACCGATCTTGCTCAGCCGGTCGTGTTCCTTCGGCCCCAGATAGATCTCATAGGTCTCCGTCACGGACGCTCCGGGCGCCAGATCCACCGGAGGCAGCCCCATCGAGGCGTCAAACGCATGATCCTCGATGTCCGCCTGTCCCTGATGCTGCGCATCGATCGGCTTCGCCAGCTGGCGGCGCGAGGCCCAGAACTTCCCCGCAGCGTCCTTCTCCCCCGTCCGCGTGACGATGTGGGTGTAAAACCGCCCCATCACGCCGGCGAAGCGCAGGGAGGGGTAAGACTGCCGAAACTCCGTCTTCGCCTCGCTGAACCAGCCTTTGCCAAAATAATCCGCCATGTGGTAATCGGCGTCTCCGGCGTCATTCCAGAAAAAACCCTCGTAGCGAGCGTCATCGTGCTTCAGGGCGCTCGAAGCACCCGTGTAAAGGTAATACTCCTCCGAACGATGCGGCGTGGCACCCGCGTTTTTCAGCGTGATCGCCAGCTTGATCAAATGCTCGTCACTCTCCTCGCCCTCCGTCAGGGTGTAGGCTTTTGTCACCACGATGCCCTCCGGCGTCGTGCCTTCAAAAGTCACACCGCGCTCGCTTTTTTCCGTCAGTTTGTAGGCGATCCCGTCCAGACCCGCTGGCTCGCGGCGGAGAGCGCCCACGGCCTCCAGCCCGTTCGAGTTCAGCGTGACCTGATCGGTGCCCGCCAGCACGGCGCGGGCGATGCCGCCGCCCTTTGAAGTCAGTTCAAACGTCACGCTGCCCGTGGTGATGGAATGCTTCTCCTCAGGCAGGCTGACCACTGCCGGGGCTGCTGGAGCCGCCGCCGCCGCTGCCGGAACACCGGAGGTCACCGCAGCCGCTTCACCCGCCGGAGCGACCGCCTCGGTCTTGGCCTTCTCAGCCTGCTTGCGCGCCGCCTCGGCCTGCGCAGCCTTCTGATTCTCCTGCATGTAGTGCCAGTTCAGCACCATGAGGATGGCACACAGGGAAACAACGATCCAACCTTTGCGGTCCATGAAAATTGAGGGGGTAGAGAGTCTTTAGAGTTGAGAGGGAAAGCCGATGTCACAGACAGGCGGCTTCGTCATTCGGATTTCGTCATTTCCTTCCCGGCACCGGATCATGCCCGTGTCCTCCCCAGGGCTGACAGCGTCCGATCCGGCAGAGGCCCATCCAGCCGCCGCGCAGCACGCCGTGCGTCTCGACCGCCTGTAAAAAATACTCCGAACAAGTCGGCGTAAAGCGGCAACCTGAGCCCGGACCGCCGAATGCATGAATCACCGGAGAAAGGAACCTCTGGTAGCAGCGGATGAGGATTCGAACGAGCCATTTCATGGTCCGGAGGGGGCCGGTTTCAGAAGATCCATGCGCCGCGCCAGCCGCAGCCAGTCATGCTCCAGTTCAGCCAGCGTGGCCTTCGGCGCCCGCCAGCGGGCGATCACCACCATCCGCCAGCCCGGGGCGATTTCAGCGCGATGGGCGCGAATGACCTCGCGTAACAGCCGACGGATGCGATTTCGAACCACGGCATTTCCCAGCTTGCCGCCTGTGATCAGGCCAAACTGAAACTCCTCCAGTTCCTCCACCCTCAAAACACCCAGCACGAGAAATTTCCCGGCCTGGCTGCTGCCCTGCGATTTCACCCGCGCGAAATCTCGCGCCAGCTTCATCCGCAGGTTTGAGGGGAGGCGCATGGGAAGTGCGCGCCGCAGCGGCGTCAGTTAGCGTGCTGTTGCGTGTGACGCTTGAAGTGGATTTCCACGCCCTTCGGCAGGAGGCGCTTGCGACCGACGGCACGGCGGCGGCGGATGATGGCGCGTCCGTTTACCGTCTTCATGCGGGCACGAAAGCCAAACTGCTGCTTACGCGTGCGTTTGGAGGGTTGATAGGTCCGTTTGGTCTTGGGCATGGGCTTGTGGGGTGGTGAAAGTCAGGGATCGAGAGCGCAGGCCGGACAATTCGCAGCCTCCTCTCGAAAAGGGGGCGGGAGACTAGCGGGAGCCGCCCGTTTGTCAATCAGGTCGTCAAAACAAGCCGGTTTCGGTGCTTTCGTTCCGGTTCTTGCCCCGGGCAGCCAAGCTCTCCAGAGCACGCGCGGATGCGCCGGGGCGGTTGCCATTCTCCCGCGCTCGCATTACCTTCCGACCATGCCCGCCCCCGCCGTCCAGGACGAGCCCGTCATCGACGACACCCCCGTGTCGCCTGAAGTGCAGCGCATGGCGCATGAAGCCGTGAAAAACTTCCACGAATGCTTCTGGTGGTGGAACGCCGACGCCCCGATCACCACGCGCGATGATGTTCGTGAAGTCATCCGCACCCTGCGCATGGGCGGCGGTCATCGCGCCTGGTGGGCCGCGCAAGCCCTTCACAAATGCCTCTAACCGCCTTCCAGAAAGACGTCCTGCAGGTCATCGCGGCGAATCGAAGTGAGTCGAGCCACTTCGCAGGCGGTCTGGTGTTGAATGCTGCGGATGACTCCCCCCGATTCAGCCATGCCTTCGACATCTTCCATGAAGCGGAGGAAGAAGTCGCCAGAGCGAGCAATCTGGACATCGAATCACTGCGTCAGGCCGGTTTCGAGATCGAACTCGCGGTCGGTGACTGGACTCAGCCTGTTTCGTTCCGAAAAGCCAAGGTCACAGCGCATGGCGAGTCGGTGGAGATCGACTGGGCGGCGGATGCCGCCTATCGCTTTTTCCCCATTGAGCCCGATCCCGTTCTCGGCTGGCGCCTGCATCTCTTTGACATGGCCACCAACAAAGCGCTCGCCTTGGGCGCGAGGTCGGTCACGCGCGACTATGTGGACATCGTCGAACTTCACCGCACCTACCCGCTTTCCGCGATCATCTGGGCGGCCTGCGGAAAGGACCCGGGATTCAGTCCGGGCCTCCTTCTCGAAATGATGCGTCGCTTCGCACGTGTCCATCCGGGGAAGCTCAAGTCGATCCAGGCGCGTGACCTTGATCCCGTTGCTCTCAAGATGGAGTGGATCGTTATGTCCGACGACGCGGAGCAGCAGTTCGAGTGGGTGGCAAACACCCATCCCGACACCCCCATCGGAGTCGCCTTCGTGGACAAGGAAGGCAAACCCGGCTGGATCGGACAGAACCCCACGCTCACCATCCACAGCCCCAGCATCCGCGGCTGCCTGCCGACGGTCCATCTGGGGGAGGAAGAGTAATCACGGATTACTGACCACCGCAGGCTCACCCCGCCGGTTCTGAAACTGGCGGCTCTTCACGATCTCCAGCACCGCGGCGGAGAAATGGCCGCCGCTTTGTTTCAAAGAGGCCTGCATTTGGGCGATCAACGCTTTGTCGCTCGGCAGGGTTTGGCGACCGAGGGCATAGCCGAGGAGTTTGCGGTTGAACTGGGTCGTGAACTGCGGCTCGTTCTTTTTGAGGTAGTCGCGGAGTCCGGCGAGGCCTTGGAATTTCGTGCCGTCCTTGAGCTCGCCGGTGTCGTCGATGTCCGGCTCGGTGCGGAAGCGGCCGATGGGGTCGAAACGCTCCAGGGCGAAGCCGAGCGGGTCAATGCGATCGTGGCAGACGGCGCAGGCGGCATCCTCGCGGTGCTGCATGAGGGCCGCACGCAGGCTGGAGGGCTTGCTGGCTTCTTTGAGCTCGGGGACGTTCGGCGGGGGCGGCGGGGAGCTGAAACCGAGCACGACCTGATACAGGTAGTCGCCGCGCAAGACCGGACTGGTGCGGTGCGGCCGCGAGGTCTTCGTCAAAATCGCGCCCATGCCGAGCAGGCCGCCGCGATTCTGCTGTGCGACCTTGACCTCGCGGAACTCGCCGCCCGTGACGCCGGGCACGCCGTAAAACCCGGCCAGCCGCTCGTTCAGGAAGGTGTAGTCGCCACCGATGATGTCGCCCACCTTGCGGTCCTCCCGCACCAGCCGCGTGAAAAACTCCACCACCTCCCGCTGCATGTCGCGACGGATGTCGGCGGTGAACTGCGGAAACATCTTCTCATCGACCGTGCTCTGCGCGTCGAAGCCGCTGAATTTCAGCCACTGACCGGCGAATTCTTTCGCTAGCGCGGCGGCCTTTGGATCGCGCAGCATGCGTTTCGTCTGCGCCGCGAGCACCTCGGGCTTTGTGAGGCTACCGTCTTCGGCCGCCTTGCGCAGTTCCCAGTCCGGCATGGAGGCCCAGAGGAAATAGCTGAGGCGGGAGGCGAGCTCGTTGGCGCTCAGTTTCACATCGCCATCACCGGTGGCGGCCAGCGGCAGCGTCTCGGCCTTGAAAAGGAAGTGCGGCGACACGAGCACGCGGACGATGACCTCCCGCGCGGCGGATTCGCGGTCGAGTTCCTTGCTACGTCCGTCAAAGTAGAGCGCATCCAGTTTTTTGAACTCCTCCTCGCCCATCGGCCTCCTCCAGGCTTTGCGGGCAAATTGGTGCAGGTGCGAAAGCATCGAATCGTCGATGTGCTTGAGGTGCTGCGGGGTTGGGTTCGGCGTCGCGACGAAGTACCAGTCATCCTTCATGGCGGCCAAAAGCTTCCGGTCACTCTCGCTGAGGAGTTCGCTGAGCTGCTCATCGTAGTAGTAATACACCCCGAGACCAGGCGAGCGACGATAGATGTTTTCCGCCACGATTTCGAGGCGGCGCTCGAACATGTCGGCAAAGGCCTGCTTCATGGAATTGAACTCCCCCATGGTCTGTTGAGCGGCTTTGGTGCCGCGTTTCCAGATGGTGAGCACGCCGGACATGACTTTCGTCACATCGCGTGGCTTGTCGGTGCTGAGTGCCCACTGGATGGTGGCGTTTTCGACCTCGGGGTTTTCCATGTCGAGACGCGTGTCCACCTTCAGCCAGTGAGCGCCTTCCGGCAGCGGCAGGGTGAAGACGATGGGTGCGGCAAAGGCGAGCACCTGCGGTTCGATCGTGCGGCCGGGCTGCGGATGCTTGCCGTAGGCGGCACGCATTTTTTCCAACTCAGCGATACGGGCCTTCAGCACATCGAGATTCGGCGGCGGTGGATTTGCAGCGGCCTGCTTCTTCTTTTCGTCGAGCGTCTGGTTGAGCCAGTGGAAGTAATTGAGCTTCTGTTTCCCGACGCTGACCTCGATGTAGGTAACGAGTGCGATGTCACCCTTGTTGCCATCGGCGGTGTCGCCAAAGCAGAGGTGGGCGTGCGTTTTGCCGTTTACGGAGGCCTGCATCGGATACGGGCGGATGCCGTCGCTGTCCTGCTGCCAGCGCTGCGGGCCTTCGCCGGGGCGTTTGGGATTGTTCCAGGACTGGCGGTCCGCCGCGATGGTCTGGATGAGGGGCAAAGCGGCCTTTTCATCCGCAGGCAGGGCACGCCAGGGCACGCGGGTGAGGTCGAGGAAGCGCGATTTCGGCTCCGTGTTGTTCAAGTGCTTCCACCAGTTCGCGAGGAAGTGGATGTTGAGCTTCATGTCCTTCGCGAGCTGCTCCAGCGGCACTTTTTGGTGCTGATGCTTCCAACAGGCGTGCATGTAGTCGGCCTCGCGCAGCGGCTGGTCGTCCTTCGGCAGATGAGGCGCGGCTTTCTGCTGAAGCCGCACATACAGACCCTGCTGCGCCTGCGCCTTCACCTGCTCCGGCCCGCGCAGGCCGATGCGGTTCGGGTGAAAGACGATGCCGGTGCCCGGCATAATCGTGGCGTGCTCGGCCAGCTTTCGCGCCGCATTGAAGTACTTGTCGATAGCCGCCGGGCTCATGAAAAGCACGTCGCCGGTGTTGGTGAAGCCCTCACCGCCGCCACCATCCGTCTGAAATTCCTGCGCCAGCGCGTAATCGCGGCCCGTGAGATCGCGGATCGTGTTGTCATACTCGGCGTTTGTCAGCCGCCGCATGGTCACCGGGCCGGGATCTCCGGATTTCGCCTCCGCGAGCGCATCGAGCGAGTGCGTGACCCACCCGGTGATGCCCGCTTTTTCAGTCGCATCCAGCGCCTTGGCCTTCTTCGGCGGCATGTCACCGTTTTCGATGCTGTCCTTCACCTTCTGCCAGAGGTCGAACTCCACCGCGAGCTTCGGATCGCCCGCAAACTGCTTCAAATCGACGTCGCCCTTCGTTTTCTCCGCGTTGTGGCACTCGTAACACTTTGCGGCGAGCATGGACTCGACGGCCTTCCAGTCTGCGGAACGGACAGGAAGGGAGAAAAACAGAGAAAGGACAAAATAGACGGCTAAACGGCACATGGGGGCTGAAGACTACGCACGAAGCGGGGCATCTTTCATGCCGGAATTGTGCGCGGCGGCGTCTCTCTTGCCGAAAGGGCCGGAAGGTGGGAAAACTCACGTAATGACCACGGCTGAAATCACCGCTGCACTCGAAATGATCCGCCACGAGACGGATTTGAACGCCAAGGCGCTGCTGCTGGCAGGGCTGGTGTCCGAATTGTTCCGCGAACGGGGCTTTGAGCCCGTGGTGGTCGGTGGCTCAGCCATCGAGTTCTACACCGACGGCGCCTACATGTCCGGTGACACGGATATTTGCTGGACGGGCTGGCCACAGCCCACGCCGGAGCAGATGGAGGAAATCATGAGACAGATCCCCGGCATCAAATCCCATGGCGGAGCCAAGAGCTGGGGCATCGAGGGCCTGTGGATTGATCTCCTGGGGAGATCGATTACCGGGCGGACAAAGTGTTTTCGAAGTTCTACACACCCTTCGGGGAAGTGCGTTTGATTCCCGTTGAGGATGCTCTGGCGGGTCGTGTGTATGCCGCCCGGTGCTATTGCAGCGGATACGATGAAAAGGACGACGACTGCGCCAAGAAGCTGATGGCTGCAGCACTACGAGGCCAGATACCCATCGACTGGGCGGAAGCCCGGCGCATTGCAGCGAGTCCGAAGTACAATTGCCTGAAGGAATTTGAAGACGTGCGTGCTGAAATCGAAGCCACGCTGGCAAAAACCTCATCCTGACCTATGCTTCGCCGTCATGACCCCGTCGAAACTACCTATCAGCCCGGACCGCACCTGGACCTGGGAGCAATGGCAGGCGGGCCGCGCGGAGCGGCGCCGTGTGGGGAATCTCGTGGCACCGAAGAACATCCGGCGGACGAAAAGCGAGGGCGATGAATACCTGCGGGAAACCTACGGCGGCGAGCGTGGCCCGAAGTTCAACAAGCCCTTCGATCCCTCGGCGGACGAGGTTTGAAGGCTCCGAGGAAGCCACACGCTGCGTGCTTCCGATGCATCAATTTATTTGTCACGTTGTTCGACACGGAGAGGAGGTCCTCGGCGCGATGGCACAGGCGTTGGCGGCGATCATGAGCGCGAATCCGCCACGCGAAATCTAAACACTGCTTTAGAAAAAGACGCGAAATCTAAAGTGACTTTTAGATTTCGCGCCATACTTTGAGGTCATGTTTGACCGCTGGTATGCTTCTACCTTGGCCGCAAAACTCACACGACCCTTCGTTCACATCGTGTTCGGTGCACGCCAGTGCGGCAAGTCCACACTCATTCGCTCTCTGTTGCCGGAGGATGCCCAAATCTTCGATCTATCGGATCCGGGAGAGCGTTTCCGCTTTTTGCGGGGGCCAGAGCGGCTGATCCAGATCTGCCAAGCCCTCCCAGACCGAAAAGAACCGCACACGGTTTTCGTGGACGAGGTGCAGGCGGTTCCCGCCTTGTTCGATGCCGTGCAGCATCTTTACGATGGCGACAAGAAGCGCTGGCGCTTCATCCTGTGCGGAAGTTCTGCGCGCAAGCTCCGTCAGGCTGGCGCAAATCTGCTGCCCGGGCGGAGCTTTGTTCATCATCTCTTTCCTCTGATGATGGCAGAGCGTTCGCCGCCTAAATCCTCGAAAAACACGGGCAAAGGCCTCATCGAACTCAGCTACGATCCGCCAAGCAGGAATCGCTTTCCAGAAGCGGATCTGATCACGCGGCTGGCCTATGGCGACCTGCCCGGCATCGTAGCCGCTGAGGAGGAAGATCGCGATGCCATGTTGAACGGCTACACAATCCTTCACTTGGAAGAAGAAATCCGTCGCGAGGGACTGGTTCGGGATTGGGGCAAGTTTCAGCGTTTTCTCCAACTGGCAGCGGCCGAGTCTGGGCAAATCGTGAACTACGCCGCGATCTCCAGCGAAGC
Source organism: Akkermansia muciniphila (assembly GCA_945863205.1). Taxonomy (GTDB): domain Bacteria; phylum Verrucomicrobiota; class Verrucomicrobiia; order Verrucomicrobiales; family Verrucomicrobiaceae; genus Prosthecobacter. The sequence goes on along the minus strand of CAMAZK010000029.1, from coordinate 7,117 downwards.
AGCGTTGTCGCAGCCGACCGTGAAGGCTCACTACCAGCTGCTGGAGGACATGTTCATCGGCTTTACCATTCCAGCATGGACGCGCAGTCCGCGAAAACAGCTGCTCTCCACGCCCAGATTCTGCCTCTTCGACCTCGGGCTGCGGCATACGGCTGCCGGCTTGTCCGCGAGCCCGGCGACGGTGCTGGCCAACCCTGGCCCGATCTTCGAGCAATGGGTCGGCATCGAACTATGGAAACGCCTGCGCTATCTGGGCAAAGGCAGTCTCCACTACATGCGCACCAAAGATGGCGCGGAGGTGGATTTCATCGTCGAGCACGCGGGCGAGCTCATTCCCATCGAGGTCAAGTGGACCGAAAATCCGACCGCGTCCGACGCCAGGCACCTGCGCACCTTCATGGCCGAGCAAAAGGGCAAAGCCAAACATGGCTACGTGGTCTGCCGCTGTGATCGCCCGTTGCAACTCGCCGCCGACATCACCGCCATTCCGTGGCATCACCTGTGAAGGCTGCGAAACTTGCCATTGTGGTCTGCTCTTGCCATCATCCGCCGCATGTCAGACTCCCTGCCAGCCCTGCTGAAACAAACCTTCGGCTACGACTCCTTCCGCCCGCTGCAGCGGGAGATCATGGACGCCACGCTGGCGAATCGGGATGTGGTGGCGATTTTGCCGACGGGCGCGGGGAAGTCGCTGTGCTTTCAGCTTCCGGCGCTGGCTCGGGAAGGCGTAACGCTGGTCATTTCTCCGCTGATCGCGCTGATGAAGGATCAAGTCGATGCGCTGGTGGCCAGCGGCGTGGCGGCGACGTTTATCAACTCCTCCCTCGATGGCAGCGAAGCCGCGCGGAGGCGCTCGGGGCTGGAGCACGGGCAATACAAGCTGCTCTATGCCGCCCCGGAGCGAGTGATGATGGAGAGCTTCATCGCGGACCTGCAACGCTGGAATGTGACGGCGATCGCGGTCGATGAGGCGCACTGCATCAGCGAGTGGGGGCATGATTTCCGCCCGGAATACCGCATGCTGGCGCAATTGCGGGATGCGCTGCCCGGCGTGCCGTTTCTGGCGCTCACGGCGACGGCGACCGAGCAGGTGCGCGGCGACATCATCCGCCAACTCCACCTGCATGAACCGGAGGTCTTCCTGGCGAGCTTCAACCGTCCGAATTTGAGCTACACCATCGTGCCGAAGAGCAAATCCACGCGGCAGGTGTACGACTTCATCCGCCAGCGGCCGGAGGAGGCGGGCATCGTCTATGTGCAGTCGCGCAAGAGCGCGGAAAGCCTCGCTGCAGCGCTCTCGGCGGAAGGCGTGAAGGCGGTGGCGTATCATGCGGGCCTACAGCCGGAGGAGCGCGTGGCCAATCAGGAGGCCTTCATCCGCGATGAAGCGCATGTCGTTTGCGCGACGGTGGCCTTCGGCATGGGGATCAACAAACCAGACGTGCGCTACGTCATCCACGCCGATCTGCCGAAGAACGTCGAAGGCTACTACCAGGAAACCGGCCGCGCCGGGCGCGACAGCCTGCCCAGCGAGTGCGTGCTGCTTTACTCGCGCGGCGACCTGGTGCGGAACCTGAAATTCCTGGACGAAATGACCGATGCGAAGGCCGCAGAGATCGCCGCGCAGCAGATGCGCACGATGGCCGAATTCGCCGAAAGCACGGACTGCCGACGTGTAGCGCTGCTGGACTACTTCGGCGAACAGTGGCCCGGCGACAACTGCGGCGGCTGCGACATCTGCCTGCAGCCGCGCGAGACCTGGGACGCCACCACGCACGCGCAGAAGCTGCTCAGTTGCATCATTCGCATCCGCCAGAAGAGCGGCTTCGCCACCGGCCTGAATCACATCGTCGAAGTGCTCGCCGGGGCGAACACGGAGAAGATCCGCAAATGGTATCACGACCAGCTCACGACCTATGGCATCGGCAAAGACACGCCGCGGGAGGAATGGCTCGCACTCGGCCGCCAGCTCATCCGCCTCGGTTACATCGATGCCTCGGCGGACAATTTCCAGACCCTAACGCTTTCCAAACAGGGCACGGCGGCGCTGCTGAACCGCACGCCGATCATCCTTACGCGCACGCCCGCCGTCGCCAGCACGAGCACGGCCAAAGTCGCGAAAGCGGGCAGCATCGCCTGTGACGAGGCCCTTTTCGCCGAACTGCGCACGCTGCGGAAACAACTCGCCGACGAGCGCGGCGTGCCGCCCTACGTCGTGTTTGGCGATACCAGCCTGCGCCACATGTGCCGCAGCTATCCGCAGAGCGACCGCGACTTCCTGGCCATTCCCGGCGTCGGCGGCCAAAAGCTCACCGACTACGGCCAGCCCTTCATGCAGGCCATTGGCGAGTGGCTTTCAAGCCACGAAAAACAAACCTTCCGTGACGAAGCGCCCCCGCCGCCCCCGCCGAAAATGAAGAGCGAAAACGGCATGGGCGGCACCGTGCTGGAGACGCTGCGCCTCTTCCGCCAGGGCCTTAGCGCCGAGCGCATCGCCGCCCAGCGCAGCCTCGTCATCAGCACGATTCACAATCACCTCGCGCAAGCCATCGCCGCCGGAGAGCTCCAGGCCGATCCCAGCGACTACTTCTCCGCCGAAGAAGAAGCCGACCTCCGCGCCGCCGCTGCCGAGCACGGCCTGGAAAGCCTCAGCAAGCTCAAAGAAGCGCTCGGCGACCGCTTCGACTACCCCACGCTGCATTACTTCCGTGCGTTTGAAACGCGGCAGTCGTAGAGGTCACTGCGACGATAGCAGTGTGCCCTGCGCGTCGTATTATAACTACCCCCCCAATGAATTCCTTGAACTCCCATCATGCACCGAATCCGGAACATGCGTTTTTGACGCGCCGTGAGCTGCTGCAACGTGTCGGCATGGGCTTTGGCTCCATGGCGCTCGGTTCCGTGCTCCAGCAGCAGGCCGGTGCGGCCACGCTGGACCCGATGGCGCTGAGGCGACCGCATTTCGAGCCGAAGGCGAAGAGGGTGGTGCACTTTTTCATGAACGGCGGGCCTTCCCAGGTGGACACCTTCGATCCGAAGCCGCTGCTGGACAAATACGACGGCAAGCCGCTGCCGAACCTGCTCAAAACGGAACGTCCGACCGGCGCAGGCTTCAAATCGCCCTTCAAGTTCAGGAAGCGCGGTCAGTGCGGGCTGGAGGTGAGCGAACTGTTCGAGAAGGTGGGGGACTTCGCCGACGATCTCTGCGTGATCCGCTCGATGCATGCGGACGTGCCGAACCACGAGCCGTCCCTGGGCCTGATGAACAGCGGCGAAAGCCGCCTGAACCGGCCAACCATGGGCTCATGGGTGACCTACGGACTGGGCAGCGAGAATGAGAACCTGCCGGGCTACATTTCCATGTGCCCCGGCGGCATGCCGACGCGGCGCACGAAGAACTGGCAGTCCGCCTTTCTGCCGAGCGCTTATCAGGGCGCCTACATCAACACGGAGGACACGCGGGTCGAAAAACTCGTGGAATTCATCAAGAACGGCTCGCTGGACCTGAAGCAGCAGCGCCGCCAACTCAACCTGCTGCAGGAGCTGAATCAGAAGCACTTGGTCGCACGCGAGCGCGACCAGCAGCTCGAAGCCCGCGTGCAGAGCTACGAGCTGGCCTACCGCATGCAGATGGAGGCCACGGACGCCTTTGACATCATGAAGGAGCCGGAATCTGTGCGGAAAATGTACGGCGACCACGCCTTCGGCCGGCAGTGCCTGATCGCACGCCGCTTGCTGGAGCGCGGGGTGCGCTTCATCCAGCTCTGGACCGGCGCGGGGCAGCCCTGGGACAGTCACGACGAGATTCTGGACCATCGGAGGCTCGCCGGCCAGACGGACGGGGCGATGGCGGCCTTCATGGGCGATCTGAAGCAGCGCGGCCTGTGGGATGACACACTGATGATGTGGGGCGGAGAATTCGGCCGCACTCCGGCGGTGGAGCTGCCTTCTCCCGGAGCGAATGCGGGCAAACAGCATGGGCGCGACCATAACCACTACGGCTTCACCATGTGGCTGGCGGGCGGCGGGGTGCGGGGCGGGTACACCCACGGCGCCACGGACGAATTTGGCTTCCAGGCGGTGGAAAACCCGGTGCATGTGCATGACCTGCACGCGACGATTTTGAAGATCCTCGGCTTTGACCACGAGAGGTTCACCTACCGCTACGCCGGACTCGATTTCCGCCTGACGGGTGTGAACGAGTGCAAAGTGGTGCAGGAATTGCTGGCATAATCGCCCCAAAGCCACTCCACCCGCCCGCTTGCAAGGCTGGCACTCACGTTTACAGTCGCGCTCTCATGCATCGCAAAATCCTCCTCGCCCTGGCCGTGCTGGCGGCTGTCATCGTCACGATGAGCGCCCCCGCCCGGGCTCAGCAACCGGCCCCGGTCGTCACCCCCGCCCCGGTCGAAACTGCGATGGATGACAATCCTTATGGTGACGTGCTGACCTTCGAAGGCTTCGTAAAGCGCACCGGGGTCATGGCCTATCCGCTGATCGGCCTTTCGATGGTGGCCTTCTTTATGATCGTGCTCTTCACCTTCACGGTCCGTCAGGGCACGGTGGTCAGTGACGCGTTCATGAACTCCGCAGACGCCCTGATTCGAAAGCAGGACTACCTGGGTCTGCTGGCCGTGTGCAACAGGCGCAATGAGTGCATCGCCCGCATCACCTCCAAAACGCTGGATTTCGCCACGCGGAACCCCACGGCGAGCTTCGAGGAGGTCAAGGAAGTCACCGAGGCCGAGGGGAACCGGCAGTCGAGCCTGCTGCTGGCGCGAATCGCCTACCTGGGAGATGTGGGCGCCATCGCCCCGATGCTGGGTCTGCTGGGCACCACGCTGGGCATGATCACCACCTTCCACGAGATTTCCGGCAAAGGCGTCGGCGGATCCAGCCAGCTCGGACTGGCGCAGGGCGTGTCCGAGGCGCTGCTCTGCACGGCCTCGGGTCTGGTCATCGGCATTCCGGCGCTCATGTTCTACGCCATCTTCCGCGGGAAGGTGAACCGCCTCATCTCCGAGATGGAAGCCGCGACGACGCACCTCATGGCCCTGCTGGCCGTGCAGTACAAGCGGGCCGCACGGGCCGTGGCAGGTCAGTAGAGAATGCCGAATCACGAATCTCCCGAATGAATTTCAGAAAGCAGCATTCCATCGAGCCCACGCCCATGCAGCTCGCGCCGCTGGTGGACGTGCTCTTCCTGCTGGTGATCTTCTTCGCCGTGACCTTTCAGTATGCGAAGGAGGAGCAGGTCATGGACGTGAGCGTGCCGGCGGCCGATGAGGGCAAGGAGAAAGAGTCCCGCAACGTCGGGGAGATCATCATCAACATCAAAAAAGAAGGCGAGATCATCGTCAACGGCCAGCAGTTCACCCCCGAGGAACTGCTGGTGAAGCTGCAAAACATCGTGGCTCTTTACAAAGACCAGGCCGTCATCCTGCGCGGCGATGAGATCACCGACTATCAGCATGTCATCCGCGTTCTCGACACCTGCCAGAAGGCCGGCATCTGGAACATCGCTTTCGCCACCCGCAGGCCCGACGCCGATCAACCCGCCGCCACGCCCCAGTGAGATGACCCACGCTTCGCCTTCAGCCACAGCCCGCCGCCGACTCGTCCCAGCCCTGCTGGGCGTGGTCTTCAGCGCCAGTTCCGTCGAAGCGCAGCAGGTGCCGCGTGCCCTGCCCGTGGACGACACACCCATCCCGAGAGCCATTCCCGTCAATCCGGCGCCCAAGGCGCTGCCCGTCCTCGATGATCCGGCAACCCGCCCGGCGGCCCCGCGCACAAAGGGGCCGGACGACGACATGTTCGACTTCGCCACCCTAGCCTACGACCGCCAGGAGTGGGCCATGGCTGCGCAAAATTACGCGAAGTACCTCCAGCAGTACCCGGCGGGTCGGCAGGTGCCGGACGCACTCTTCCGCATCGGCGAGTGCTACATGAAGCAGAATCAACTGACACAGGCGGCGAGCTACTACGAAGAGGTCGTCACCCGCTATCCTGCAAGCGAAGGCGCCCCTTCCTCCGCCTACCGCCTCGGCGCGATGCGCTTCAACGAATCCAAATTCCTCGATGCAGCACGCCAGTTCGCCTTCTGCGAGGCCAAGACGAAAAGCCCCCAGGTCAGACTTGCCGCCGCCTACAACCGCAGCCGCTCCCATGAAATGGCCGGCGACAAGGAAAAGCAGGCCGAGGCGCTCAGCAGCGTCATCGCCGTCAAGACTGACAATCCCTACCGCGAGACCGCCCTGCTGACGCTCGGCAGCGTCTATCTGGCGGCCGATCAGAGGGCCAAAGCCCTGCCCATCTTCGACGAACTCGTCAAAACCAGCGCCGACCGCCCCATCGTGGCCGAAGCCGCCATCCGCGCCGCCGTGCTGTATTCCGAGGAGAACAAGCCGGACGAATCCATGGCGATGTTTGAAAAAGCGCTGCGCATGCCGGAAACGAGCGAGCAGAACCGCAGCATCGCGCTCGTCGGCATCATCCAGGCCCTCTATGCCAAGGGCGACTACGACGGCGTCATCGACTACTACAACAAGAACGCCGCCATCCTGCCGCCGGGAGAGTCACGCGCGAAGATGCTGGTGCTCGTCGGCAACGCCTACCGCATGCGCAAAAGCTACGCCCGCGCCGTGGAGGTTTACCTCATTGTCGAGCAGTATCATCCCGACACGAAAGAGGCCTTCGATGCCGGCTACTGGAAGCTCTACTGCTTCTACCTCCTTGATGATCGCGACCTCGGTGAATTCGCCACGGCCTTCATCACCCGATACTCGCAAAAGCACGCCGGCCACGAGTTCCTCTCTCTGGCACGCCTCATCCGCGCCGATTTCTACTTCAACAAGGGCGACTACCAGCAGGCCGCGCTCAGCTACAACGAAGTGTCCATCAGCCAGCTCCCGGAAAAGCTGCGCCCCGGCACGATCTTCAACATGGGCTGGGCCCAGGCCGAAGCCGGACGTCAGCAGGAGGCCGTCGGCTCCTTCACGCGCTTCATCAGCGATTATCCCGAGCATGAATTCATCCCCAAGGCCTACGCCCGCAGGGGACTCGCCAACCGCGACGCCCGCGACCTGCCGAAGGCGAAGGCGGACTTCGAGCATGTGAC
>CAMAZK010000028.1 GCA_945863205.1 Akkermansia muciniphila | reverse complement strand
CTTGTCTAGCCTGCTCGCATGCCTGCACCGCGAAGAACCACCCGGCCCGAAGTCCTGCGCGGACTCGTGGATCGCGTGGTGTTTCACAACGAGGACAACGGCTACTGCATCCTCAAGATCGTGCCGGAGGGCAAACGGGATGTCGTGAGCCTGCTTGGCAAGGCTCCGCGTGTCGTGGCAGGCGAGGAATTCGAGGCTCGGGGCGTGTGGGAACCGAATCGCGACTTTGGACCGCAGTTCAAGGCGGATGAATTGAAGCTGCGGCGGCCGGATTCGCTCGACGGCATCGAGCGCTATCTCGGCAGCGGATTGATCGAGGGCATCGGACCGAAGTATGCGAAGCGCATCGTCGAAAAGTTCGGGCCGAAGGTCTTCGACATCATCGAGAACGAGTCGAAACGGCTAGAAGACGTCGAGGGCGTCGGCCAGAAGCGCCGGATGGAAATCCGCGCGTCGTGGATGAAGCAGAAAGCGATTCACGGCATCATGCTTTTCCTGCACCAGCACGGCATCAGTTCCTCGCGGGCGCTGCGCATCTACAAGACCTATGGCGACGAGGCGCAGGCGGTGCTGAAGGAGAACCCGTATCGCCTAGCGCAGGACATTCGCGGCGTCGGTTTCAAGACGGCGGATGACATCGCTTATCAGCTCGGCGTCGCGGAGGACGCGCCGGAGCGCATCAAGGCGGGCATTTTGCATGTGCTCGAAACAGCGGCACAAAGCGGCCACTGCTGCTTCCCGGAGGCCAAGGTGGTCGAAAAGGCGACGGAGTTGCTCGGTGTCGAGGCGTTGATCGCGCCGCAGGTTGATGCGCTTACCTCCAGCGACCAAATCGAGCGCCACGGCGAGTTTTTGTATCTGCCGTATCTGCGGGCGGCAGAGCAAAGCATCGCCGCGAGTGTGAAATCGCTCGCCGCACTGCCTGCAGCGTATCCACCCATCGACGAGGACGCGGCGCTCGCGTGGGTGATGAAGAAAACGGGCAAGGAACTGGCCGAAAGCCAGCAGCGGGCCGTGCGCGAGGCGCTGCGACAGCGCCTGCTCATCATCACCGGCGGGCCGGGCGTGGGAAAGACCACCATTTTGCGCAGCATCCTGCTCATTCTGCAAAGCAAGCAGGTCAAGCTGGTGCTCGCCGCACCCACCGGACGTGCCGCGAAGCGTTTGAGCGAAAGCACCGGTCTGGAAGCGAAGACGCTGCATCGCCTGCTCGAATATCAGGGCGACGGCAGCTGGGGCCGGCATCGCGGCAAGCCGCTCGCCGGTGATCTGTTCGTGATCGACGAGGCTTCGATGATTGATGCGCCGCTGATGGCGCAACTGCTCTCCGCATTGCCGCAGGGCGCGCATTTGCTCATCGTCGGCGACGCGGATCAGCTTCCGTCCGTCGGTCCCGGCATGGTGCTGCATGATTTGATCGCCAGCGGCAACGTGCCCTGCGTGAAACTCACGGAAATCTTCCGCCAGGCCGCGAGCAGTCGCATCATCACCAGTGCGCACGACATCAACCGCGGTCAGGTGCCGGACTTGAAGCCGTCACGCGGCAGCGACTTCTTTTTCCTCAAAGCGGGCGAGCCGGATGAGATTCTCGACACCGTCGTGCAGCTCGCCCACACGCGCCTGCCGGCGAAGTATGGCTTCGATCCCATCGCCGACATCCAGGTGCTCACGCCGATGAATCGTAACCTGCTCGGCACCGCGTCGCTCAATCACTCGCTGCAGCTCGCACTGAATCCGCCGAACGAGGTTAAGTTCGAAATCGAGCGCTTCAACACGACCTTCCGTGTCGGCGACAAGGTGATCCAGACGCACAACAACTACGACAAGGACGTATTCAACGGCGACATCGGCCACATCGTCACGATCGACACCGATCCCGTCAAAGTTCACGTCCGCTACGATGCGGAGCGCCTCGTCGAATACGAACCTGGCGAACTCGACGAGCTTCAGCCCGCCTACGCACTGACGATTCACAAAAGCCAGGGCAGCGAGTTCCCCTGTGTCATCATTCCCGTCAGCACGCAGCATTACGTGCTGCTGGAGCGCAGCCTGATCTACACCGCCATCACTCGCGCGAAGAAACTGTGCGTGCTTGTCGGCGATGAGCGGGCGCTATCGCTCGCGGTGAGCAAGCAGGAAAGCCGGAAGCGCTTCACGGGGCTGGCAGCTTCGTTCAGCGTGGCAAAATAGTTATCGCGCTCCCGCGAATGGAACCCAAGGCTTGGCAGGCACCTTGAGGTGGAGCGCCCCTGTGCTCTGGGGCTTGGCGAAAGCGCTCAGCTCATCTCGCGGAGCGAGATGGCTACTTCGCTGGCACCGCGAAGAGGTCCAAAGATTTCTCCTCGTCTTTTGCAGGCTGTTTCGTTATGAATGCCGACATGACGAACCAAGTTCAGCTTTCCACGGCCTGGATGCAGCAGGCGCGACGCACGCGGCGCAAGGTGAATGCCGGCTGGTGGCTGGCGCGGGCGATGCCGCTGCTGGTGATCGCCGGCCTCGCAGGTTTTGCGGTGATTTTTGTCCTCCGCTCACGCGGGGTGGATCTGCCTTGGCAACGCGTGTGGCCGTGGGCGGCGGGTGGGGGCGCTATTCTGATGGTCGCCGGCTGGCTGATGGCGCGGCGGCAGTTTATTTCGACGGCGCAGGCCTTGGTGCGGCTGGAGTCAGAGCTGCGGCTGCACAATGCGCTCACGGTGGCGGCGGCCGGACGCGGAGCGTGGCCCGCGCTGATCGAGAAGGCCGATGACGGCTGGCGCTGGCGCTGGCAGACAGTGGGCGGACCGTTCGCGGCCTATGCCGCATCCCTCGCGCTCGCCTTGTGGCTGCCTGTGGCTCAGGAGGCAGATGCGAAGGCGCCGGTGGTGGAGCCGCAGGCCTGGGGTCAGATGGAAAGCTGGATGGAAAAGCTGCAGGAGGAGCAGATCGTCACCGAAGAGGAAAAAGAGGAGCAACTGGCGAAAATATCCGATCTGCGCGACCAGCCGCCGGAGAAGTGGTTCAGCCACGAGAGCCTGAATGCAGGCGACACGCTGAAGGAGCAGCTCCAGCGCGACATTCAAAAACTGGCGCAGGATCTTTCCACGGCGGAGCGCAGCCTGAACGCGCTGCAAAATTATGCGGACCAGCTTTCCGTGGCCGCGAAGGAGCAGTTGCTGAAGGATTTCGACCAGGCACTGGCGGACATGAAAGCGAACGCGCTGGAGATCGACCCCAAACTGATGGAGGCGCTCGCCGGCATCGACCCGAAGGATTTGAAAGGTCTTTCCAAGGAGCAGATGGACCAACTGCGCGAGTCCATGAAGAAGAAGGCGGGCGAGTGCAACGGCCTGTGTGAGAACCCCGGCTTCCTGGGCGACGGCGAGGGCGAGGATGACAAACTGGCAGAGATGTTGGGCAAGATGGAAGGCGAGGGCGAGGGCCCGGGCAACGGCGGTATCACCCGCGGTCCGGGAACGGCGCCTCTGACGCTTTCGAAGGAGGAGAACGACTTCGGCACGAACAAGACGGAAGCCGTTTCGAACACCGACCTGTCACGCGCCCGTGTGGGCGACCTGATGGCGATCCAGGACGGCAAGCACGAAGTGGACAAGACCTCCGCCGGCCCGCAGGCCGCCGGTGCGGTGCAAAACACCGGCGAAGGCGGCCAGCAAGTGTGGCGCGAATCGCTGACGCCGGAGGAGAAGGCGGTGCTGAAGCGGGTGTTTCGCTGAATGGCTTTCGGAGTGCGCGACAGCGTCGTGGAGTGCGGTGGCAAGCCTGAGCGCGACACCGCTGTCGCCTGACGGACGGCGTTCTCCGACTGCAGGACACTTTTAGAGCGCTCGACAGCGGTGTCGCCGATGCGAGGGCTCGCCCTCCCATCTCTGCCACCGCAGTCCACGACGCTGGCGCGAATGCTGCGCATCGTGTGAAATCGATGTGAACTCGGTTTTTCATCTCGACTTCGTCCGGCGGTTCTTGTTTTAGTCGGGCCGATGACAGACGCCTACGCTTCGGACTCGGAAATTCAGACCGCCTCGCAACACGTCGAGGCGCTGCGGCGGACCTTGAACGAGGTGCTCTTCGGGCAGGAGGAGCTGATCAACCTAGTGCTGTGCGGCGTGATCGCCCGCGGGCATGTGCTGCTCGAAGGCCTGCCGGGCCTTGGCAAGACGGAGTTGGTGAAGGGGCTGTCGAAGGCGCTGAACCTGACGACCCGGCGCGTGCAGTTCACGCCGGACCTGCTGCCGGGGGACATCACGGGAAATCCGGTGCTGCAGGAGGTGGATGGCAAACGCGAGTTTGTGTTCCAACCCGGGCCGATTTTCACGAACCTGCTGCTGGCGGATGAAATCAACCGCGCCTCGCCAAAGACGCAGTCCGCGCTGCTCGAAGCGATGCAGGAACGGCGCGTGACGGTGCTGGGACAGACGCACACTCTGCCGGAGCCGTTCTTTGTGCTGGCCACGCAGAATCCGATCGAGCTGGAGGGCACCTATCCGCTGCCGGAGGCGCAGGTGGACCGCTTTTTGTTCAAGCTGGAGGTGCTGCGCAATTCGGCGGAGACGCTGGCGCGAATCGTGACGCATCGCGAACTGGGCGTGGAGCCGCAGGTTTCGTCGATGCTCACGCGGGAGGCCTTTGCGCAGATGCAGGCCACGGCGCGGCGGATTTACCTGCCGGAGATCGTGGCGGACTACATCGCACGTGTCGTCGATGCCACGCATCCCGGGCAGTCCGCAGCGGCGGCGGGCGTGCGCTTCGGCGCGAGTCCACGCGCAGCGCTGAGCCTGGCGGCGGCCTCCAAGGCGCGGGCGCTGATGCAGGGGCGGCCGAATGCGAGCTTTGAAGATGTGCAGGCGCTGGCGCTGCCGGTGCTGAATCACCGCATCCTGCTGGACTACACGGCAAGGATGGACGGGAAAACGAGCGCGGGCATCGTGCGGGCCATCCTGGCCGAGGTGCCGGTGCAGAATCTGGCCACGCCGGGCACGCTGAAGGAGGCCGCACGATGAAACGATGCATTCGCATTCTGCTCTTGGGACTGGCTGCGGCCACTGTTGTCCATGCGCAGCAGGTCATGATGGACGAGGAGATCGACCGCGCCACCGGCACACGGGCGCAGGTGCGCAGCGTGTTTGATCCGCCGCCGTCCATCGGCTATGCGCCGATGCGCGTGGTGGCGACGAACGGTACGGGACGGGATGCGCGGTGGCGCTTCGATTTCCATGCGCAGACCCAGCAGTTCCGGAAGCCGAACCAGCATGACAGCGCCTTCGCGCTGGACGTGCCTGCGCGTTCGACGCAGTCCGCCCTCTTCCTCGTGCCGCTGACGGCGGGCTATGGAGACCGCAGTTCAGGCATGGAAAACCACTCGATGCGGGTGATCGTTTCCGGCACGGGATTCCCGGACCGTCAGCAGAACCAGTTCCACAATCGGACAGGCAAGTTTCCCTCTGTGGCGATCAGCGAAGCGCTGGCGGAATACAGCATGACCCAGCTCAAGAAGGAACTGGAAACCCGGCTCAAAGCCGGCGGCGGCCACTTCGGCGGCAATGCGGAGTTTGGCAGTCGCTTTGAAGCGGTCGAGCTGCCGGAGTCGTGGCTGGGCTTCAGCGGTTTCGATTTCATCCTGCTCAGCAGCACGGACTGGCAGAAGGTGAAGCCCGGGGCCAAGCGGGCGCTGCTGGAATGGGTGCGGTTGGGCGGCCGGCTGGATGTGTATGACATGGCAGGCGCGGAGGCGAACGTGACGGGACTGCGGCAGGGGGCGACCTCCCTCGGCGAGGTGCGCACCCTGAAATGGGACGGCAAACAACTGCCGGGCAAGGAAACCGTGACCCGCTACTGGGGAAGAACGGGCCGGGTGGAGAGTCTCGTGGCCGAGCACGCCACGGCCTCGGACTGGCCGCTGCTGGATCTGCTGGGCACGCGCAGCTTTGCCTCGTGGCAGGTGATCGCGTTTCTCGTGATTTTCGGCGTGCTGGTGGGGCCGGTGAATCTCTTCGTGCTGGCTCCGCCGGGGAAGCGCCACAAGCTCTTCATCACCACGCCGCTGCTGTCGGTGGGCGCGAGCCTCGTGATGGTGCTGCTGATCCTGGCCCAGGACGGCACGGGCGGCATAGGCAGGCGCTTCGTCGCCATCGACATCGAGCCCGATGAAGCGGCGGCCTATGTGACGCAGGAGCAGGTCAGCCGCACGGGCGTGCTGCTGGGCGCGGGATTCGAAGTGAAGCAGCCCGCGCTGATCGAGCCGCTGGCCATGCCGGACACGCCCTGGGTGAAGTTGAAGAACACGCGGATGGGGCAGGCGGTGAGCCTAACGCAGGAGGGCGCCGAGCGGCGCGGGAATTTCTTCCAAAGCCGTGCGGAGCAGGGCCAGGTGCTGCGCGCGGTGGTTTCCTCCCGCGCCCGGATCGAACTGAAAGCGGGCGCTTCTCCAGAGGCTCCACCGACGCTGATCTCCGCGCTCGGCTTCACGGTCGATGAACTTTTCTACGTGGATGGCACCGGCAAGTGGTGGACGCTCACCGCCCCTCTCAGCACCGGTCAAAGCGCGACGCTGAGCGCCAGCGACGACAGCGCCCAGCGTCTGCGCTGGGAGGCCATGATCGCACCCGCCGTGGACTCGCTGCGCGATCAACTGAAACGCAGCGCCAAGGACCAGCGCTCGTTCTTCATCGCCAAGGCCGCCAAGGCACCCGGATTCACGCTCGAAACCCTACCCTCCATCCGCTGGGAGGATGATCAGGTGGTCGTCTTTGGGCCGGTCGCCAGCCCCTAGCTGGAAATGACGAAACCAGAATGACGAATGACGAAAGAAGCCCCAACTCCAAATGACGAAACTGCCGGCGTGGCCCCCTGCGTGCGGGCTTCGGCCTTCGTCATTTCCCCCTCCCTTCACGCCTGACGCTCCGCATCCCCCTCCGCCATGCCTTCTCCCTCATCCCACGCTCCCGAGATCGACCGCAGCCAGCCGGCGGTGGTCGTGGAGGATCTGCATCGCAGCTTTGGTGCTCTGAAGGCCGTGGACGGCGTTTCCTTCACCATCGACCACGGTCGCGTGGTCGGCTTTGTCGGCGCGAATGGCGCGGGCAAGACCACGACGATGCGCATCATGGCCACGCTCGATTCGCCCGGCGCGGGACGCGTCTGCATGGGCGGGCACAACGTGGTGCATCATCCCGCGAAGGTGCGCCGCCTGCTGGGCTGGATGCCGGACGCCTTCGGCACTTACGAGCACATGAGCGTGCTGGAGTACATGGACTTCTACGCCCGCGCCCTCGGCTTCAAGGGAGACGAGCGCCTGCGCCGCATCCAGGAGGTGATGGACTTCACTGATCTCACACCGCTGGCGGATCGCATGAGCAACAAGATGTCGAAGGGCCAGACGCAGCGTCTCTGCCTCGGTCGAGCGCTGCTGCATGATCCGCAAATTCTCATCCTCGACGAACCAGCAGCCGGACTCGATCCGAAGGCGCGAGTCGAACTGAAGAATCTCATCCGCATCCTCGCGCAGGAGGGCAAGACGATCCTCATCAGCTCCCACATCCTCAGCGAACTCGGCGAGATGTGCGACAGCCTGCTCTTCATCGACAATGGCCGCATCGTGCATCACGGCGATGCGCAGAGCATGCTGCGCGGCACCGAGACCGCCGGGGAAACGCTGGTGAACGTGCAGATCGCCGGTAACCCGGCCAAACTCCTCGAGTGGGCGCTGACAGCCCCGCTGGTCAAGGTGGAGGATGAAACAAAACGCGGCGCCCGCCTGCGCATTCAAGCCGCCGATGACGACACGCTGGCCGGCGTGCTCCGCCGCATGATCCAGGACGGCCTGCCCGTGCTCGACTTCCACCGCGAAGAGCGCCGGCTGGAGGACGCGTTCATCGACATGCTGGGGCAGATTGACAGAGGCAGGCGCTCGGAGCCTCCGCCGCTGCCGGGTCAAAATGACGAATGACGAATTCAGAATGACGAACGAATGCCCAAATCCGAATGACGAAACTTTGAGCGCCTGCGTGCTTGCGCTGGCATCGTTCGTTCGGTCATTGGTTGTCGTGATCGCTGTGATCCGTGATTCAACGCGCGTGAATCTAAATGGCCGTGAATTTTCGCGAATCCATGCCCGGTGCCCGGCAATCGCGCCATTCGCGTTTTCACTTCGGGCTTTGTCATTCATTCGTCAGTCTTCATTCTGATTTCGTCATTTCTCCCTTCCCTCAATGACCTCTGTTGCACCACTGACCGACTTTCCAGACTCCCTCTCCCCCATGGTGGTGAAGGAGCTGCGGCAGGGGCTGCGGACGCGGATGTTCGGGCTGGTGATGGTGCTGCTGCACCTGCTACTCGTTCTTTTCACCCTGACGGGCGGCGGCTCTGGCAATGCGGACACGATCAACATCTGGTTCGACGGCATCATCACGCTGACGCTGTGCGTCGTCCTGCCGCTGCGCGGATTTTCGGCGGTGGCGGACGAGTTGAAGGCCGGCACGCTGGACATGCTGGCGCTGACCAGCCTTTCCGCAGGACGCATCATCTTTGGCAAGTGGGCGTCCATCGCCGCACAGTCGCTGCTGCTCGCCTTCAGCATCCTGCCCTATGTGGTGGCACGGTATGTCTTTGGCGGGCTGGACCTGTTTGGGGAAGTGGCGATGCTCTTTTACAAATGGCTGGGCGGTGCGGTGTTAGCGGCGCTGATCATCGCGCTTTCCACGCAGCGGCAGTTCTGGCTCAGAGCGCTGATCGTCGGCGTGCCGATGCTGTTCGGCGGCTGCGGCATGTTTTCCTACTTCGTGATGCGGGGCGTGACAGGCGCGATGGGGGTGAGTTCGCCATGGAGCAGTATTGCCAGCAGTTCCGGTTTCGTTTGGCTCGGGGTGGGCATCGCTGTCTGGCTCATCTTCTACTTTCTGAGTCTGGCTGCGACTCGCATCGCCCCGGCTGCTTCGCTGCTCTCGGTGGTGAAGCGCAGTGTTCACCTGGCGGTGCTGTGCGTGCTGCTGGTTATAGGCGCGGCGACGAGTCTCGGCAGCGGCTTGGTGGCGGCCGCCTCTTCACTGCTCTGGCTGGTGATGCTGGATGCGCTGACGGAGCATGCGAACGAGGTGCCCTCGGTTTACGCGGCGTTTTACCGCCGGGGCATCGCGGGACGCGCCTGGCTTTGGCTGCTGGCGCCGGGTTGGATCACAGGATTTCTATTCACACTGCTGCTGACCGCGCTGGTCGCGGGAGTGAGTCTGTGGATGGGCCATGCCGAGGAGGCGCGGCTGATGCTCATCAGCGCCTGCGGCACCTGGATGGTCGCCGCGCTGGTGCAATTGTTCCCCACCCGGCGGGCGCGTGATCTGCTGCTGCCCTTTATCTGCATCTCCCTGGGCGTGAGCCTGGTCCTCTCGACGCTGGCCAGCCTGCTGCTCATTCCCTTTTCGATGAAGGGCAGCACGGCCTGGTTTGCCGTGGTCCTGCCGCAGTTCGTGCCGATCGGGTTCGCGACCGCACAATCCGGCGACAAGGAAACCTTCCTCATGCTCGGCACCGCGATCTCAATGATCTGGCCGGTGCTCCTGGCCGTGCTTTCATTCCTTGCCTGGCGCAGGACGCGGCCAGCACGACTGGAAGCGTGGAAAATGACGAAATCCGAGTGACGAATGACGAAGAAATGCCCCATCCCGAATGACGAACTTCCGAGCGCATGCGTTCGGATTTCGAGCTTCGTCCTTCCTTCGTCATTCAGATTTCGTCTTTCGACATTCCACTCTTCATCCGCCGGAAGGAGGCAAGCACAGCCATGACCACCACCGCCCTGCCCCTGCTGCGTGACTTTGGAGACCGCTTCAGCCCCATCGTCGTCAAGGAACTGCGCCAGGGGCTGCGCACACGCTTTTTCACCGCTGCGCTGCTGCTGTTTCATGCCCTGATCATCCTGCTGCTGGCCAGCGTGCTGCTGGATGCACCTGTGCAGACCGTGAACGGCATTTTCTGGGGGATCGCGGGCCTCATGCTGCTGGTGGTGCTGCCGCTGCGGGCCTTCAACGAACTCAACGCCGAATCCAGCGACGGCACGCTGGACATGCTGACGCTGACATCGATTCCGAGTTTCCGCATCCTGAGCGGAAAGTGGGTGGCGCTCTTCAGTCAGAGCCTGCTCGTCGCAGGATCATTGCTGCCCTACATGGTGGCGCGCTACTTCTTCGGCGGCGTGGAGATCCTGCGGGAGGTGGCGGCGCTCATCGTGCTGGTGCTGGCATCCGGAATCATCACCGCCGCGCTGCTGGCCTTCTCCTCGCAGAAGTCCGTGCTGCTGCGCATCGCCCTGGCGGTGGGCGTGGGCTTCGCAGCGACACCGCTGGGTCTTTTCACCGCTTTTCTCGTCGTGTCGAACGAAGGGGACTCCCTCATCCGGGAGTTCCTGACCCTGGCCGCGTGGGAAAAATGGAGTCTCTGCGGCGGCATCGTGGCGCTGGCCTGCTACATCATCTGGTTCTTCCTGGCGCTGGGTGCATCACGCATCGCCCCGCCTTCGGAGAATCAGAGCACGCGGAAGCGCATGATCGTGCTCGCCGCGCACGCCACGCTCACACTCATTGGCTGGCTGCTGGGCTGGTTCGGGAACGAAGCGGAGTATGCGATGTGGGCCTTCATTCCGCTGGTCCCGCTCACCATGCTCGCGGCCATGGATGTGCTGACGGAGGATCCGCCGCTCTACCCCACCGCCGTGGCCGTTCTGGCCGGAAAAGGTCGCGCGGGCAGTCTGCTAGGCCGGATCCTGCATCCGGGCTGGCCTTCCGGCGTTCCCTACTCGGCGATTCTCGTCGTGATGACCCTGAGCATCCTCGTCGGCGTCATCATGAGGTCGAGCTTCTCGCGCTGGGACGACTTCACGCTTTTCATGCTGCTGCTCCAGCTCGCGGTGTTCCCGCCGGTTCTAATTTCGCTCAACCGCAGCAACCGCTTCGCCAACTGGTGGGTCGTGCAGGTAAGCATGATCGCAGCGGGGATGCTGCTGGCGGTTTTCTGTGAAGGCATGGGCGCACGCGACTTGGGAGGTGTTGGAGCGTTGGCACCCGTCACCACACTGTTTGCAGCCGAAATCGTTGGCTACTCCAGCCGCGATGGCGTCCTCCAAATCGGCTGCGTTTGCGCCCTGCTGTGGACGCTGGCCGCGTTTGTCCGTGCCTTTCTGAACTTCCCGACCTACACCGCTCTCGAAAATGAGGCGCGGCAACTCAACCCGCCACGTCATGACGCTGCTGAATGACGCCAGCGCCCTGCGCAATTTGCATGCCCGCGCACGCGGCTGGGCGCGTGTGCTGAAGCTGCCCTTCCGCCAGCAGCGATGGCGCGGGAACGCGGGCGAGTTCATGGGCGGCGGCACCGGCAGCAGCCTCGATTTCCACGATCATCGCGTCTATCTGCCCGGCGACGATCCACGCCAGATCAACTGGCAGGCCTACGCCCGCACCGGCACCTACTCGATGAAGCTGTATCGCGAAGAGGTGCGTCCGCTCGTCGATGTGGTGCTTGATGTGTCCGCGTCGATGTTCGCCTTTCCCTCCAAAGAACAACGTGCGCTCGAGCTGCTCGCCTTTGCCGTCGAGTCATCGCTGCAAAGCGGTGCCACGCTGCGCTGCCACGCTATCGCCGGATCGAAGCAGCAGCGGTTGGAGCCCGAGGTCATTCTCAGCGGAAAATGGCCGGAGCAGGTGAGCGAACTGCACGGCACGCCCTCTGCTCCCGAACTGAACCGCCTGCCGCTGCGTGCCGGCGCGATGCGCATCTTCATCAGCGACCTGCTATTCCCCGGCGAACCCGAATCGACGCTCGGCTGCCTCAGCACGCGCAACGGCCGCGGCATCGTCCTTGCTCCCTATGCGAACGACGAGGCCGATCCCGGATGGGACGGCAACTACGAGTTCATCGACCCCGAAACCGGTCTGCCGCACGAGCACCGCGTCGAGTCCGCGCTGCTCAAGCGCTACGAATCCGCCTACAAGCGCCACTTTGAGCTGTGGAAAGCCGCCGCGCTGAAGCACGGCATCGCGATGGCGCGTGTCTCCGCCGAGGCCGAGTTTCAAAAGGCGCTGCAAAATGAAGGCGTCGCATCGGGGGCGGTGGAAACAGCATGAACTTCATGCTCGCCAACACCTGGGGCCTGTGGGCGCTGCTTGGACTGCCGGTGGTGGTCGCGATTCACTTTCTCCAGCGCCGCAACCGCCGCGTGCCCGCCACGACGCTGTTTCTGCTGGAGCAGATGAAGCGCGAGAGCCGCACGGGCAACCGATTCGAGCGTCTGCGCACCTCGATCCCGTTTTGGCTGCAGCTTTTGATGGTGCTGCTGATCACTTGGCTGCTCGTGCAGCCGCGTTGGTTGAAAAACGACGCCGTGCAGCGCATCGCGATCGTTATGGATGCGTCAGCCAGCATGCAGGCTTTTCGCGAACCGGCGCTGAAGGCGGCAGACGACGTGCTCGGCCTCCTCGAAGGCCCGCTCGCTCGCGCGGAGCTCACGCTTCTGTCCTCGGATGCCGAAGCGCCGAGCTTGTATCACGGCACGCAGCCGGGTGACTTGCGCCAAGCGCTTGCCGCATGGGAACCGCTGCTCGGCGTGCATGATTTCAGCCCCGCGCTGCGAGTCGCACGCGGTCTCGTCGGGCCGAAGGGTGTCGTGGTGCTCGTCACCGATCATCCACTGGCGGCTTCTCCGCCCTTCGGCGCGCATCTTGTGTCCGTAGGCCAGGAAACCGACAACGTCGGCTGGGCGGGTGTGACGGTGGAGGAAAAGGACGGCCAGTGGATCTGGCATGCGCTGGTGAAAAACTACGGCAGTTCCATGCAGGAACGCCAATGGCACGCGCTGGCCGATGGCGCCGCCTCGCAGCCGAAATCGCTCAAAATCGCCCCGGGTGAGATTCAGACACTGTCCGGCCCCTTCCCGCCCGATGAGGTGAAAAAGCTCGTTCTGCGGCTGCAAAACGACGCGCTGCCCATCGACGACGATTTACCACTCGTGCGGCCTCAGCCGAAGACACTCGCGCTCTGTCCTCTGGAGGTCGGATCGAATGATTTGAGCGAGATATTTGGCCGCTATGCCCATCTTCGTCTCGTGAAGGTGCCCGGCGAGTCGGATCTCGTCGCCGCGATCATGACGCCGAGTTTTGCGCTACCCGAACAGCGTCATGGCTGTTTTTTCCAAGCGAAAGCGGACCCTGCCGCGCCCTATCTCAAGGGCAGCATCGTCGCCGAGCCGCATCCGCTGGTCGAAGGGCTGAACTGGCAGGGACTGCTCGTGCGCGAGTCGAAGACGATGCCGCGACAATCACAGGATCGCGTGCTGCTTTGGCAGGGCGAGCGCCCGCTCATCATGCTGCGCCAGATGCCCTCCGGCGGACGCCAGTTGATCTGCCAGTTCGACCTGCAGACCTCGAACGCACGCAAACTGCCCGCCTTCGCCGTGCTGCTGCACCGTTTCCTCGAAACACTGCGCGGCGACAAGATCGCGCCCGAGGCCGCGAACTTTGACGTGCGGCAAAAGATCCTCGTCGCGCATCAAACAGGCTCCGAGGCTGCGCCGCTGGTGCTCTCAGAGCGTGAAATCCCGCTGCAGCAGGCGCGTCTGCTCCGTGCTCCCGCAAAACCCGGCCATTTCACCGTGAGGCAGGGCGAAGTGACGCTGCTCACCGCCGCAGCGCATTTCGCCGACACTCGCGAGGCCGATCTGTCGCAGGCGAAGCCCTTCAACGAACTCGATCAGATCAAAGCCTCGCAGATCGAGACCCTGCACGAGGCCGATCCGAACCAGCGGCTCTGGCTGCTGCTCCTGCTTTCCCTCCTGCTCGGAAGCTGGTGGTTCACCAACTCGAAACGCGAGCTGCGGGAGGTGACGGCGTGAATTCCACAAGGGCGATGATTCTGCGCGACAGCGTCGTGGAGTGCGGTGGCAAGCCTTGGCACGACACCGCTGTCGCATGCCGGACAGCACCCAAGTTTCGAAGGACGTGCTTCCGGCGCCCGACAGCGGTGTCGCCGATGCAAGGTGCCCTTGCATCTCTGCCACCGCACTCCACGACGCTGTCGCGGGAATTTGTGCTCCACCTTCTTTTCGCATGATCTTCCGTCATCCAGAATGGTTCGCGTTGCTGCCGGTCGTGCTTCTGGCGGGTTGGCTGTTGCCACGACTGTCGATCTGGAAGCCGCTGCGTCTGGCTTTGATCGTTCTGATCACTCTCACTCTGGCGCAGCCGCAGTGGCGGCGGCTGGCGGAAGGGATCGACCTGTGGGTGCTGCTGGACAGCTCCGTTTCTGCCGAAGGGCCGATGGCGAAGGGGCTGCCGGAATGGGAGAAGCTGCTGGAGAAAGGACGCGGCGCACAGGATCGCATCTTTTACCTAAACTATGCCGCCGAGGTGATGAAACGCGGCGCAGAAGGCGCGGAGATGTATGAGCGCAATCAAACGCAGACGCGCACGGCGCAGGCGGTGAATCAGGCGCTCGCCTTCGCGCAGCGGGAAGGGCGTGGCCGGCCCGCACGTTTTTTGACGATCACGGATGGCTACTCCACCGAGCCGATGACAGGCCTCGCGGCCAAGCTGACGCAGCAGGGCGTCGAACTCGATTACCGTCTGGCTCGTGAGAGCGAGACGACGGATTTCCGCGTGTCGGCGATGAAAATTCCCGCCCGCGCCCAGCTCGGCGAGCCGTTTCTCATCGAAATCGAGCTGCGCGGCACGACGGATGGCAAGGTGCCGCTGACTCTGCTGCGCAACGGACGCGAGCTGAAAACGAGTGAGGTGCCAGTGCAGCTCGGCAGCGGTGTGATTCGATTCACCGATCGTCTTCCGACGGCGGGCGTGGCGCATTATGAAGCCATCATTCAGCCGGAGAAGGACGCGCACAGCGGCAACAACCGTCATGAGGCGATGATCGAGATCGCCGGTGGTCCGCGAGTGCTGCTGCTGACGAATTACACGAACGATCCCGTGGCCGAGACGCTGCAGAGACAGGGCTTCACGGTCGAGGTGGTCACGGAATTGCGCTCTCTGCGCCCCGGGCAGCTCGCGGGGGCGAAGTGCGTGATCTTCAACAACGTGCCCGCGTTTGAGCTGCCCTCCGACTTCCTGCCCGCGATGGACTTTTATGTGCGCGAGCAGGGCGGAGGCGTGTTGATGGCCGGCGGCAAGCAGAGCTTCGCGGCAGGCGGCTATTTCGAGTCACCGCTCGATGCGCTGCTGCCGGTGTCGATGGAGCTGAAGCAGGAGCATCGCAAGCTGGTGGTGGCGATGGCGATCGTGATGGACCGCAGCGGATCGATGGGCATGACGGTGCAAAATGGGTTCACGAAGATGCAACTCGCCGACGAGGGCGCGGCGAACGCGATCCGTTTTCTCGGACCGCAGGATCTGCTGGCGGTCTTCGCCGTGGACAGCGAGGCGCATGAAATGGTGCCGCTGCAGCCGGTGGGGCCGAATCGCGACAAGATGGAAAGCGCCGTGCGGCGAATCGAGAGCACAGGCGGCGGCATCTATGTCTATAATGGCCTCAAGGCGGCCTGGGACCAGCTCAAGAACGCGCCGGTGGGTCAGCGGCACATCATTCTCTTTTCAGATGCGGCGGATTCAGAGCAGCCGGGAGACTATCAGGACCTGCTCGACGAGATCGTCAAAAACAGCGGCACGGTCAGCGTCATCGCGCTGGGCACGCGGCGCGATGTGGATGCGTGGTTGCTCGACGACATCGCCAAGCGCGGCAAAGGCCGCATTTTCTACACGGACAAGGCGGAGGAACTGCCAAGCATCTTCAGCCAAGAAACGGTGGCGGTGGCACGCAGCGCTTTCATTGCCGAACCGGTGCCTGCCAAAGCGGCTGGCGGCTGGTTTGAGATCAGCAGCCAGGTGATGGAGTGGCCGAAGGAGGTGGACGGCTTCAATCTGAGCTACCTGCGCGAGTGGGCCAGCCAGGGACTGATCACGCAGGATGAGTACGCAGCGCCGCTGGTCGCTTTTGGTCCGCGCGGCACGGGAAGAACGGCGGCGGTGAGCTTTCCACTCGGAGGCGAGCACTCGCAGCGCGTGCGAGCGTGGCCGAAGTATGGCGACTTTTTGCAGACGCAGGTGCGCTGGCTGATGGGCGAGGCTTTGCCGCCGGGCATCGGCGTGCGGCATCGAATCGATGGCAACACGCTAACGCTCGATCTGCTCTACGACGAGGAGTGGGAGCCGAAGCTGCGCGCCAAGGCACCGCGTGTGGTGCTGGCGCACGGCTTGCGAGCGGATTCGCAGCATGAACTCGCGTGGGAACGCGTCGCTCCAGGTCACTTCCAGGCGAGCACGGAGCTCCCTGAAGGTGAAATGGTGCGTGGCGCGGTCCAGGTGGGCGGGCAAGCGATCAGCTTCGGTCCGACCATCGTCGGCACGAGCACGGAGTGGGCGTTTGATGAAGCGCGTGTCGAGGAGTTGCGCCGCGTCTCGCAGGCCAGCGGCGGGCGCGAATTGCTGGAGATGAGCCAGGCTTGGCGCAGCCCCACGGTTTCGCGTTTCACCGACCTGAGCGTGTGGCTTTTCATCCTCACGCTGCTGCTCGTGCTGTTTGAAGCCTTCGTGACCCGCACCGGCTGGAAGATGCCGCGTCTTGCGCGTGCCGAGGTGAAAGCACGACCGCCTGCGGCCAAACCCACTCGGGAGGCGGTGCAACATCGCGAGCGTTTGCAAACGGCACCGGCCAAAACAGAACCCAAGGCCACCACCGCTCCCCAGACTGAGCCAAAACCCGCAACGATCACCGAGGCCGAACGGCAGAACCGGTTTCAGCGGGCGAAGAAGAAATGAGAGGCTTGCGCTAGAGGGAGCGAAGTCATAACCTCAGCGCATGGTTTCGATTTTGAGCAAGCCCGGCTTCCAGCGGCGCGCCATGCCTCTTTCCATCAAGGCATTGCATCAAATAATCGATGCCGGTCTGGCGCCGAAGCGCGCCGAGCTTATCCGGGGGGTGATTGTCGAGAAAATGAGCAAGTCCATCCTGCATATCAAACTGACCGGATTGCTTCTAGCGCTGCTTCATTCAGTGCTGGGAGAAAAATTCTGGGTTCGCAAAGAAGACCCGCTGACCTTAGCCGACTCCGAACCTGAGCCGGATGTCTCCGTGGTTGAAGGACAGATGGCAGACTATGACAAGCATCCCACCACCGCCCGCCTCGTGGTGGAGGTTTCGGTTTCGCCCCTCAGCGAAGACCGCGAGATGGCGGAAATTTACGCGGAGGCGGCCGTGGCCGAGTACTGGATCGTGAACGGCGCGGAGCGCTGCATCGAGGTTTGTCGCAAGCCCGTGGCCGGACGATATGAGGAGGTCACGCGGGTGATCGAGGGCGGCGTGCTGGAGTGCGCTTCGCTTCCTGCGGTGCGGGTGAACGTGAGCGAGCTTTTTGTGAACGCGGGCGCGTGATCGCCCCCTTTGGCGGCGTAGGTTTGAAGCTTCTTCAAACTCTAGCATTCCGACCATGCCCAACTCACGCCGCTCCTTCCTGAAAAATTCCACGCTCGCCTCCGCCGCAGTCGCCTTTCCGGCGCTGGTGCGTGGGCAGAACCTGAACAGCAAGCTGCAGGTGGCCTGCGTGGGGGTGAACGGCATGGGCTACAGCGATCTGCACAACGTGGGATCGCATGCGGCGGTGAAATTTGTCGGCTTCTGCGACGTGGATGCGAACCGCTTCGACAAGGCGGACGCGGAGTTTCAGGGAGTGAAGCATTTCTCCGACTACCGCGAGATGTTCAGCACGCTGGGAGACGGCGTCGATGCGGTGACGGTGGGCACGCCTGATCACATGCACGCACCCGTCGCCGTGGCGGCGATGCAGAACGGCAAGCACGTCTATTGCCAGAAGCCGCTGGCGCACACGGTGTGGGAGGCCCGGCAGATGCGGCTGTGGGCGGAGAAGAAAAACCTCACCACGCAGATGGGCAATCAGATCCACTCCGCTCTGGAGTACCGGCTCGGCACGCGGCTGATCAAGGAAGGGGCGATCGGCAAGATCAAGGAAGTGTATTCCTGGGTCGGCGTGACGGGCAATGAGCGCACGCGCATGTTCAATCCGCCACCGCCCGCACCCGTGCCGGCGAATTTGAACTGGGACCTCTGGATCGGTGCAGCGCCGATGCGCGAGTATGCCCAGGCTTACCACCCCTTCATCTGGCGCGACTGGCAGGACTTCGGCGGCGGCGGCCTGGGCGACTTCGGCTGCCACATCATGGACCCGGTGTTCACCGCGCTCGACCTGACGGCGCCGATCAGCGTGATCGCCAAGAACAGCGGCATCAACGACCAGATCTGGCCCACGCATGAAACGATCCGCTATGTCTTCCCCGGCACGCAGTACACGGCTGGCAAGACGATGAAGCTGACGTGGATGGACGGCGGGCTGAAGCCGAGCCACAAGCTGGCGCAGATGCCGGGCGACATCGACCTGCCGAACAGCGGCAGCATTTTCATCGGCGAGGAAGGCTGCCTGGTGCAGGCACACGTGGCCGGACCGCGACTTTACCCCGTGGACAAATTCAAGGGCTTCAAATATCCGAAAGAGGAAGGCCGCAGCCACTGGCACACCTGGATCGACGCCTGCCTCGAAGGGAAGAAGACCAGCGACGGCTTCCACTACGCCGGTCCGCTGGCCGAAACCGTTCAGCTGGGCAACGTGGCCACGCGTCTCGCCATTCCGAAGATCGACCCGGTCACGGGACGCATGGAGGAGGCGAACAAGGTGCTGGAATGGGACGCCGCGAATCTGCGCTTCACCAACGCCCCGGAGGCCGACAAGCTGCTGACGAAGACTTACCGCAAGGGCTTCGAAGTGGCGGCGGCGTGATTTTTTGCGGTGCGGAATCGAGTGTTTGGCGTAGTTATTGCATCAAAGAACGCCATGGACTCCGCTCCCAAAAACGAATCTGCGCCGTCTCTGAGCGGCAATCTGCTGCTCGCCTCCCCCGCGCTGCGTGATCCGAATTTCTCGCGGTCGGTGGTCTTCATGGCGGCGCACAATGCGAAGGACGGTGCCTTTGGCTACATCCTGAACCGCCCGCTGGAGCAGCGCGTGGCGGACCTGCTGCCGGACCAGGATCTGGGGGCGCTGGGAGAGGTGCCGGTCTTCATGGGCGGACCGGTGGCCACGGACAAGCTGGCCTTCGCCGCGCTGGAATGGAACAAGCGCCGCCGCACGCTGCGCTGCCAGACGCACCTCTCCGTGGCGGACGCGCTGCACGCGCTGAGCCTGGGTCACGAGGTGCGCGGCTTTGTGGGCTACTCCGGCTGGAGCGGCGGTCAGCTTGAAAGTGAACTGGAACTGCGCTCGTGGATCACCACCCATGCCAAGCCGCTGGTGCTGACACTGGAGCAGCCGACGCAGATGTGGGGTGCGATCCTGGCGGACATGGGGCCGGTTTACAAGATGATCGCCGGCATGCCCGAGGATGTGGGATTGAACTGATGCCGCCCGCTCCGCGAGCGGGGCGGAGACGAGTTGCGGCTTACTTCGCGAACTCCTTGTCCACAGCGTCGAGATACTTGGAGATCGGATCGGTGCGGGCGGGCAGCTCTTTTTCGATGATGGAGGGAAGATTGAGGAAGTCGTCGAACTTGCCGGAGAGGCCGCTGCTCTCGCTGGCTTCAAACCAGTCGAGGTAATCACGAACGGCGACGGACTTCTGGTAGGCGATGAGGGCGAACTCACGCAGGGCGGCGAGGCGCTTGTCCATGTCCTTGGTCTTGCCCTGCTGCAAGTCGAGCACGGCGGAGAGGTAACCGGTGACGACGGGCCGGAAGAGCACGCTGACCCGCAGTTCCAGAGCGCGAAGCGTGGCAATGTTGTAGTTCAGGATGGTGGCGCGGTCGGGGTGTTTCAGGATGAGTTTGTACTCTTCCAGGGGCAGGACGACCGAAACGAGTCCGTTCTTCGCGGGGGCAGACGTGCCCGGAGCGGCACCCGCCGGTGGAACGAACCCAGTCGGCAGCGCCTTGGCGTTCGGATTGGTGGTGTTGGGAGCTGAGGCTGCATCGGCCGACTTCTTGGCGATCGGTTTGGCG
Organism: Akkermansia muciniphila; assembly: GCA_945863205.1. Lineage (GTDB taxonomy): Bacteria > Verrucomicrobiota > Verrucomicrobiia > Verrucomicrobiales > Verrucomicrobiaceae > Prosthecobacter. The sequence goes on along the minus strand of CAMAZK010000028.1, from coordinate 9,236 downwards.
TTCGGATTCGTGCTGCGAGGCTTGGTCTCGGATTTGGCTGTCGGCTTTGATTCGCCCGCTTTGGACGACGCGTCCTTCTCGGCTTCGTTCTTCTTGGCGTCGTCCTTTTTGGGTTCGTCCTCCTTCGTTTCCTCCCCGGTCTTGGACCGTTTTTTGAGGAAGTTGAAAAGCGGCTCAATCGTTTGGCGTGGAGCTGAGGGCGCGAGCGCCTGCCAGGCGTCAGCCAGCGCCGGCGAAATGAGGCGCGTGAGATCGAGCGCAGGGGGCAGGCTCGCCGCCTGCTCTTCGCCCTCGGCGTTGGCTTTCTTTTCCGCAGGTTGGTCGGCGGGTTTCTGCTTGTCGCCGCGGAACCAGTTCAGCGGATTGAGCTTGGAGGGCTTTTTCTCCTCGGCGCCGGGTTCCTCATCAGGCTCCTGCTTGGTTTGGGGCTTGGTTTCGACCTTCGGTTCAGGCTTCGATTCGACCTTCGGTTCGGGCTTCGGCTCCACTTTGGGTTCAGCCTTTGGCATGGCGTCGGTCTTGGGCTTCTCGACTTCCGCTGCCTTGGTCTTGGCATCAGACGCCGGCTCCTCAGGCTTCGCTTCGTCGGTTCCGCCGCCACCGAACAGGCGGCTGAAGAATCCAGGCTTGTCCGGCTCTTCGACAGCCTCGGTGGCCGCCGTTTCCGGAGGCATGGGTTCGCCTGCGGCCGGCTCTTCGGCTTCGACGCTTTTTGACTCCGGGTCCCCGAGGAACAAGAGCCGCCGCCACAGGCTGCGATTGTCTTTCCCGTCCTCGGATTCGGATTCCTCACCCTCTGCGGCAATCTCCTCGTCATTTTTCGCGAGGCCACCGGACGCAGGGGGCGTTTCACGAGGCGGATCGTCGCCGGACGATGCTTTTTTTGGCGCGGGTTTCGGAGGCGGGGTGAAGGCTGGTGTGGTCGGCAGGACGAAGGGGCGCAGCTTCACATTCTGCGGGGCTTCAGCGGCGGGAGCTTCATAGCGGATGAGGATGGCGTCCCCGATCGCCTTCAGACTGTCAGCCGCGGTATAGGGCTCGGCGATGCCGGGCTTCGAGAGGGCGGCGAGCTGCAGCGCCCACCACTTGTTCAAACTGGAAGCCGAAGCGCCAAAGCTGGGAAAGGCGACATCGAGCAGTTCACGCTCGGAGCGCGGGTCACTGGCGAGGGAATTGAGGAACTTGTTGAAGCGGGCGCCGCCATCCGGCTGGTCCACGAGCGCGAGCACCAGGGCGCAGCAAGAGGTCTCGTAAATCGTCCGGGAGAGGCCGTCCATCTCCACCGGGGAGGCGGCGATGATTTCCTCGATGCCGTAGATTTTCCCGCTGCTGAAGATGGTGGCAAACATGGCGCTGGGACGGGCGCTGGCCTTGTAGTCCATGGCGTGCATGACGCCTGTCATGACCCAGTCCGGCAGCAGAAGGCGGCCCTCGGGCGTCGCGATCTGCTGCTGATTGCGCAGGATGCGCTCTGCCAGCAGGGCGCGGACGATCTCCTTCCGCATGTCCTCGGCATTGATGCCTGGGCGGTCATTGATGGTGATCTGCAGATGAAACCCGCCGTGGGTCATCTCGGTGATGGTGGTGGAAACGGGCGGTCCTTTCGACTTGGTCGCCTCCTCTCCCATGTTCAACAGCACGACGACGGGCAGCGCCCAGGGCTCCTTGTCGTTGAGGACTTTTCGCAGTTCGTTGGAGACCTCCTCGCAGCGGGAGGACATGGCGCTCCGGGTTTCGAAAACCTTCCCATGCACGATGAACTGCCGACTCGTGCTGGTGGAACTGGTCACCGGCAGGCGGTCGGTGGGAGTGGAGACACGCGGAGCCTCCTGGAGCACCGGAGCCTTTGTGGCGGCTTCCAGCGCCTCCATCTTGCTGGCCGAATTGGCGGCAGGCGCGGAAGGCGGTGCGGGCGGGACGGCAGCGGGGCTATCAGGAGCGCTGCCCGGAGCGGCGCCGGACAACTGACCGGGCAGCGGCGGCGGGATGATCGTCTTCGGTGCCTCGACAGCAGCGGCGGCCTCTTTTTCCGCCGGACTGAGGTTCGGCGGCGCGACCTGCGCGGTGAGGCTGCAGAGGCCGCCGAGCCAGCCAAGGGTGAACGCACGGATGATGGGCAGCGACCGGGTCATGCGGGAGGGAAGCGTGGATCCAGCACCAGTTTGTCCTTGGTGATGGTGATCTTTGTCATCTGAAAAAGGGCACGAATTTCGGGATCGAGCGCGTCGGCGACGGAACGGAGCGCGGGGTAGAGCGGGCGCATCATGCCACGCGGCATCTCCAGGTGACCATAGGCGCCACGCAGGATCTCCACGTGAAATGCTTCATCGTCGCGAGTGATCGCCAGATCGACGCTGGCCGTGCGCACGTGCCCCTTGATCTTCCAGATGAGAAAAAGGTGGGCGCAATCGGGCTCCAGATCGATGCGCACTCCTTCAAAAGCGACCCAGTCCCCCGTCCCCGTAGGCATGCGACCGGCCAGAACCGAGGCCAGATGACGGTTCACATCATCCTCGCTGACCAGCATGGGCGCGGCACGCTTGATGGCCGACTGGCGCATCAGATCCAGAATGTCATCCGACTTGCCAATTTTCGCCGCCGGAGCCGCCGGAAGCGCTGCGGGCCGGTGCGCCACCCACACCGCCCCCGCAAGCGCACTGATCAGGAGCAGGCGCAGAGTTTGGAGCAGGTATCGGGTCACGGTGGCGGGCTTCGGCGGATGGAGGGTCAGGCGGTCGCTGCAGGCTTCGCAGGAGCAGGAGCTGGCGCACTCGCAGCGGTGCTGGCCGGGGCAGTGCTGCTGGAGGACGAAGAAGAGGAGGATGCTCCTTCAGAGTCCTTCTTCGCAGCCGCTTTGTACGAATCACTGCGGTAGTCCGTGATGTAGAAGCCGGAGCCTTTGAAAATCAATCCGGCACCGAGGCCGATCTTCCTCTTGATCGGGCCGACGCATTCGGCCTGCGGGCAATCGGTGAGATGAGGGTCTTTCATCGACTGTTTGGCCTCAAACTGGTGGCCACACTTCTGGCATTCGTATTCGTAGGTGGGCATGTTTTCTGGAATCGTGCGGCGGGGTTCCTGGGAAGCGCACGGTGGGCGGGGAGTATGCCGCGCGGGTCCCCTTGCTGCAAAAGGATTTTCCAGGCGCCGCCCCCGGCTCTGGAATCGGCCCTCGACAAGGCCGGGGGCATGGATGTATTATCCGAGCATGCCTTCTTCACTTCAAGAAACGGTTTTTCTGAGGAACATCTATGCCACGCCGGCGGACTGGCAGCGGGATTTGTTCTATTCCGTGGTGCGCGCCGGACACCTGCGTGCGGCCATCGAGCATCGCATCGATCGTGAAACCTATCCCGGCCACGAAATGATCTTCTGCCTCAAAGGCCGGGGATGGGTCCAAGTGGCGGGCAAACGGCACGAAGTGACGCCGGGGATGCTCCTGTGGGTGAACTGCCACCATCCGCACATTTACGGCGCCATAGCGCGTGATCCATGGGAGCTTTTCTGGATTCGCGTGGAAGGGCGGCCGCTCGACCGCATCGCCGAACTGCTGCGCGTACGCTCCCAGCCCGTGCTCGAAGGCATCAACGAGCAGGCGCTCCTCCGCGAATATGAGGAAGTCTTCGAGCACATGAGCGGCACACGCCCCAGCGACGCCGCGCTGGTCAGCGCGGCAGTCGCCGCAATCATCGGGCTCGCATTCCACGTCCGCCTCTCAGAACCCGGGCTCGTGCAGCCGGAGTTGCCCTCGGCGGTCGCACGCGCACTGGAAAGGATGCGCCTCTACTTCCACCTCCCCATGCGAGTCGCCGAACTCGCCAACCTTAGCGGCATGAGTGAGAGCCATTTCAGCCGGCAGTTCAAAGAAGCCATCGGCACCAGCCCGATCGACTGGCTGCGCCGCGAGCGCATCAATCAGGCCAAACGCCGCCTCATCGAGTCCGACGATCCGGTGAAGGAAATCGCCCGCCAGGTCGGCTATCACGACCAGTTCTTCTTCTCCAAAGACTTCAAGAAGATGACCCGCCTCACGCCCACACAGTTCCGGGAAGAGGAACGCCAAGGCTAGCCCGCGGGCCCGCCACCATCTCTCTTTCGCGCGGCAATCGACGGCCCACTTCGAGCAGGGCTGCGCACGGCGCTACTGTGATGCTGCCGCGTTCCCTCGGTGCGCGACTTTGCGATACAAGAAAGCATCGCTCGTCACCAATGAGGTGATGAGCGCCTTCATGCTGCCGCCGTTGTCGCGGTAGGCCTTGTGGGCGGCTTGGAGGACGGGGGCGTCGTTGAGGGTTTCGTTGCGGCCCATCCAGAAGCGGAAGGCGTGGCGCACGAAGACCTGCTCGACGCGCTCGCTGTTGGCGAGCTTTTGGATCATCTCGAGCGCGTTGGCGACGGGACCGTCGAGTGCGGGATCGCCGCTGTCGATGATCTCGCCGGTGGCATCGACGGGCTTGTCGAGCTCGGTGGTGCGGAAGATGCCGGCGTGGTTGTACATCTCAAAGGGCAGGCCGAGCGGATCCATCTTTTCGTGGCAGGTCCAGCAGTAGGTCTGCTTCGTCACGCGCATGCGCTCGCGCAGCGTGCTTTGCGGTTCGACGGGGAGCTGGGCATCGACGGTGATGGGCACGTCGGGGATGCCGCCGCCGAGCAGGCGCTCGCGAATCCAGATGCCGCGATGGATGGCGTGGTTGTCCATGGCGTCGGACTGCGAAACGAGCCAAGCGGGATGCGTGAGAATACCGAGGCGTTGGCCTTCAGGAGCGGTGGCCAGGATGCGCTCGGGCTTCATCGAGCCTGCGCCAAAGGTCGGGCGACTGACGCGGGCGTATTCGGTAGGACCGGTTAGATTCGCGCTGGCGACCTCGACATTCACTCCACCTCCGCGCTTGCGTGTCTGCCGGGCAGCGCTGATGCGCTTCTCCGCTGCGGCCAGTAGCTTGCTCTGCTGGGTGAGTGATCGCTGCACGACCTTGTCGTCGGTGTTGTCCTTCACCTTGGCTTCCAGAGCGGCGACCTCCGCCTTCAGCGTCTTGAGTTCATCTGTTTCCTTCTGCGTCAGTTCCTCCTCGGCTTTCTTCTTCGCGGCTGTGGCGGCAGCCTGCTCTTCCTTCGTGTGCTTCCTGCCGAAGTAGCTGTTGTCCGTCTTGGTGGCCACGACGCGCTGGGTGATGAGCAGTTCCTTAAGCACGTTTTTGTCTTCCGCGAGCACCAGTTCGATCAGGCGGTCCGTGCTGGCGGTGGCGTCAAACATGGCGTTGTAATGAGCCGTGCCTCGATTGGAGACGCCCGTCGCCGCCAAGGCGCGGGTGTCTTTGCAGATGTAACCGCCGAGGTCGTAGTCGAAGTAGTCGCGGAAGAACTGCAGCACGCGCGGCTTGCGGATGCTGTCGTCGTCGAGCATGCGAGTGACCTCGCGTTTCACGTCCTCGCGTGTCTTCATGCGACCGTCGAAGATTGCCTGGCGCAGCGGTGCGTCGGGCTTGATGTAGCGCAGCGCGTGATTCACGGCCAGGCCCAGCTCCCAATCCTGAAGCATGACGCGACCGTGCTCATCCGGCTTGCCGCCTTCCACCAGCTCTGGCCGGAACAAGGCATCGCGGTCGAGAAAGATGGACGACAGGCCCATCATGACGCCGTCCTTTTTGCCGACCTTGGCGATGCTGTCCTTCACGATCTGCAAGTAGCTGTCGGATTCCTGCTTGTTCGGCGGGCGGAAGGTCAGCGCCTCGAAAAGGTAGTCCACAGCGGCCCGCAGTCGCTCGTCGGTGACTTCCGATTCCTTCATGAGATCGAGCACTGGCGTCAGTGGCCGGACGACTTTGGTGTTATAAACAATGGCCGTCGGCAGCCCGCGGAGATCGCCTTTTGGCTTCACCGCGTCATAGGTTTTGGGATCGTCGGTGATCTGTTCCGGCATGCCGACGAGACTGAGCGGTCCGTAGGCCATGTATTTCAGGATGTCCTCCGCCTTGCCGAGGATCTGCGTGGCCTCGGCGCTGTTGACCGTGTAAAAGTCGGGGTAGTTCTTCAGGCCGACTTTGCGTGCCGAGGAGAGCACCACGGGCACGCTCTTCACCGCCGTGGCGTAGGCCACCGTTCCGCCGACGACACTGGTGATCCGGTCGATGCCAAAGTAGAGCTTCAGCTCGCCGCCGTGATTGATGGGAACGACATCGCCGTGGGCGCGGAGGCCGGGCTTCGCGGGATCGTATTTCGGCTCGGTGTTGATCAGTTCGTTCAGCCGCGTGATGTGCTCCTGCGGCGTCACGCGCCAGATGCGGGCGGGTGAGGAAGTCGGCGTCAGCTTGATGCCCTCCGGCAGCTTCCCAAAAAGCAGGTCGTGATCGACGAAGTTGCCCTTTTTCGGATCGCGATGGGCGTGGAAGCCGCCCTTGTCCTTCATCACACTTTGCAGCTGGCCCACGATCCAGTCGGAGAAGCGCAGCCGGTCGATGACTTTGGGCTGGTCCTGCTTTTTCGGCGGCATTTCCTCCAGCGCGACCTGCGCCCACACGGACTTCCAGGTGGCGGCATTGGTCTCGTCCACCCGCGAGAGTTCGAACAGGTTGAGATCGCCTTTCTGGGTGTCGTTGTCGTGACACTCGAAGCAATTCTGTTCGAGAAAGGGCAACGCGAAGTCTTTGAAAGCCCCGCGCACAGGTTCGCCGGGACGGTAAGGTTCGGCTGCCTGGCTGGTCCATGCTCCGAGCGACAGCGCAAGAGACATGCCCGTGATGGTTTTCATACGGCGGATGACGTTGGTGGTGCGGAAAGTGATGATGCGGATCTGGGCCATGGGGGACGAGGGGCGATGGTGCCACTTGGAACGCCCCGACTGTGCCGCTCATAGCATGACATTCACATAAACATAGCCACAGGGCGTGGGGCGTGCTCCAGTCTGCGAATCACCGAAAAGATTCCCGCCGCTCAGCCCAAGACCGCGAGAAGCCCATGCCAAAATGCAAGATCTCCACGAAGCCATCGGAAGCGCTCTTTAGGCGTATCGTTTCCATCCTCGACCCTGCGCGCGGTGAACAGCCATCTTGATCTGAGCCATGACTGAAGAACTCACCATCCTCCGTGACATCACGGCCCGCTTGGATGCGGCGGGTATCGACTACATGCTCACGGGATCGGTGGCGCTGGCCTGTCATGCCCAGCCGCGAATGACGCGCAACATTGATCTGGTGGTGGCATTTTTCCTCAAGGATGCAGCACGCATCACGGAGGTGCTCGGCACCGAATACTACGTATCACCTGAGGCCGCGCGAGAGGCGGTGCTGCACCAGAGCAGCTTCAATGCGATCCATGAGGCTACTTTGATCAAAGTGGACTTCATGGTGCGCAAGCGGGCGGACTATCGACTGCATGAGTTTACCCGGAGGGCGCGACTGAAACTGGCGGATTTTGAACTATGGGTGGTGAGTAAGGAGGATCTCATCCTCTCCAAGCTGGAATGGGCGCGGGAGTCGCACTCGGAGCGACAGCTCGCAGATGTGGAGAACCTGATTGCCAGCGGCTGTGATGAGGCGTATCTCCGCACATGGTCAGCCGCATTGAACCTGACAGATATGCTGACACGGGTTTTGCCGTGAAAGACACGCCGCCGGAGATCAACCGGCGGCTCTTTGACGCCATGATGCGAAAGACGCCCGCAGAGCGACTGATGATGAGCCTAGACATGATGGCGACAGCCCGGGAACTGGTCATGCAGGGGGTCAAGCGTGAAGCAGGAGAGGCCACAAGCATTGAACTCCAGCGCCGGGCCTTTCAACGGCTGCATGGTGTGCCTTGCCCGTGGTGAATCATGGCTCACCAGTGATCTAGTCGAAGTGGTCGATCTCGGCCGGTTCAATGATGGAATCTTCCCCTTCTATCCCGTGGACCGTGTGCCGTTCTGGCCGGGGGACTGAAGCTGGATAATGGGCAGCGCCTCAAAGGCATTTCGAGACTTCTGCATTCGCCGATGTTATAGAACGGTCAGCAGTGAAGTGCGCCGTTGGATGGGTTGCTTTTCGTGATCTGGCCATATGCGTAGCTTGAGCCTTACTTTTGGAAATCAAGTTTCCCAGTAGCTTCCACAACGACGCGAACCAGATTTCTCGGGAATGGCGCTTCCGCCGTTGAGATGAATGGATGAGGTGTGAAACCCGTCACTTCTTGCCGATGCAGATGACCTCTTTCATCGTGTGCATCCAGAGGCGGCCCTTTGCATAGCTGAACGATGCCAGCGTCCAGGTTTCGCCTGCCGGTCCGAGGTCGTTGACCGCGACGAGCGCTTTCTCATCGAGCGTTTCCGCAAACGCATCGATGACGTAAACCGTGCCGTTCATGATCGGGAAAAACAGGTGGCGATTGACGAGGATCGGGCTCGCAGCGGAAACATGGCCCCAACCGGTGCCCTTGGCGCGTTTGTCGGTCGCGATGTCGATGCCGCGCGAGTTCTTCGTGTCGTTCGGGCGCGCCTCTTTGATGTCCCAGATGCGTTTCGGCTCAGCTCCGGCGACAAGCTGCACCGGCACGCGAAGGTATTCAGTCTTGCCGGTCTCGATGTTCACACGTCCGATGGCGGTGATGTCGTGCGCGAGGAAATAGTGCCAGTCGCCGACGACGATGTTGGTTTGATTCGTCAGCGGCATGCGCTTGCCGCCTTTCATGGCGATGCCTGTCTCGCGTTTGCCGGTCTGCGCATCGGTGACGTCCACGTTTTCGGTGACGTTTTGAGTTCGCAGGATCTCACCGGTCGCGCTGTCGAACACGAGGTGGTTGGGGCCTTGGAACCAAAACACGTTCTTCGCATTCCAGTGCGAGTTGTAGGAGCTGTCGCCCTTGACCTCGCGGCTCCAGAGCGTCTTGCCGGAGTCGAGCAGGGTCAAACTCACGCCAAAAGGCTCTTCCAATGGGGCATGACCGCCGCCGCGACCATGCGCGATGGCCCAGCGTCCGTCCGCCAACTGCCCGGCCATGGGTGTGTTGTGGACGCAGGTTCCTGCCTCTTCAATCCACACGACTTTTCCGGTCTTCTTGTCGATCGCATGCAGGTAGGTCCACACATCACGCGGCTCGATTCCTTCCGGCACCGGCTTGTGCCGCTCCAGTTTCTGCGCGGCCTCTTTGTTGCGCACTTCGACCGTGATGATCTTGTCGCCGACGAGGATCGGTTCGCATTCACGGTTCGTGTGGCGGGTGAGCGGCCGGAACTCGCGGAGCCAAACCGGTTTGCCATCAAAGTC
>CAMAZK010000027.1 GCA_945863205.1 Akkermansia muciniphila | reverse complement strand
GATCGGCCTCGCCGCGAAGAACGGCATCTTGATTGTCGAATTCATCAACCAGCTTCGTGATGAAGGCGTCGAGTTCCGCGAGGCCATCCTCACCGCCTGCGAGCAGCGTCTGCGGCCCATCATCATGACTGCGCTGTCCACCGTCATGGGGGCGCTGCCGCTGATGTACAGCGTAGGCGCAGGGGCTGAGACGCGCATGGTCGTGGGCGTGGTCATCGTGTTTGGCGTGTCGCTTGCCACCGTTGTGACCCTCTTCCTCGTGCCCATGGTGTACTCCCTGATCTCCAAAAACACCGGCTCCATCGGCGATGTAAGCCGCAAACTCGAACGCGAACTTCAAAGCGAGTAGATGAAAAAAAGCACCGCGTTCCTTCCGATCCTGCTCCTGCTGCCTGCGTGCAATCTGGCGCCTAAGTTTCTGCTGCCGAAGCCCGATCTACCGACCGAATTCAAGACCGACGGCCCCTGGCGCACCGCACGTCCGAGCGACGATGCGGAGCGCGGCAGCTGGTGGACCCTGTTTAATGACGCACGGCTCGACAGCCTCATGAAGCAGGCGGAGGCCGGCAGCCCCACGCTGCAACTGGCCATGAGCCGCGTCACGGAGGCGCAGGCGCTCGCCCGCGCGGACCGTGCCAACCTGTTTCCCTTCCTGACGCTGAACGGCAACGCCGGCCGCAGTCGCACTTCAGGCAATATGGAGTTCCAGTTCGCCGGCGGGCGGACGCGTAGCGTGCTCGGTGCCTCGCTCGACTTTAGCTACGAACTCGATTTCTGGGGCCGGCTGCGCAATCAAGGCCGAGCCGGTGCCGCCCGTGCCGAGGCGCAGGAGGCCGACTACCGGAATGCGCTGGTCGGTCTGCAAAGCGAGTTGGCCATGAACTACTTCGCGCTGCGGGCTCAGGATGCGCAGATCGCGCTGCTGCGCCGCACCGTCGCGCTGAGGAAACGCACGGTCGATCTCACCCGCAGCCGTTTTGAGCAGGGCGACATCGCTCAGATCGACGTCGCGCAGGCGGAGACGGATCGCTCCGCCACCGAAGCGGAGGCCATCGGCCTGGAAAAGCGGCGCACGGAGCTCGAACACGCCATCGCGCTGCTGCTCGGCACCACACCGTCCCGGTTCAGCCTGCCGCCGATCGAGATCAACGGCACACCGCCAGTGGTGCCCGCCAGCGTGCCTGCGGAACTGCTTGAGCGCCGGCCCGACATCGCCGCAGCGGAGCGCCAGATGGCCGCGCTCAACGCCGAGATTGGCGTGGCGAAGGCCGCGCTCTTTCCCACGCTCAGCATCGGCGTCACCGGCGGCACGCAGACGAGTTATTTCTGGAAACTTGCCGATGCCCCCAGTCGTGTCTGGGGTCTGGGCCCCGGCAACATCGAATGGCCGCTGCTGCGCGGCGGCGGCGTGCGTGCGAACATCGAAGCCACGAAGGCCCGCTACGATCAATCCGCCGCAGGCTACAAACAGACCGTCCTCGGCGCCGTGCGCGATGTCGAAGACGCGCTCAGCGGCCTCGCCATCCTCAAGCGCCAATCCGCCGCGCAGGACGCGACCGTCTCCGCAGCCCGCCAGGCGCTCGAACTTTCGCAAAAGCGCTACGATTCCGGCCTCGTGGCCTACTACGAGGTGCTCGACAGCCAGCGCACCCTCCTGCGAGCCGAGCAGGAGGAGACCCGCATTCGCGGAGAGCGCTTTCTGACCGCCGTGATGCTCATCAAAGCCCTCGGCGGCGGGTGGTGAGGCGTAAATTGAGGTTTCCAAGACCGAAATTGGCGTCAGTTTAGGCAGTGAGAGCCTAATTTCCCCTCGTGTCCGCCCGTTCCGCCTGTGAAACAAAGCATGCCCAGCCATCACGATCAGGATGAAGCCTCCGTGCTGGTGCGGCGGGCCTTGGACCAATATGAAAGCGCCCTCATCGCCTACACCGCCGGCATTCTCAGTGGAGACATCGAGAAGGCGCGTGATGTCGTGCAGGACGCGCTGCTCAAGCTTTACCTCACCGAGCCGGACCGGGTTCGTGAGAATCTCAAGTCCTGGCTTTTCACCGTCTGCCGCAACCGGGCCTTCGACGTCCTGCGCAAGGAGCACCGGCTCGAACTGGGCAACGATGAGGCGATGGACACGGCACCGGATCAGGAACTGGATCCTTCGGACAGCGCTGACATGCACGAGCTTTATCAGCAGGTTTGGAACTGCGTGGACCGGTTGCGTCCCAATCAGCGCGAGGTCGTGCGCCTCAAGTTTCTGCACGACTGCTCCTATCAGGAAATCGCCGGCATCACAGGACTCAGCGTGGGCAATGTGGGCTTCATCATGCACCACGCGATCAAAAAACTGCGCGAGCACTTAGGACGAGAACTCGCCGACCAACTTCCCCATCATCACTCATGAACATCCCGGACAATCCCCATTTCACCGCTTATGCGCTCGGCGAACTCACGGCCGAAGAAGCGGCAGCTGTCCACGAATCCCTCGCCGAGTTTCCGGCGGCGGCCCACGAACTCGAGCAGATCGAGGCTGTGACCGACGCGCTGCGCCACGGCGCCCCGCTGCCGCATGCGCGCCTCACTCATGAGCAGCGTCATGCCGTGCTGCATCCAGCCAATCTTCCGCGAGTGATTCAGCCGCTGTTACCACGACAGCCCGTGGCGCGTCCGCGTGCTTCGTTCTGGCCGGTGATGAGCGGCGTTTTGAAGGCTGCGGCAGTCATTGCGCTGATGGCGGGCGCGTATTTTGCAGGCTGGTCTTTCGCACCGGCGGTCACGCCGGTGGCTGACGTTGAGCCTGCCACTGAATCCGATCCGCAGCCGGTCGCCGATCCGGCGTTGGTGGAAGCCAAGGATGTGAAGTCGCAGCCGGTCGTCGCGGAGCGTGCGGCTGAGAAAGTGGAGGCGGTGTCGGAGTCACAGAAACCCGCCCCAGTGCTGGCGGCCCGCATGGAGCCGGCCAAACCTGAACCCGTCGTGGTCAAGGTGGTCACTCCGCCGGTCATTGCTCCGTCCAATGCCGTGCCGGACATGGGATTCACGATGTCCGGTGTGAAGTCGGAGTTTGTCAGTACGACGAAGCAGGCTGCGGATCAGTACCGTCTGCGCCCGGCCCTGCTCAAGCCAACGCCGCCGAAATCGGCGAAGGAAGGTGTCTTTGCCTCGCCTCAAGTGTCCGGCGGAAAGGCGGATGCGAAGCAGGCGCAGCCGGTCAAAGATCTCTACATGCACTCGTGGCAGGCCGAGGTGGCGCCAAGTCCGTGGAATCCCGGACACCGCCTCCTGCGCATCGTTGTCCAGCTCCCGGCCGACCAGCCTGCGGTGATTTCCGGCAACGGTGAGTTCCCTCTGAACGTCACGTTTGACGCGGCGAATGTGAAGTCGTTCCGCATGCTGTGCGAGCGCCACCAGGCTGCTCGTGAGCTGCGCTCAGCGGGCACGCATGTGATCTGGTATGAATTCCTCCCCAATGGTCCGACGGATGCCGGGCGGGAGCGCCAGATCGCCAGCGTGACGCTGCCCAACGTGAAGTTTACCTCGCAGAGCGTGGGTCCGTTCGACAGCAGCAAGCTCCGGGTGATCGATCGCGGCTACAAGCTGGCGAATGCGCGCGACGATTTTCTTTTCGAGGCATCGGTGGTCGGTTTCGGCCTGTTGATGCGCGGCGCGGAGCAGACCGGTGCCCTGGACCATCAGATGGTGCTCACGCTGGCGGAGAAGTCGGCAGGCAAGGACGCAGAGCGTGCCCGTTTCGTTCGTCTGGTTCGGGACGCCCGGAGAATCGCCGGTTTGTGATCAGGACGCTTGGAGTCGAGCGTTGAAGTGCGCCGCTGGTGGCGAGTAGAGCTTACCGGCCAGTGCCAGGAAGCGCTTCCGCAGTTCCTCACGCCGCTCGTGAATGATCTCAGGCCATGGGCTCCGGCGGGACCGGAAGGCGGGTTCAAGGGACAGCGCGAACAGATCATGATCCCGACCGAGAAGGGAGCCGAGTCTGCAGCTGCGTTTGATCCGTTTCCGAGCACCCGGAAGGTGATGGAGGACGAGCGTCTGAAAGTATAGATCCTTCACGCGGTGCCGCCAGCGGTGAAGGGACGGCTCGTCACCGGTCTCGGCGATTCGTTTCATCAGCCGGCGGCCTTTACGATAGCAGCGGGCGTGGCAGGCGAGCATTTCATCAGTGGTCAGAGACTCGATGCGGGTGATTTTGACGAGTTGCTCCAGGGCGTGCAGATGATGGCGAATGAGGGCTGCGGACGGGCTGGTCCAGTCCTTGCGCACCGGGCGCGGGAGCCGGGCGTCCGGCAGGTGAAAACGGTTGGCCAACTTGTCGATGAGTTCGTTCCGCACGGTTCCCTCCCGGCTGACAGCGCAGGCATTCTTCACAGCGCGGACATGCTGCTGCATGGCATGCAGGGTTTGCTCGTCGATGCCGTCCACAGCCAGCCGCAGGAGTGCCTGAATCTTTTTCATGCGCAGGCGGAGCTGATGGACTGCCACGGATTCATGCCGCGGAAACCGCGAGACATCCCGGTGGGCCGCCTGGCACAAGCGGCAGAGCGAAAACTTCAAGCTGCGACCGGTGAGGCCCGTGAGCTCGTCGCTGCGTTTCATGAGTCAGGATTGAGCACTGTGGCGGTCTTCACGGCAAGAAAGAGTTTTTCACATTCATGCGCGGCAGGCGGTGCGGAATGTGAACATCCGAAGAATGGCTCGAATCACTGGAGGGAGTGAAATGGCTGACAATACCGCGTCACGCAGCACTTCGGCGCCTCGTTTTTCGTTCGATGGGCCGCAGGTGATGAAAACTTTCGTTGATTCAACGGCCTCCGGTGTCAGCGTGCGCACGTTCAACCAACAAACCCTGAAAATACATCATCATGGCCAGCGAAGCAGTTCTCACCCTAACCGAAGCGAATTTTGAATCCGAAGTCACCTCCTCCAACGTGCCTGTCATCGTTGATTTTTGGGCCGAGTGGTGCGGACCCTGCCGGATGCTCGGACCGATTTTGGACGAACTGGCCACCGAGCAGGCTGGCAAGGTGAAAATCGGCAAGGTGAATGTGGACGAGAGCCCGAACCTGTCTGCGCAGTTCAGTGTGCGCTCGATCCCGATGATGGTTTTCTTCAAGGGTGGCAAGGCTGTGGACACCGTGGTCGGTGTGCAGTCCAAAGACGCTCTGCTGAAGCGCCTCGCGGCGCTGCCCTGAGTCCGGCTGAATGATTCCTGATTGCGGGCGGTGATGACTTTCATCACCGCCTTTTTTTGTTCAGGCGTCACCAAAACTGATGCCGATGGCCCTCGCAGCCTTCACGATCTCGCTGTCCTTGCTGACCAGGCGCAGTTGGTGGACGGCTTCTTCGATGGAGACATCACCGACTTGGTAGTGCTGGTAGCTGACCATGCGGCCAAAGTTGCCCTGCTCGATCAGATCGACGGCCTTGGCACCGAAACGAACGCCAAGAATGCGGTCGAGGGCAGTCGGCGCTCCGCCGCGCTGGAGGTGGCCGAGCGTGCAGGAGCGGGTTTCTTTGCCGGTGGACTGTTCGATGTGCTTGGCGACGTATTCCCCGATCCCGCCAAGGCGGTCCTCGCCCTTGCCGCCAACACGTTCTTTCGTGAGCAGTTCACCATCCTCCATGCGGGCGCCTTCGGCCACCACGACGAGTGTGCTGTGATGCCCGGCTGCATCGCGTTTTCGGATCGCCTTGGCGACCTCGCCGAGGTTGAAGGGAATCTCCGGAAGGAGAATGACATCCGCGCCGCCGGCCATGCCGCCATAGAGAGCGATCCAGCCCGCGTGTCGGCCCATGACTTCGAGCACGATGACGCGCTTATGGCTTTCCGCAGTCGTGTGCAGGCGGTCCAGCGCGTCCACGACGGCGGCTACGGCGGAATCGAATCCGAAGGTCATGGCGGTGGCCTGAATGTCGTTGTCGATGGTCTTTGGCACGCCGATGACGGGCACGCCCATCTGGTAAAGCTGCAACCCGGTGGTAAGACTGCCGTCACCACCGACGACGATCAGCGCACCGACTTCGAGGTGGCGGAGGGTGCTTTTGGCCTTTTCGACAATCTCCGGCGGCACCAGGGCCACGTTGCCTTCTCCGACTTTGGCGACGAAATGGCCCTTGTTGGTGGTGCCTAGAATGGTCCCGCCCAGTTTCATGATTCCGACCGTCCTTTCAGGATCCAGCATCATGTAATCTCCGGGTGGCAAAAGGCCTTCGAAACCGTCGCGAAACCCCACGACCTCCCAGCCATGGGTGTGAGCCGCGCCGACGACGCCGTGAATGACCGCATTGAGTCCGGGGCAGTCGCCGCCGCTGTTAAGGATGCCGATTCTCATGAGTGTTTTTTGGGTGGGGTTTTGGATGGGGGCGGGCGATGGCGTCGCACGAGGCGGCTCGCAGCATCTCGATTTTAGAACTGGTCGAGCAACTGGCGCTTGTCCGTGATCGGGCGTCCAGCCGCCAGCCAGCGGTCGTAGGCGGACCAGCCTTGGTGGAGCAGCGTGCGTGCTTCGGCGAACGGGCTGGCGGAACCGATGACGACGACGATCATGCGATGCCGGTAGATGAGGCTGGTGTTGTCGGCCTGAACCTGCACGCTGGAGGGTTTTTCCGCAGAGACGACCACGCAGCCTCCTGACTGGGCGGTATTGCCCGTCTTGACGCCATCGATCCGGTCCACGCCGAGAAGCTGGTTGGTGTTGCTGATGGAGACGGAGGAGGGCTGCCCGCCCCGGTAGATCGTGATGCTGCGGCTGCCTTGATTGGTGTAAAAACGCAGCGCAGGCCGGGACACGGCATAGACGGCGAGCCGCCCGATGTCGGCGGCTGTCGAATAGGGCTGCGGGCGAGAGTTTTCCACGCCATGGGGATTGGTGAAGCGTGTGGCACGTGCGCCCTCGCGCTTGGCCAACTGGTTCATCTGCCGAACGAATTCCTCCATCGGGTGGCCGCTGCGACCGAGCCGCGCCAGATGATCGCGCCCGACGAAGTCACCGAGGGTGATGGCGGCGATGTTGTCGCTGCTCATCATCGTGGCGTAGATCAGGTCCCGCAGGGTGACCTGATCCCCCGGCTGCAGGCCGATGGTGCCGGCGTCTGACATCTGGAAGGCGTAAGACGGCACAGTGGCCAGGACGCCGACACCGACGCCTGAGGCTGCCGCCCAGTCCAGAGTGACCATCGCCGTGGCGATTTTGGCCAGGCCGCCGACGGGACGCCGAGCGTTCGCATTGCCGGCCACATGGACCTTCTTGTTGAAAGCATCCACGACCAGGACGGCCGACTGTGCAGAGGCGACGGAGGTCGCAAAAAGCGCAAAGCAGGCTGTGAAAACCGCTGTACGAAGGGAAAACCGCTTTATGCCGGGGGGGAACATAGGAGGCGATGATTAGCGGAGTGTGCCCTTGCCGCAACCGTGGATTTCAGAACCCGCTTTCCGAATTGACGAAGCGGCACCTCCGGTCTAGCAGCCGCAGCTCATGGCTACTCCACATTCCCAGGCGGTTTCCCTCGTTCAGGCCTACTACGACATTTTCAATTCCGGCGACCGGTCTGCGTTTTTAGCGCTGCTGACCGATGACGTGGCCCACGAGATCAACCAGGGCGGCGTGGAGCTGGGGAAGGGGACGTTCGCGGCCTTTTTGGAGCGCATGGACCGCTGCTACCGCGAGCAGGTGTGCGATCTCGTCGTTTTCGCGGCGGAGGACGGCAGGCGGGCGGCGGCCGAGTTTTTCATCGAGGGGGAGTATTTGTCCACGGACGCCGGGCTTCCTGCTGCCGCAGGTCAGCGCTATCGGCTGCGTGTCGGGGCTTTTTTCGACATCCGTGACGGACGCGTGGGTCGGGTGACGAACTACTACAATCTGGAGGAGTGGCTGCGCCAGATCGGCGGCGGAAACTGAGTTGATCTCAGATGCAAGCCGTCCTTGCGCAGCGCGGTGAAGGCATTACTGTCGCCGCTCGCGGTTTCCGCCGACTACCCCGTGGTGTAATGGTAACACAGGAGATTTTGATTCTCTCGTTCAAGGTTCGAGTCCTTGCGGGGTAACCACCAGAACCGGTCAGGTGTCAGGCTGATCAAGCTCAGCGAGACGCCGTGGCAGCGGGCCGGGTGAAGGTCTCGTCGGACAGGGTCCGCAGAAAGGCTACAAGATCGGCCTTTTCTTCCGGTGTCAGCTGGATCCCCGCTTCAGGATGCTTGGCCAGATTCGGGTCCAGCGTGGCCGAGCGTCGCACGCGGCTGCTGTAGTGCTCCACGACCTCCTCCAGCGTGGCGAAGCGTCCGTCATGCATGTAGGGCGGCGTGAGGGCGATGTTCCGCAGGCTGGGCACCTTGAAGAGGCCTTTGTCCGTCTCTTTTCCCGTGACCTCCATCCGGCCGATGTCGTCGGGGGCCAGCGGGAGGCCGTTGTTGGCGAATGCCTGGCTCGTAAACAGGGTGCCGCCGTGGCAGTGGAAGCAATCGGCGCCGCGCACCCCGTTCTTCGGGTCAAATTCGGTGACGAAGAGCTGAAGTCCGCGCTTCTCACTCTCGGTCAGCGTGGTCAGCTTTCGCGCCGCTTGGTCAAAGCGGGACTCCTGTGAAACGAGCGTCAGGAGAAACTGCTCCAGCGCCCTCGCCAACCTGTCCACCGTGACTCCGGGGGAGCCAAAGGCGCGCGCAAAGTCGGCGGCCACTCCGGCATCGGCACGGAGTTTGGCCAAGACGTTCGGTAGCGTTTCGTTCATCTCCACCGGGTCGGTGATCGGCATCAGCACCTGCTGGCGCAGCGTCGGCGCACGACCGTCCCAGAAAAAGGAGCCGTGCCAGGCCAGATTGAAGAGCGGCATGGCATTGCGTTTGCCCACCTGCTGCTCGGCCCCGGTGCTGAAGCGCCGCGCGTCTGAGAACGCCCGCTGCTGCTCGTGGCAGGAGGCGCAGGATTGGGTGTCGTTTACCGACAGGCGCGTGTCATGAAACAACCGCCGCCCCAGCGCCACGCCTTCTTCCGTCAAAGGATTGTCAGGTGGCAGGCTCACCTGCGGGAAACGCCGCGTGACCGCCGGGGTGAAGGGATGGGTGCCCGCGGGAGCCGCAAGCGCCTCGCCAGCCAGGACGGGGGACTGATACACGTCGTAGTGCGTGCTCCGCACCCGGAAGGCCTGTTCGATGTTGCGCTTCAGCCGCGCCGCCAGCGGATCGCCCTCGCGGGAGTGGGTGGAGGTGCCGTCCTTGGCGAAGTCGATTCCGGCGAGCGCCCGCTCCAGGTCCACATCCAGCCGCAGGGTGAGCGGACTGCCGCCGTGGAAGTCCACCGGCAGTTCCACCGTCATCAGCTGCGGTGCGTTCGCCACATGGTAGGAGAATCCGTCGTCGTGCTGCGCGTTTTTGAAGCGCCCCTCCACGGCCATGAAAATGTAGCCGCCCATCCAGCCCCAGTGCAGGCCGTTGACCTGCGGGTTGAGAGGATGCCCGGGCGGGAAGACGCTCGGATCTGACTTGTTGACGGATTCATCGACGCCGATGCGGAAGCGGATGCCCGTGTAATCACCCTCAGGCGTGCCCGTGCCTTCGGCCGTGAGGGAACCACCCTCTCTGGCACTGAGAAAGGCGAACCAGTCCGCCGACTCCAGCCAGGACCCGTCAGCGCGGCGCAGTGCGAGGCCGGAGAGCAGCAGATCCAGTCGAGTCACCCGTGGCGCAGAGGGCAGGGGCAGTGCCTCGCCCATTCGCAGCGGCTCCGTTCCCACCACCGGGCGGAATTCCAAGCGCAGATTGGCAGCGCCCATGGCAGTCGCCATGGCGCTGAAAACCGCCGCAGCAGCCAGCACGAGGCCTGCCCGGCGCAGGCGCGGGATGCAGATCTGATTTGGGCGGTGAACAGACATCGACGGCGGCATTTCCCTTGGTACTGCGGAAAGCTTCGCCCTCCCGAGGACTGAACAAGTCAGGAAATTGTAAACTGGCGTCACTTTGACGCGAGAAGATCCACCAGGGCGCCCGCATTCATCACCGCCTTCGGCACGAGCGATTTTGTCTCCAGATACTCGGGAAGCTTTGATCCGTCGGCGGAGCGCACGGAGCAGTGCGCATTTCCTCCCCAGGGGCCCAGGCCGTCCAGTGTGGGGCCGAGTCGCCACAGATGATTGGCGTCACTCAGCCCGCCGCGTGGCACCGGTGCAGCAGCCAGTCCCATCGCCGCGGCCGCTTTCTCCCAGTGCCGGAAGAGTGCCGCAGCGGCAGCGGTCTGCGGCCACGCGGCGGTGTGCCCTGTGCGTTCGGCGGTCAGCACGGCGCCATTCGCGGCGCTCCCGCTCAGACTGGCAAAAAAAGCATCCGCTGCCTGCAGCGCCTCCGGGGCCGTGGCCCGGCATTCCCACTCCGCCGCCGCCTCATGCGGCACGCGGTTCACCACCGTTCCTCCGCGCACCATTCCGAGATTCACCGTGCGTTCATCGCGGGCGCTGGTCATGGCGGAGATTCCCGGCAGCACACCAGCCAGCGCATCGATCGCATTCACGCCTTCATGATGCTGGCTGCCCGCGTGCGCGGCTTTCCCCTCCGCAGAGAGCTTCCAGGTGCTGCGGCCTTTCCGGGAGGTGACGATGTGCCAGCCGCGCTCATCCACCGGCCCGCCTTCAAACACCAGCACCGCCCGCGCCCTGCCGCCGCAGCGTTCCTCCGTCGCGTGACCGAAGTCATCGCCCGTGACTTCCTCCGCTGCGTTCGCCGCGATGATCCAGTGCGTCTGCTCAAACATCTCCGGCGCATGCTCGCGCAACAGATGCAGCAGCAGCCAGATGGAAACCGTGCCGCCTTTGATGTCGATCGTGCCCGGACCGTAGATGCGGCCCTCCTCCGGCCGCTCGTCCCACCGGAAGTCATGCCGCTCCTCCTCCTCCGCTGGAAAAACCGTGTCCGAATGCGTGACGAGTACCACAGGCTCCCCGCCCGCGCCGCGTCGTGCCAGGAACAAATGATGCCCCGTTCCGGCAATGGTGCAGGGGACAAGTTCGCTGCCGAATCCCAGCGCTGCAAACGCCTCCGCCGTGAGCCGCGCCACCGCATCCACGCCTGCCGCGTTCGTCGTGAAGCTGTTGATGCCCACCAGTTCGCGCAGGAGGTCCAGCGCGGCCGGCATTCGCCCCTCGGCTGAAGTTTGAAGACGCTCGTTGAAGTGGCTCATGATGAACGGTGGAAAGAATCAGCGGCAGCTCTCACACCCGCCCGCCATCAGTAGTCAGCCACGCCCTCCATGTCCATGAAATCCAGCCGGGTGTCGTCGGCAGGGCTTACCGCAGCAGGTCAAAAAAAGCCCGCCCCCTTCTTGGCGAGGAGGGCGGGCCTGATTCACGCTGACATCGCGGCGGGCGGCCGCCGCGCCGGATCAATGCTTGTCGTCAAAGTGCGGTTCCTTGCCTTCGTAGGCACGGTAGAAGTCGAGGATGGCCGTCTTGAGGGCGGCGGCGACTTCGGCGGAGGGATCCTGCTTCGTCTTCATCGCGGCGGTCATCACCTTGTGGGCGGCCTGGAGCTTGGCGGGGTAGTTTTCAGCGTCTCCCTTGATGCGCTGAGCCATGAAATAAGCGGCGATGGTGTCCTGAATCTTCTGGGCGTGCTGCTCCTTGGTGACCACCCAGCGGGCGAGCTGGTTGGCATTCAGGGCGGAGGCGGCCTCTCCAGACAGTCTGGCGATCTCGGCTCCCGCTTTGGTGATGGTGGTGTGGTCTTCCAGCAGCGCTTCGAAGCGCTGCTGATCAGCGAAGATGCCGCAGGGCACCTGGCAGTGGGCACCGGCGTCGGTGGGGAGTTGAACGAGGGTCAGCGCGATGACGGTGACCAGGGATTTGAGGGTGGACGGAATGTTTTTCATGGATGGTTTGTGCGGATTGTGAGGGCGGGTTGCAGGAAGCGGGTTCCTGTCACCCCTCGACTTGCATCAACGCAAAGAGAAACCCGCAGCATGCAAGGGATTCATGGCGGAGATGCTTTCGCCAGCGGTGCCACCCGCCCGGAGCCCGCTGTGGGGGGCAAGATGCCCCATCTTTCTCCTTTTCGAGAGCCGCAAAGGCGCTACGATCCGCGCCCCATGATCAAAGTCGGCCTCGTCTCCCTCGGTTGCGCGAAAAACCTCATCGACTCGGAAATCATGATCGGCCACCTCCAAGAGGCGGGCATGGTCATGACCCCCGAGCCCGATCTGGCGGACGTATTGATCGTGAACACCTGCTCGTTCATTGACATGGCCAAAAAAGAGAGCGTGGGCGCGGTCCATGATGCCGTGGACCAGCGTGCAGGCTCCAAAAAACGGGCTCGGCAGAAGATCATCGTGGCTGGCTGCCTCTCACAGCGGTTTTCGAAGGAACTCCCCGGACTGATGCCTGAGGTGGATGCCTTCATCGGCCTGGACCAGATCACCCAGGTGGCGCCGATCATTCAGAACCTCCTCGGCGCCAAGGAGCAGGAGAACCTCGTCACCAAGCAGCCGCAGTACATTCCCGACTACGATACGCCGCGCTTCCGCCTGACGCCAAAGCACATGGCGTATGTGAAGATCGCCGAGGGCTGCAATCATCCCTGCTCCTTCTGCATCATCCCCCGCATCCGCGGTCGCCACCGCAGCCGCACGCAGGACAGCGTCGTGCAGGAGGTGCGCCAGCTCGTGGCCAGCGGCGTGAAGGAGATCAACCTCATCTCCCAGGACACCACCTACTTCGGCATGGACAAGTGGGAAGGGGAGCGCCCGAAGCCGCGCAGCGGTGTCGATTCCAGCAAGGGCGAGTCGCTTTCCACCCTGATCCGTGCGCTCAACGAGATCGAGGGCGATTTCTGGATCCGCCTGCTCTACACGCATCCCGCGCACTGGAGCGATGACCTGATCCAGGCCATCGCAGACAGCCCCAAAGTGGCGCGTTACATCGACATGCCGCTCCAGCACATCAGCGACAACATGCTCGGTCTCATGAAGCGCGAGACCGACGGCGCTTACATCCGCGATCTGATCAAGCGCATCCGCGCGGGCATCCCTGGAATCGCCATCCGCACCACGTTCATCGTGGGATTCCCAGGAGAGACGGAGGCCGATTTCAACGAACTGCTCCAGTTCATCGAGGACACGAAGTTCGAGCGTGCCGGTGTCTTCAACTACTCCCGCGAGGAAGGCACCCGCGCCGCCAAGATGGAGGACCAGATCCACCACATGACTCGCAAAGCCCGCTGGAACGAGGCCATGCGCGCCATTCAGCGCAGCATCGAAGGCTTCAACATCACCCAGGTCGGCCGCAAGATGCGCGTCCTCATCGAGGAGCCCGGTATCGCCCGCAGCGAGATGGACGCCCCCGACATCGACACCACCGTCTTCGTCAGCAAAAAACTTCCCGTCGGCAGCTTCGCCGAAGTGCAGGTGAAGGAATGGCGTGGCTACGACCTCGTGGCGGCATAAAGTCCGGAGAGGCTCAGAGACTGGGAGACAAGGAGTGACGCCATCTTGGCGTCAGGGGGAACGGCTGAACAGCGAACCGCGCATTCCGCTGAAAGCTCCCCTCGGTAGTCGCGTTACAGGCCCTCCCCGCCCGACCTCTCTCCTTCATGAAACGCCTCGCCCTGCTCTTCTCCGCCCTCTGCTCTCCGCTTCTTGCTGGTGAAGCGGAAGACATCCTCTCCCAGTCCGGCGTCAAAGGAGGCATCGTCGTGCATGTCGGTTGCGGCGATGGCTCGCTCACGCAGAAACTGCGGGCGGATGATCGCTACCAGGTCCAGGGCCTCACCAGAGACGCCGCTTCAGTCCCCGCCATGCGCGAGGCCATTCACAAGGCGGGCACCAGCGGCGCCGTTGCCGTGGAAAGCTGGGACGGCGGGCACCTGCCCTACATTGAGAACTATGTGAACCTCCTTGTCGTCGAGAATGCCGCCTCCGTTGCCAAGGAGGAGATCGACCGCGTGCTCACGCCGCTCGGCGTGGCCATGCTGCGAAAGGACGGAGGGTGGCAAAAGATCGTGAAGCCCTGGCCGGAGAAGATGGACGAGTGGACGCACTACGCCTACGACTCGAAGGGAAACCCCACTTCGAAGGACTACCTCGTCGGTCCGCCCACCCGCATGCAGTGGGTGGGGAATCCGCGCTGGAGCCGCCACCATGACCGCATGTCCTCCGTCAGCGCCAAGGTCAGCAGCGGCGGTCGCATCTATTACATCATCGACGAGGGCAGCCGCATCACCATCCTCACCCCGCCGAAGTGGACGCTGGTCGCGCGTGATGCCTTCAACGGCACCGTCCTCTGGAAAAAGCCCATCCCCACCTGGAGCACGCACCTTTGGCCGCTGAAGTCCGGCCCCACCCAGCTCACCCGCCGCCTGGTCAGCATCGGAGACAAGGTCTATGTCACCCTCGGCATCACCGCGCCCGTGGTCTGGCTGGATGGCGCCACCGGGAATGTCGTGCGCGAGTATCCGCAGACCGCCGGCACGGAGGAAATCATCTACAATGGCGGCACCCTCTACGCCCTGGTGAACAAGGAAGCGTGGCGTCTGAACGAGGAGTTCGCCGTGAAGGCGCAGAGCGACCAGAAACGCGTGGAAACGGAGTTCAACTGGGATGGCAAGCCGAAGCACCTCCTCGCCCTCGATGCCGACAGTGGCAAGACCCTGTGGGAGCATGAAGACCGTGTTGCGCCCGTGACGCTCGCCATCGATGACAAGCGCGTCGTCTATTACAACGGAGATGGACTCGCCTGCCGCGATGCGAAGACCGGCGCGGTGAAATTCACCACCGATCCCACCAAGCGGAAGCAGCTCTATGAGTTCAATTTCGCACCCCGCGTCCTGCTGCACAACGATGTGATCATCTACGCCGGTGGCGATGGCAGCATGAAGGGCATGAATGCGGAGACCGGCAAGGACATGTGGACCGCGCCGCATGAGAAGAGCGGCTACCGCAGTCTCGAAGATGTCGTCGTGGCGCAGGGCCTGGTTTGGAATTCCGGCAACCTTCAGGGCAATCAGAGCGGCGAGTATCGCGGCTTTGACCCGATCACCGGAGAGAAAAAGAAGAGCTTCTTCCCTGACGTGCCGGAGGGCACCTACTGGTTCCACCACCGCTGCTACATGGGCAAGGCCACGGAGAAGTACATCATGCCCAGCCGCACCGGCATCGAGTATGTCGATATGGAGAAGCAGCACTGGGATCTCAATCACTGGGTGCGCGGAGCCTGCCTCTACGGCGTCATGCCGTGCAACGGCCTCACCTACGCCGGCCCGCACAACTGCGCCTGCTACCCGGAGGCCAAGCTCGACGGAATGGCCGTGATGGCCAGCACTCCCACTTATCCGCTGCCTGCGAACACGCCGGACAGTGAGCGCCTCGTCAAGGGCCCGGCCTTCGCCGATGCCATCGACGAAAAAGAAGCCGATGCCGCCGACTGGCCCACCTACCGCGCCGACAACGCCCGCAGCGGTGCCGCGAAGAGCGATCTCAAAGCCGACCTCGCCATGGCCTGGGAGGTGAAACTGACCCCGCCGCTCTCCACCACCACCACCGCCGCCGGTTTGACCTACGTGAGCGAGGTCGATAAGCACACCCTGCACGCCTTCGACGCCGCCACGGGCAAAGAAGCGTGGCATTTCATCGCCGGAGGTCGCATCGATTCACCGCCCACCTACTGGAGGGGCCGCGTCTTCTTCGGCGGCAAAGACGGCCACGTCTATTGCCTCCGCGCCAGTGACGGCGCCCTCGTGTGGAAGTTTCAGGCCGCGCCTGCAAAGCTCAGCCACAGCGCTTGGGAAATGATGGAGAGTGTCTGGCCCGTCCACGGCAGCGTGCTCGTGGAAGACGGCCTCGTCAGCTTCGTCGCGGGCCGCTCCTGCTTCCTCGACGGCGGCCTCTGGTTCTACCGACTCGACGCCAAGACCGCCGAGGTCCGCGTGAAGAAAAACTACGACGATAAAGACCCCGAAACCGGCGGCGACCTCAACGACCGCCACAAGACCCTGCAAATGCCCGTCGCCTCCAACGACATCCTCAGCAGCGACGGCCAGTGGACCTACCTCCGCACGCAGAAGATCATCGCCGACGGCACCCGCGTCGAGATCGGCCCCGTCAGCGGCGACTTCGCCAAGCAGGGCGGCGCTCACAAGGGCGAAGGCCAGCACCTCTTCGCACCGATGGGTTTCCTCGACGACTCGAACTTCCACCGCAGCTACTGGGTCTATGGCAAAAGCTTCGCCGGCGGCCACGGCGGTTACTTCCAGGCCGGGAAATACGCCCCTGCCGGTCGCATCCTCGTCCACGACGACAAAAACGTCTATTCCTACGGCCGCGAGGCTCAGTACTACAAGTGGACCACCACCATGGAGCACACGCTCTACTCCACGCCGAAGGACGCCGCAGACGCTGCCTACACGCATGAGGACGCCATCACCCCCCGCCAGGGAAACAGCCTCGTGCTCGGCCCTGACGGCCTGCCCCTGGCCCAGCAGAACCAGGTGAACGAAAACCAGGCCGCCAAAAAAGGCGCAGCCAAAGGGAAGGGGAAAGGCAAAGCCGACGCCCAAAAGAAAGGCCCCGCCGCACCCGCCAATGCCCCCATCCCGGGCAGCGTCCTCTTCCCGAACGGCGACGCCCTCGATCCCACGAACGCCCCCCTCAGCGTCGAAGCCTGGGTCCTCCCCGACAAGCCCAACGGCACCATCCTTCACCACGGCGGACCGCTCCAGGGGCTTGTCCTCGACATCCGCGAAAAGAAGCCCCACTTCCACGTCCGCAGCGATTCCCAGCTCAGCACCATCGTGTCCGCAGAGACCCTCACCGAGGGCTGGCACCACCTCGTCGGCACCCTCGCCGCCGATGGCAAGATGGCCCTCTACCTTGACGGCAATCTCGTCGCCGAAGGCCAGGGCAAAACCATCGCAGGCAAGCCCGCCCGCCCATGCTACCTCGGCAACGGCGACGGAGCCACCGAAGGCAGCGCAGGCGGCTACAGCGGCCTGCTCGATCAGTTCGCCCTCTATCACAAAGCCCTCACCCTGGCCGAAGTTCGGCGCCGCTTCGAAGCGCCCGATGAAAAACCCGCCGACGCCCTCGTCTTCGCCAACTTCGACAATGGCGACAGCCGCGACAGCTCCGGCAACGACCTCCACGGCATCGGTTCCGGCGTCGAGACCGGCAAAGGCAAAGTCGGCGGAGCCCTGTGGTTCAAAGGCGGCGGCAAAGCCGGCGGTGCCAACGCTCCCGGCAGCTTCGTGAAGCACACCTGGGACCGCTTTGTTCCTATCGTCGCCCGCAGCATGGCCCTCGCCGGAAAAACCATCCTCGTCAGCGGCCCGCCCGACACCATCGACGAAGAATACGCCTTCGAGCGCCTCGCCGCCAAGGATCCCGCCATCCTCAAAGAACTCGAAGAGCAAAACGAAGCCCTCGAAGGCCGACGCGGCGCCAAAATGTGGGCCGTGAACACCGAAACCGGGGAGCAAAGCACCGGCCTCGACCTCACCACCCCCCCCGTCTGGGACGGCATCACCGTCGCCCAAGGCCGAGTGTACATCAGCACCGTGGACGGCAAGCTCCAGTGCTTCGGAAAATGACCCGTTCCCCGTAGCTGCGCCTGCAAAGGCGTGGCTCTCCGCTACGAACGGGAAATTCGGTTTGCCGCAGGGGCAGTGGTGTGGAGGTTGCTGAGTTTCTTGCCGCTTTTCTCTGTGTCTTCCGCCTCTTTGCACCTCTGCGGTTGAGTCGAGTGCTCCTTGGGGCCACGCCTTTGCAGGCACAGCTATGCGGAGAGCGGCTAGGTGGCCCAGGCGGCGCGGGCTTCTGCGATGAATCGGGCGACGAGGGCGAGGTCTTTGATTCCGGGCCGGGATTCGACGCCGCTGGCGACATCGACGGCGATGGGGTGGGTCTGCTGGATGGCGCGGCGGACGGTTTCCGGGCTGAGGCCCCCGGAGAGGAGGATGTGCTTTTCTGGAAACATCTCCTGGGCACGAACGGCCAACTCCCACGGAAAGGCGTGGCCGCCGCCGCCATAGGTTTCAGGATTGTAGGCGTCGAGAAGGATCGCGCCGCAGGGATACTGGCCGATCTGGGGGAGGGAGGCGGCATCCCGCACCTGGAGGGCCTTGATGACGGTGACGCCGCGTGCGATGAGCCGCTCGACCTCTGCGGGCGTCTCGTCGCCGTGGAGTTGCAGGGCGCGAAAGAGGCCGCTGGCGGCGGCGGCATCGAGCAGGGCGGCATCCGGATTCACGAGCACGGCGACGAGGGCGTTTTCGGCGGCGACGTGCTGCAGGGCCGTCTCCGCCTCCGCGAGCGGCATGTGGCGCTTGGATTTGGGCCACAAATTGATGCCGACGGCATCGGCGCCGAGCGCGAAGATTTGAGCGGCTTGTTCCGGGTGGGTGATGCCGCAAATTTTCACGCTGCGGCGGGCGGGATCAGGAAACATGGGGCGGGGGGAAGGCGGCGGTGACGCGCTCAGGCAGGAGTTTTGCCGTGAGGGAAAGCAGGACGTCGAGCTTTGGCGGGAGCGGGATGCTGCCGCGCACGCGGACATCGCGCTGCAGTTCGTGGAAGCGGATGGCGTCGGACGGGCGGATGAGATAGACCACGGGTGGGGCTGCGTGGACGCCGGGATGGACGAGGGGGTAGGCGGTGCTGAGCAGCCGGTCGAGCATGTCGCCGCGCATGTCAGGCAGGGGAAGGGAGAAGAGGAAAAGAGAGTATTCCCGGCGCAGGGCGAGTTCAAAGGCGCGCTCGCCGCTGGGGGCGTCGTCGATTTCGCAGATGCGGAAGGCCATGAGGGCCTCGCGGATGACACGACGATAGGGCAGGCTTTCCTCGGCAAGCAGGACTCGCGGGATGGCGGTGGGTGCCGGATGAGGTGTCATGAAAAGCGTGTCAGCTCTCAGGATATACCCTGACGGCCATCACGCCTTCACTGGGCAGCCAGCCGAGGACCTCGGCACGCTTCAGGGCCTTTGAGGAGCCGCCCATGCCGGTGCGGACTGTTTCCAAAACCTTCTTTTCGGTATCGGGGGTGACGGTGTTGCCGAAGAGTCCGGCGAGATCGGTCAAAACGGGGGCGGGTGCGCTGACGCCGCCCAGGGTGGTGACGGGCGTGCGGGACTGCCCGCAGGCGATGATCGCCTCGCGAATGGCCTCTGGCGTCATGTCACCGGAGATGATGACGAGACGGCGCAGGCGGGTCTCTGCCGTGGGTGATGACACGATGGAGGGCTGAGGCGCCGGAGCAGCGACCGGGGTGACGGGCGGCTTGATGGACTTGCTGGGCTTCAGGAAGCCGCTGCGAGCCTTTTCTTGAAAACTGAAGGACGGGCCGAGTGCGCTCGGAAGTACTGGCTCCTCCGCAGTCAGCAGACCGAGGGCGCAGAGATTCGAGAGGACAAGGAAGACGGGCAATTTCACGGAAAGCTACGGTTTCTATCACGCTGGCTGAAAAGTGACAATCATTAATCTGAGCGTGGTTGCCGTGCGCGGCTGGTTGCGGGGGAGTTTGGGGCGGCGAGCTTCGGGCGTGTGGCCTTGTGTGCGGGCCTTTTTTGATGACGGGGTTTGAAAAGGGTCGGGTTGCATGCGTTATCGCTGGATGACATCCAACCGCTTTCTTGTCGCCCTGTGCCTTGTCGTTTCTTCTCTGCATGCCGAGGATCATGACGTGGTGGTCTATGGGGGCACCTGCGCCGCGGTCACCTCTGCCGTGCAGGCGAAGAAGATGGGCAAGTCGGTCATCATCGTTTCCCCCGACAGGCATCTGGGCGGTCTGAGCAGCGGGGGGCTGGGGTGGACGGACACGGGGAACAAGGCGGTGATCGGCGGTCTGGCGCGGGATTTTTACCACCGGATCTATCTGCACTATCAGAAGCCGGAGGCCTGGAAGCAGCAGTCGAAGGCGGAGTACGGCAACAAAGGGCAGGGCACGGAGGCGATGGACGGCAGGAACCGGACGATGTGGATCTTTGAACCGCATGCGGCGGAGCAGGTCTTCGAGGATTACGTGAAGGAATTCGGCATCGAGGTGGTGCGGGACGAGTGGCTGGACCGCGAGAAGGGCGTGGCAAAGGAGGGCGACAAGATCACCGCGATCACGACGCTGAGCGGGAAGACGTATGCTGGGAAGATGTTCATCGACGCGACCTACGAGGGCGATCTGATGGCCGCAGCGGGCGTGGACTATCATGTGGGCCGTGAGGCGAACAGCGTGTATGGCGAGGAGCACAATGGCGTGCAGGTGGGCGTGCTGCATCATCACCACCACTTCGGCACGCTGAACCTCAGCTCCTACAAGGTGCCGGGAGATCCGAAGAGCGGGGTGCTGCCGCGGGTGAGCACGGAGCCGGTGGGGGCGTTTGGCAGCGGTGACAAGCGGGTGCAGGCCTACTGCTTCCGCTCCTGCTACACCACGGACCCGGGGAACCGGATCCCTTTTCCGAAGCCGGAGGGCTACGATGCCGGCCAGTATGAACTGCTGCTGCGGGTGCTGCAGACGGGGTGGGATGGCTTTTTCCACAAGTTCGACCCGATCCCAAATTTCAAGACGGACACGAACAACCACGGGCCTTTCAGCTTCGACAACATAGGGATGAACTACGACTACCCGGAGGCGAGCTACGAGCGGCGGCGGGAGATCATCGCGGAACACCGGAACTACCAGCAGGGGCTGCTGTGGTTCGTGGCGAATGATCCACGGGTGCCGAAGGCGGTGCAGGATGAACTGCGCCTGTGGGGCCTGCCGAAGGATGAGTTCACGGACAACGGCAACTGGAGCCACCAACTCTACATCCGCGAGGCGCGGCGGATGATCGGGCACTATGTGATGACGGAGAACGAACTGCGGAAGAAGAAGCCGACGCCGGAGTCGGTGGGCATGGGCAGCTACACGATCGACAGTCACAACACGCAGCGCTACATCACGGCGGAGGGTTTTGTGCAGAATGAGGGGGACATCGGAGTGAGCACGAACGGGCCGTATGAGATCGCCTACGGATCGCTGGTGCCGAAGAAGGGGCAGGGGAGCAACCTGCTGGTGCCCGTGGCGATGTCCGCGAGTCACATCGCGTATGGCAGCATCCGCATGGAGCCGGTTTTCATGATTCTGGGACAAAGCGCGGCCACGGCGGCCGTCATGGCGCTCGATGGCGGCATGGCGGTGCAGGAGGTGCCGTATGAGAAGCTTCGTGAGCGGCTGCTCAAAGACGGGCAGGTGCTGGAGTACAGCGGGCCGGTCTCCTCCCGTGGTGTGGATGTGAAGTCGGTGAAGGGATTGGTGATGGACGACACGGAGGCGAAGCTGACCGGCAACTGGCAGCAGAGCGGCGCGGCGAAGTCCTTCCTCGGCGACAGCTATCGGCACGATGGCAAGGCGATGGACGGGACTGCGGCGGCGAGTTTCACGACGAAACTGCCCAAAGCCGGGCGCTACACGGTGATGCTGGCCTGTCCGCCGAATACGAACCGCGCGTCCAACGCGGCGGTCGAGATCCAGCACGCTGGCGGTGCGGCCACCGTCGAGGTCGATCTGCGCTCCGGCAAGCCTTCGGACGGTGTTTCCTGGATCGAGCTCGGAACCCACGAGTTCGGCGAGGGTGGCACCGTGACGGTGAGTAACAAGGGTGCGGATGGCTATGTGGTCATCGACGGCGTGCGCTGGGTGCCGGTGGGCGAGTGACGCGACCGGAGCTGGGATCAGTGTGCGCCTGCGGGGACCGTGTTCGATTCCCGCCAGGCGTTTTCGGTGTCGATGGCGTAAGGCACGGCACCGTCCGGACGGGCGGCTCCGGCGGCAATGGGGTAAACGACTTTCATGAGCGCCTGACCAGGGTGTGCGTCGGTCAGGCCATGGACGAAGACGCGGTCCGGGCTGGACTGGGTGATGCCGGGTTTGGTCAAAGGCGCGCCGCTGAGGTTCTTCTTGCCCGGGATCGCCACGGGAACGACGCGCCAAGCACGACAGAAGCTGCCGCGTTCGTTGACGGTATCGACATCGAGCCGCATCTGAGTGCCCTGCTTTTCAAGGAGGCGCATGGCCGCGATCTTGGCCTTCAGCTCCGCGAGCTCGGTCTCCCGTTGTAGCCGGCGCTGGGAGTCCTGGATGACCGCTTTTTGACGCTCCGCCTGGAGGCGCTTCATGTCGGCAGCGGCCAGGTCGGGATCGTAGCCGCAGGCATCCTGGATCTCGCGCGGGAGGAGGTCGATCTGCACGGCGGCAGCCCCCTGGGCATGGATGAACTGGACGCGGCTGCCGGTGAAGCGCACCACTTTGACCTGATGAAAGGTGCGGCCGTCGCGGGTGGTGAACTTTTCGAAGGTCAGTGGGGCCTCCTGTGCCGGGCAAGCGAGGAGGAGCAGAAAGAATGAGAGCAGGGACTTCATGCTGACAAGGCGGGGACGTGCGGTGGCGGGGCAGCGTGGTGCACGTGGAGGAAACCCGCCTGCAGCCGAATTGTTACATGGAATCCTTGTCCGGTTTTGGCTGGCACTGCGGGTTCTTCCCGCTAATACGAACGGACCCAACCTCTCCAACCAACCGGCATGAAGCGCTACTCCCTCGGCATCGACTACGGCACGAACTCCTGCCGCTCCCTCCTCATCGACCTCGACAACGGCACTGAGGTGGGCTCGACAGTTTTCAATTATCCCAGCGGGGAAATGGGCATCCTGCTCGATCCGAAGGATCCGCATGTGGCGCGGCAGAATCCGCAGGACTACCTGGACGGGCTGGAAAGCGTGACGCGTGGGGCTCTGGAGCAGGCGCAGGCGAGTGTCGCGGGCTTTGATCCTTCGCAGGTCGTGGGCATCGGCATCGACACAACGGGCAGCACGCCCATCCCGGTGAACAAGGACGGCACGCCGCTGGGGCTGCTGCCCGAGTTTAAGGATAATCTGAACGCGATGGTCTGGCTGTGGAAGGATCACACCGGGCATGCGGAGGCTGCGGAGATCACGAAGCTCGGCCACGAGATGCGGCCGAACATCATGGCCAAATGCGGCGGTATTTATTCCAGCGAGTGGTTCTGGAGCAAGGTGCTGCGCCTCAGCCGCGCGGACGCGGAGGTCTTTGCCGCGGCCTACAGCTTCGTGGAGCACTGCGACTGGATTCCAGCCGTGCTGACGGGAAATGCCGACCCGCTGACGCTTAAGCGCAGCGTCTGCGCCGCAGGGCACAAGGCGATGTTCAGCACCGAATGGGGTGGTCTGCCGGACAAGGAATTCCTTTCCAAACTGGACCCAAGGCTCGCCGATCTCCGCGACCGACTGTATGCCGAGGCCCACACGGCGGACACAAGGGCCGGCGGCCTGTGCGCGGCCTGGGCGGAGCGTCTTGGGCTAAAGAAGGGCACGGCGGTCTGCGTCGGCGCGTTCGACGCGCACACCGGTGCGGTAGGCGCCGGGATCAAGGAGGGCACGCTGGTGAAGATTCTAGGCACCAGCACCTGCGACCTCATGATTTCACCGACAAGCAAGCCGCTGGCCGATGTGCCCGGCGTGTGCGGCATCGTGAATGGCAGCGTGCTGCCCGGCTACTACGGCATCGAGGCCGGACAGAGCGCCGTGGGTGACATTTTCCTCTGGTTCGTCAATCACCTCGTGCCTGACAGCTATGGCGCGAGCGTGGGCGAGAAGTTTGTGAACATGGAGAAGGCGATGACCGGCCAGAAACCGGGCGCGACAGGGCTGCTGGCGCTGGATTGGAACAACGGAAATCGCACCATTCTCGTGGATGTGCGCCTCACCGGGCTGCTGCTGGGACAGACGCTGCACACGGAGGCGCATGAGGTCTATCGCGCCTACATCGAGGCCACGGCTTTTGGAGCGCTGACGATCATCAAGCGCGTCGAGGAGTATGGCGTGAAGATCGAGGAGGTCGTCAATACGGGGGGGCTGTCCATCAAGAATGCCACGCTCATGCAGATCTACGCCGACATCATCGGCAAGCCGATGAAAGTCAGTCAGAGCGAGCAGACCTGCGCTCTCGGCGCTGCCATCTTCGGCGCCGTGGCGGCCGGAGCCGGGACGTGGCAGGAGCTTCAGAGCAAGGTCACTGCCGTCCGCGAGAAGGTGTACCATCCGATCCCGGAGAACGTGACCGTGTATGCGGAGCTTTATGAGCTTTACCGGACTCTGCACGACGCCTTCGGCACCGCCGAGTGGAGCGGGAAGATGAACCACGTGATGAAGCAGCTCCTCGACATCCGGGCGCGGCAGAGCTGAGGAAATGGACGCGAGTATGGCTTCAGCCTACTCGCCTGATTGGAGGAGATTCGTGAGGGCTGGGCCGGGAAAGCGGCGAGTGGTCTTCGACACACTCGCGCTCCGGTTTCCGATAAAATGAAAACGCCCTCACGCTGGGATCGTGAGGGCGTTCTCGTTCGGATTTTGGGGATGCAGGAGCTTCAGCCCAGCTCGCTGATCTTGACGGGCTTGCCGCCGAGCTCGGCGCTCTTGTCAGCGGCGAAGATGACTTCGAAGCTGCGCAGGCTCTCCGGGAAACTGGTCAGCGGCATGTCCTTGCCTTCGTCCAGAGCATCGAAGAACGCCTGGAACTGGCTCTGATAGGGATGATCGCTCACATCGCCGGAATCGAGCATCTTCATCGACAGCTTGCTCCACGCGCCCTTGTCGGTGTGCAGCTTCATGGAGTGGAATTTGTCGTCCAAGAGGCTGCCCTGGCTGCCGCAGAGGTGTGTGTGGAAATAATATGGCTGCAGGCAGTCCACGATGGCGGCGGACTTGCCGATCGCACCGTTCTTGAAATGCAGCAGCGTGACGCTGGAGGTGTCATACTCATAGGGCTTGAAGATGTCGCTGCTGCTCTTGGTGGAGAAGCTGGTGACCGACTCGACCTCGCTGCCCATCATCATGAGCAGGGCGTCCATGGCGTGGCAGCCGGCGGTCAGCAGGGCGCTGCCGCCGTCCTTCTTGCCGGTGTTCCAGCGGAACTGGCCGTACCAAGGGCCGATGCCGTGGTAGTAGTCCACTTCGCCGTAGTGCAGGTCGCCCAGGAGTCCTTCGTCAATCACGGCTTTGGTCACGGTGAACTGGTTCGACCAGCGGCACTCGAAACACACGCAGCCCTTCACATCGTTCGACTTCGCCGCTGCGGCGATCTCCCGCACCTCCTGGAGGGAGTTGGCCATGGGTTTCTCCAAAATGATGTGCTTCTTCGCGTTCGCCGCCTTCACCGCCTGATCGCGGTGCTGGCTGGGATAGCTCGCGATGTCCACGACGTGGATGTCGGGGTTCGCCAGCATCTCGTCGAGGTTCTGATAGGTCTTGATCGGGGAGCCGTGCTTGGCGGTCAGCTCTGCATCGTCCAGCTTCCGGGAGGAAAAGACCGCGGTGACCTGTGCCTGGGTGGTTTTATTGATGGCTTCGATGTGAGCGCCTGCGGCCCAACCGTATCCGATGATTCCGACGTTGTATTTTTTCATGGTAAGGAAGTGGGATGCTCCGAAACGGAGAGTGACATGTCAATACAGCAATGAGGGACGGCTTCTTCGGTTCTTTTCCGTGCGCAGGCGGTATTTTTGACTCCGATTTCGTGGCTCGGTGATGGAAAGAAAAAAGCCGCCTCGCTTGCGCGGGGCGGCTTCAAAAACGAATGATGACCAGTCCTATTCGGCGGCGGGTGCTTCGGCACCTTCTGCAGAGACGGAGATCTTCACGGTGACGTTCAGATCGTGGCCGAGTTTGACCTCGACTTCGGTGTCTCCAGTGTTCTTGATCGGACGATCAAGGACGATGTTGTGGCGGTCCACTTCCAAGCCGGACTGCTCCGTGATGGCCTTGGCGATGTCCATGGTGGTGATGGAACCGAAGGACTTGCCGCCCTGGCCGGTGGCCAGCGTCATCTTCAGCTTCAGCTTGCGGAGCTTGGTGGCGATCTTTTCCGCCTCCGCCAGTTCCTTGGCTTCACGCTCGGCGCGCACGGCTTTGAGACGCTCGGTGTAGCGCAGGTTGCCCTTGGTGGCCTCGTAGGCCTTGCCCTGGGGAAGAAGGAAGTTGCGGGCGAAGCCGCGCTTCACTTTGACGACATCAGCCTCGGCTCCGAGACCTTTGATTGGTTCTTTAAGAATGACTTGTGTGGTTGCCATGACGACGATCCCCGGGGGAAAAAGGGGCGCGAGAATACATGCCTCACTTCAGGTGTCAAAGGCCTATTAGAGGTTCTTTCAGCCTCATTCGGTTCGCTTTCGCCAGGGGTTGCCCTCCTTCGCACAAGGCTACCGTCAAGGTCTCGGAGATCGGCGGCGCCGCTGACGCACGCGCCAGACGTCCCGTGCCATGCGCCAGGAATCGCGGACGAGGTGGACGTGGCCGCCTGGGGTCTCGTGCCAGGTGATGGGGACTTCTTCGACGACGCAGCCGCTGTCGTGCAGGGCGGCGAGGAGTTCGACATCAAAGGCGAAACCGTGGATGCGCAGGGAGGGGGCGATGCGCTGGTAGGCGCTGCGCGGCACAAGCTTCAGTCCGCACTGGCTGTCGTGAATGCGGATGCCGAGGACAAAGGAGACGAGCAGACCGAAGACACGACCGATGAGGCGGCGCTTCCACTGCCGGCGCACCTGACCGCTGAACTGGTCGAGCCGGGAGGCGAAGAGAGCGGTCTGCGGCGCTGCCTGCTGGCGGGCGCGGCGGATGAGGTTGGCGACTTCGGTGGCGGAGCAGGAGCCGTCGGCATCGACGAAGCCAAGCCAGTCGGCGTCCGTTTCCATGTCCCAGCCCGCATAAACCGCACCGCCTTTGCCCAGATTACGGGGGAGGAAGCAGGGATCGAGGAGGTGGGCGTGCTGCCGCACCAGCGGTGCCAGGAGGCTGCGCATGCGCTGGACTTCGAGCGGCTCGGAGCCGTCTTCGACCACGCGGATCGTGATGCCGCCGAGTTCCTGGGTCGTGGCGCAGAGTTCCTGCAAAAACGGGCCGATGCGTCCGCTCTCCTGATAGCAGGGGATGACGAGGTGGACGGTGGCGGGCATGCGAGGAGGAGGGCGGATGGGATGTTGGGGCGGAAGGGGGCGGGGGAAAGGCAAATGATGCCGGCTGGCGTGTTGTCCGTGGTTGCGGAGGGGAAGGGTACGGTCTTTGTGGCGCTGTTCCTGCCCATGCGTTTCAAGCATTTCATCGTCCTCGGCCTGCTGCTGCTCCCGGCTTGCAGCTCGGGGAGACGACTTTTTAAGGCGGGGCTGCTGGAGCCTTCCCCGTTTTTTGAGAAGCCGTGGTTGGCGGTGAACGGCGGGGATCAACTGCCGTTTCAGAAGGTGTGGACCACGCCTGACGCGGACGTGCTGGCGGCGGGTAGTCAGCGGCGGTTGCTCTACATCGCTCCGGTGACGCTGGCGTATCTGCGCCCTGTGGAGAAGGCCCTCTCCAGTCAGGAACTGGCCTGGGGCGTCAAGCGGCAGGCGGAGGACATTGCTCTGCGGCTGCGGCAGGAGTTTGTGGATGCTTTCCGTCGCTCCCCGCACCCGTATTACCGTCTGGCAGCGAAGCCGGGCGCCGATACGATGACGCTGCAACTGGCGCTGATCGAACTGCAGCCGACGAGTCCCAAAGGCAATGCGGTGACGACGGTGCTGAAGTTTGCGGTGACGCCGGTGGCGGCGCTGGGGCGGCTTTTTACGAAGGGAAACATCGCCATCGAAGGCCGGGTGGCGGTTTCGAAGTCCGGACGGGCCTTTTTTCAATTCGCGGACAACGAGCAGGACAAGCTGACCTTCATCAACGTGCGTGACTTCCAGCCCTACGGCCATGCAGTAAATGCGATCCGCGACTGGGCGGTGCAGTTCGAGCTGATGACGCGCACGCCGAGCGGCATCAAGGTGAAGGACTCCAGCGGGATCACGCTGCGACCGAACTGACCCTTATTTCGGCAGGTGCGGGACGAGGACGTCAGGGGATTCGTTGGCCTGCTTGGCGCGTTTGGCCGTCTCCCGAGCGAAGCGCTCCTGAGAGCGCAGCGCCTTGGCGGCGGTGACCGGGGCGAGGTGCCAGCTGCCGTCCGGGCGCAGGACGCGACCGCGGGCGGTGTCGGAGAAGTGGGTCTCCAAAACGTGCTGCAGGCGGCGGCGGGCCTCTTTGTCCTCGATGGGGGTGAGCAGCTCGACGCGTTTGGAGAGGTTGCGGTTCATGAAGTCCGCGCTGGCAATGAAGACGGCGGGCTTGCCGCCCTGGCGGAACCAGAAGATGCGGGCGTGCTCCAGATAGCGGTCGATGATGCTGACGACGCTGATGTTTTCACTGACACCTTTCAAACCGGGGCGCAGGCAGCAGATGCCGCGGATGTTGAGGCGGATCTTCACCCCGGCCTGAGAGGCGTCGTAGAGGGCCTCGATCATCTGGCGATCTTCGAGGGAGTTCATCTTCAGCATGATCTCCGCGGTCTCCCCCTGGCGTGCGCGTTCGGATTCGCTGCGGATGAGGGTGAGCATGCGCTCGCGCAGGCCGAAGGGAGCCATGCTGAGCTTGTTAAAGTGAGCGAAGCGGGAGCGGCCGGTGACGGTGTTGAAGAAGGTGGATGCGTCAGCGCCGTAGTCGGCACGGCAGGTGAGCAGGCTGATGTCGGTGTACACCTTTGCGGTGGCTTCGTTGTAGTTGCCGGTACCGAAGTGCATGTACCGCGTCATGTGGCCGGACTCGCGGCGCATGACGAGGCAGACCTTCGCATGGGTCTTCAATCCGGCGACGCCGTAGATGATCTGCGCACCGGCATTGATGAGATCGGCGGCACGTTCGAGATTCCGGGCCTCGTCGAATCGGGCCTTGAGTTCCACGAGAACGGTGACGTGCTTGCCGGCCTGGGCGGCGCGGATGAGTGCGGAGATGATGCGGCTGTTCTTCGCCGTGCGGTAGAGGATCTGCTTGATGGCGATGACATCGGGATCAGCCGCAGCTTCTTCGACGAGGTGCAGGATAGGATCAAAGCTCTCGTAGGGATGATGAAGCAGAATGTCGCCGCGCTTGATGGCGTCGAAGATGCTCTCTCCGGGGGTGATGGCGGTGCAGGGCTGGCTGTCCCAGGGCTCGACCTTGAGTTCCTCGAATCCTGAGGTGCCGGCCAACTGAAAACAGGCGCGCAGATCGAGTTCCCCGGGGACATCATAGACTTGCGCCGTGCGGGCGCCGCAGAGGTCGCGGATGATGCGGGCATGCTCGCGCGAGGCGCCGGCTTCGATCTCGATGCGGATGGCGGGGCTCTTCAGCCGCGCCTCCAGCACTTCCTCCATCTGACTGGCGAGGTCGAAGGAGCTTTCGTCGTCGATGGTGATGTCGGTGTTTCGGCTGATGCGGAAGCGGGAAGGGGCCGTGGCTTTCTCTCCGGGAAAGAAGTCGCCGATGAAGAGGCTCACGACGTCCTCGAGATTCATGTAGAGGTGGTGTCCGCTCCCGGCATCCGGAATGACGACCTGGCGTGAGAGATTCGCGGGCAGCGGCAGCAGGGCGTGGCGCTTCTCCTTTTTCCCGTCGTCCTGTCGGGTGATGGTGGTCAGCAGGACGATCTGGAGCGCTGGGATGGCCGTAAGCGCGCCCGGATCGTCGGTGCACATCGGTGACAGCACGGGGAAGATGTTCTCAAAGAAATGGTCGTGCAGGTGGGCGCGCTGGGCCGGGGTGAGATCACGCGTGCCGAGGCGGCGGATGCCCTGCTCGTTCAGCAGCGGAACGAGGCGCTGGTTGAGGATCTCA
>CAMAZK010000026.1 GCA_945863205.1 Akkermansia muciniphila | reverse complement strand
CGAGCGCTAAAAATCACGCGTGTTGGAGAGTCCAGCGCGGAACGCAACCTTCGTGGACCTGGGAAACGGTGGCCGCAAAGTCGGCAAGGTAACCGAAGGGGTGGGTGAAGGAAGGTATCACGCACTCGCGAGCGTCCAGATCGGCTTTGACCTCAATTGTCCCGGCGAGGAGGTCAAACTCGATCTCATCGTCGTCATGAACACGCGCGATGGGACCGCCGAGGACGGCCTCTGGCGTGCAATGAACCCCCACCGCACCCGCAGAGACGCCGGAGACCCGGCCATCTGTAATGAGCGCCACTTTTCCGTAGAGTTCGGGGACGGCCAGCGCTGCGCTGGCGACGTGCATCTCCGGCATGCCGAGCGCTACGGGGCCGCTGCCGCGAATGATGACGATGTGGCCGGGTTTGATCCGGTTTTCGGAAGCGGCCTCGAAGACGCCTTTGCTGTCGGAGAAACAAATCGCACGACCGCTGAAGCGCGGCTCTTTGAGCGACGACACTTTGAAGACCATGCCGTGCGGCGCGAGGTTGCCGAAACACACTTGGATGTCGGCGTACTCTTTGAAGGGGCGATCGAGAGGTGCGACGAGGTCGTTGGGGAAGGGGACGGGCTTCGCTTCGGCGAGGTTCTCCGCCAGCGTCCTGCCCGTGACAGTCAGGCACGACCCGTCGAGAAGTCCGGCGTCAAAAATATGCTTCAGAAGCATCGTCGTGCCGCCAAGGCGATGCAGATCGACCATCGTTCCCCGGCCACGCGGCGCGAAACTGCAAAGGACGGGAACGCGGCGGCAGATGGCCTGGACATCCCGCAGGGTGAAATCGACGGCGGCTTCGCGGGCGACGGCCAGGAGGTGCAAAACCCCGTTTGTCGAACCGCCGATGGCCGCAATGGCGGCCATGGCGTTGGAAAGCGACGATTTTGTGATGATGTCACGCGGTCGAATGTTCTTTTCGAGCAGGTTGCGCATGGCCTTGCCCACGCGGAGGCATTCATCCCGTTTCCCGGCCTCGATGGCAGGCATGGAGGAGGTGTCTGGCAGACTGAGGCCCATCGCTTCCAGCGTGATGCCCCAGGTGTTGAAAGAAGCGGCGATCCCGCAGCCTCCCGGCCCTGGGCAGGCCGTGCGGATGATTTGCTCGGACTCCTCAAAGCTCATCGTACCCTGGCTTTCCTTCGCCGCGGCATCGTACACGTCGAGAATGCTCGTCGCCTGGCCCTTGTGGCAGCCCGGCATGATGCTCCCGCCGTTGACGATGAGGCCGGGGAAGTTCGTGCGGGCCAACGCCATGGCAAAGGCGGGCCCGTTCTTGTCGCAATGATGCAGGCCGATAAGACCGTCATAGCTGTGTCCGGTGCAGATCATTTCCGCTCCGTTCGCCATCAGGTTGCGCGAGCAGAGCGATGCTGCGCCCCCGATGTTCCCCTGAGTGATGTTGTCACTGGCCGGCGAGACGCCGAACGGGAAACCAATGAGGCCTGCCTCGGTGCAGCCTTTCGCGATCAGGGTGGCGAGTTCGTGGGCGTGGACGTTGCAGATGTTGCCGTCGAGCAGTGGCGTGCCGATGCCGATCTGTGCCTTGTCAAAATCCTCCGGCTTGAAGCCCAGGCCCCAGAAAAAGGCGTTGACCCCACGCTGCCAGCCATGGGTGAGGTTGCGAGAGTTCCAGTTGAGCGGTGAGTTGGTTTCCATTGGACGATTCTAGCGAAGCAAAGCGAATGATCAAAAAAAACTCCCGGTCAGCGAGCTGACCGGGAGCTTGGTAATGGAGTCAAATTCTATCCAATCGGGCCTGATGACCCGGCCGAATTAGAACGCAACAGTGAGCTTGATACCACCAAAGATTTCGTTGTCGTGGGTGGCGTTCATGTAGTTGCGGGTGTCGAACGCGAAGTTCCAAGCAACATACGGGGTGAGTGTAGCGGTCTTCGTGAGGGCAACAGGGGTGCTGATACTCACGAGGCAGTGGGTGAACCCGCTGGACTGCGTTGCAATGCCAGCAAAGGCATTGCCGCCGGTGCCAGTGTAGTAATCAATCCCATAGCCGAGCTGGGCGGCTGGCACAATGCTGAGCCAATCGTTTACAGCGATGGTGTAATCAGCAGCAGCTTGGAAATACGAACCACCGATGGTGAGGTCGTAGAAGTAGCCGAGCGAGACGTTGGCATTGCCAAGCGGGATCGCGAGGGTCACTCCAAGTTCGTGAGCGCCAGTGATACCTAGCTCAGGATCGCCACCCGAGAAGCCAGCACCGAAGTTGGAGCCAGAATAGGTGTCTGGATAGCCATAGTACTGGTACTGAACTCCAAACGCGCCCCAGCCAAGGTCATAGCTAAGCGAGGTGTAGAGGTCAAATTCCGAATAGTCGAAGCTGTTCGCATTTACTCCGCCTGGATTGACCGGAGTCTCATAAGTGGCGATGTAGCCACCGCCGAGACCCCAAGTGATGCTGCCGACACCGTCTTCACCAGCGCCGCCAACCAGAGGGATGGAAAGGTTGACGAAGGAGGAGATGATGTTGTCTGCGAACCAGAGGCCGCGGAAGTAGTAACGGCTGTCGTAGCCAACACTCACATTGGCACCAACGGTGTCAAAAAGAGTGGAGGGTTCAGGTTCCACAGGCGGGAGGGGTGCCTTTGGAGCCACAGTGCCGGCGGAGGCGTTCAGAGCTGCACAGGCAGCAAGAACGGTTGCCGACTTGGCAATGATGGAGGTCATGCTTTTGAGCTTCATGTGTTTGGTCGAGTTTGGTTATGTTGGTGTTGAGGCGCTGTTTTGACCGGGAAGGCCACTCAGCAATACAAATTGGAGCAGGTGGCGTGCCATGTTTTGAATTTATCGGACAGTTGGTGGCCGGTTTGTTGGCGCGGTTTTAAAGGAGATGTCTCCGGGTCGCAATTCGGACATCGCCTGCCGCCCCTGAACCGGAAAGAACAAGGCCATTAGCATGGGCCGAATGCGTTGGGCTCCGATTCCAGCGCAATTTCAGGCCTCATCGAAGCTCGTCCAATGAGGTCACAGTGTAATTGCGATTCTAGGTTGTGCTCTCGTCCCGTCCACAGGTGGGGACTCTATGCCATAGGGGATGTATGTGGCCTCCATTGTGTTCTGAGATTTTCGATAATTACTAATTAAACTAGACTGTGGGCCTGGCAATCGTTTGATCATGAACTTCGAGAAGGGCAGTGCGCCATGCCCGGAATAGTGGGGTTGCATACCACCCAAATCTGAGCGCTATGAAAGTTCCGCGATTGTCATGGAATGGCTTATGTGCTCATTGCTATTCCGGCGTGGTATCCGGAACGGTTGCTACGGAATGGGGGCGGGCGTGGTTCTGTGTTTTGTGCGGTGGGGGAGGTGGATTGTTGCACTGCCTGCTTGCATCAACTTGGTGACTGACCCGCTTTGCTTGGGGCAGCGACGTCAATACACAAAAAAACCTCCCGGCGTTTGCCGGGAGGTTAATCCTAAGGGATTTAGATCGTTCAGAGAACGATTAGAAGCGGACGCTGAGGGTTACGCCACCGAGAAGCACGCTCTGGTAGGGCGTATCAGGAAGCCCGGCAACAAGTGCGGTGCCACCCATGTTCTGGGTCCTGCCAAGTGGGATGTTTACGGCGATGTATGGTGTCAAGGTCGCGCGGCTGTTGAGCTGAATCGGGAAATTGACGCCCGTGGTGACTGCGGTCCAGCCAGTGATGCCCTGGCCGTTAGAAGCCGGAGTTGCAAGTGCTGAATTGTCAGGGAACTGCCAGTTCATGTTCTTGCCGTATCCAACGTTCGCGAAGGGAACCACGCTGATCGAATCCGTGATGGCGATCGTGGTGCTGACGTTCACGTCAAAATACCAAGAATCGTTCACGAAGTCATAGTTGGCGCTTGATGCGAGGTCAATCGGTCCGAGAGCTGTGGCGAGGCCGAGGCTCACTTCTTGACCGTCGTTCATAGGGGCATTGCGGTTAAGGCTGCCCATATTGCGAAAGTAAGTGTATCCCACGCTGACAGTGGCAGGGCCAAAGTCGTGCGCAACGGCGGCACCGAGTTGAAGGCGCTGGAAGGAGGCGTCTTGTGCGCCAGCGCCAGGCATGAAGTGATCCTGGTCACCAGCGAAGGTGCCGAATTGAGCCGCCCAGTCGAGGGAGGTCGTCCCAGCACCGTCTTCGGCGGCACCACCCACGAGGAGGATGGAACCATCAAGACCGGCGCGAACCCAGTGTTGTCCCATGTTCAAGCCACGGAAGATGTAGCTGGAGTCGTAGCCGAGGGAGGCGTTGATGCCCAGATCGTCGTTCGCCGGAGCGGGAGCGATCGGGTTTTTAGGAGCGGGAGCCATGGTTCCGGCCACAACGGGAGTGGCGGCCAGTGCCAAGAACCCCAGCGTATTCAGCAATGCATTCAATTTCATAGTCTGATCAGGTTGGTATTAGGTTGGTTGGGTTGAGGTCGGACACTCGCATGGTTTGTTCTGGAATGTGATTCCAGATACAAGTTACGTGAGCCGTTCAGAGCCGAAACTAGCAGGTGCATAATAACTGGAAAGCATTTTTTTTCTCTTTTTCACGGTTTTGTGTGCCGCCCGGCACGGTATCGGCTTGTCAATGCCTTTCGCCCGGTGCCCGAAGTTCGCTGGCCATAGCTGGAAGGCATCGCTATTCTGTGGTTTGAAATCCGATTTCGCCGATTCTGGTCATGAAGAAACTCCTGCATCTACTCGTCCTCGCACTGGCCATGACGGGCCTGTATTCAAACGATATTTCAGCGTCGCTCATCTCCCTGCCGGTGAGGGTGCACCTGGTCAGATCTGCCGCTCATCCACGCCTCCAGTCGTCACTTCGACAGCCTGAAGTTCAGGCCATCTTTAGCGCGGTGAATGAAATTTGGGCACCCGCCGGAATTCGATTTGAGATTGAGTCAGTTGTTGAGGTAGAAGCTCTTTCCATCCCTTCAAAAAAGTGGTTTCTAAAGGATCGGAACTGGGTCAAGCAGGCGATCCCGACCTCAAATTTCGCCCTTGATGCGATTGATGTCTGTTTCGTCCGTGAGATGGGCCCCAACGGATTTTTTTACGGGGAACCGGTGGTTGTTTGTGAAAATCCGGAATTCACCAAGGTCAAAGGAGGCGCTGAAAATCC
This sequence comes from Akkermansia muciniphila, assembly GCA_945863205.1. Lineage (GTDB taxonomy): Bacteria > Verrucomicrobiota > Verrucomicrobiia > Verrucomicrobiales > Verrucomicrobiaceae > Prosthecobacter. The sequence continues at coordinate 24,711 of CAMAZK010000026.1, read as the reverse complement.
GGTGGCGCGTGTGACGGCCCATGAACTGGGTCATGTCCTCGGCCTTCAACATCGCCAGGATCACGTCAACCTCATGGCATCCGGTCGTAATGGAATCGCTATCAACGGCGACGAAATCAAGAATGCCCGAGAAAAGGCTCAGTCGATCCACGCTGTTTGGTCAAGCCTGAGCTTGAAGCCCTGAGCTACAAACGTTGCATGCAGCGCCTCGATTTGATGCTGCGTGTGCGCTGCGCTCAAGGTGACCCGTAAACGGGCGCTTCCTCTGGCGACTGTCGGGTAGCGGATGCATGGGACGAGAAATCCAGCGTCCTTGAGTTGCTTGCTTGCGCTCATCGCTTCTGACTCGGCGCCTAAAATGACGGGAAGGATTGCGGCATGTCCTGGGCACCCGGGCAAAAAGGCACGGACTCGCAGGACCCTCTCGTGCAGGGCGTGTCGCAAAAAGTCTCCCTGTTGACTCCGCAGCAGGCCGAGTGCCGCCAGCGTCGCATGCGCCAGTGCGGGCGGAGGGGCTGTGGTGTAGATGAAGCTGCGCGCCCGGTTGATCAGCAGGTCGATCACCTGCCTCGATGCGGCCAGATAACCGCCGCTGAGGCCGAAAGCCTTGCTGAGAGTGCCCATTTTGAGGTCTATCTGGTCATCTACGCCGAGTTCGGCTGCCAAGCCTCGCCCCTGCGGCCCCAACACGCCCACCGCGTGTGCTTCGTCCACCAGAAGCCAGGCACCGTACCGGGTCTTCAATTCCACGATCTCTCGCAGCGGGGCCGCATCGCCGTCCATGCTGAAGATCGATTCGGTGACGACAAGCGCGCGGCCTTTCGCGGTTGTCAGCAGGCGCTCGAGTTTTTCGAGATGGTTGTGTGGAAAAACCCGGATCGTCGCGCCGCTAAGCCGCGCTGCATCGACAAGGCTGGCGTGGCACAGCTTGTCGAGAATGATCGTGTCACCAGCGCCGACCAGCGCGGGGATGGTCCCCAGTGCGACTGCGAAGCCGCTGCTGAAGCTCAGCGCCGCCTCTGTTCCCTTAAAATCGGCAAGCGCTTCTTCGAATTCGAGATGCACGCGATGCGTCCCGCACACCAGGCGCGAGGCACCCGCTCCCGCTCCGTACTTTGCCACACCTTCCGCCAGTGCGGTCCGCAGGGGCGGTGATCCCGCCAGGCCGAGGTAATCATTGGAGGAAAAATTGACCCACTCCCGCCCCCGAGAGCGCACGATCACGCCGTCCACTTCATCCAGAGGGCGCAGCTCACGCCAGAGCCCCTGCTCTTGCAGTTTTTCCATTTGGGTGGCGATGTTCCAGGCATTCATGGCTCGGCTATTCGTTCAAGCGCCGCTCCACCACGTCGTCCTTCACCACGCCCAGTTCGAGCGCCTTGGCATAGTGGCGGCGCGCCAGTTCGACGGCGGGCGGCCGCCGCTCCAGCAGCATGAGCGCCATGTTAAAATGCGCGACGCCGTAATCCGGCTTCAGCTCGACCGCTTTTTGCAGCTCCGCCTCCGCAGCATCCGCCCAGCCCAGTTCCTTCACCGTGATCGCCAGAAAATTGTGAGCCCGGGCGTCTTCTGGATCTTCGTGCACCGCCCGGGCGAAGCACGAGATCGCCCGGTAGGCATCGCCCTGCTGCTGGAGGAGCAGGCCCAGGGCTGTCCACGACTGCGCGAGTTGAGGATTGAAGGCCACGGATTTCTCAAAACATTCGATGGCACGTTTCACATCGCCCGCCTGCTGCTCCACAGCGCCGAGGTTTGCCCAGACCAGCGCATTCCCGTCGTCCAGCTCCAGCATCTCCATGTATGCTGCTCGAGCGGTGATCCAGTCGCCTTTGCCGAAGGCGCTTGCCGCACGTTCTCCCAGCACCTTGGTGTGGGGCGGCAGCATGCCCGTCTTGTTCATTTCTGCCGGGCTTAGCTGCGCCAGTTCTTTCGGGGTCTCATGCTGACCGCCGAGCAAAAGCGGCGTCTTGGTCGCCGGCAAAGAGGTCTCTTGAGCAGGGCAGGAGATCGTCAGCGGCCAGATTAGGGCCAGGATTTTCAGTGAACGTGTGGGAGTCATCCCCCGACTATGCGCTGAATCCGCAGCAGGAAAACCCCTTGCGCATCTCTTCCGAGCTGGAATGTTCAGCCGAACAGCCAACAACGCCATGTTTATCGACACTGAAACCCGCCTCACCACACGCCAGCAGGAACTCCTCGACTACCTGCGCAGCTACCAGCGCGCCGAGGGCGTCATGCCCTCCACCCGCGACATCCAGAAGCACTTCGGCTTCTCCAGCCAGACCGCTGCCATGAGCCATCTCCGTGCTTTGGAACGGAAGGGTGTCATTCAGCGCCATGCCCACAAGGCTCGTGCCGTTGTCTTTCCAGAGGACCTCGACCGTGCTGAAATCATCGACATTCCCGTCTTCGGTCAAATCCCCGCCGGCATGGCTGCGGCGGACATGGTGCAGCATGCGGACAGGTGCATCTCCGTGGATGTGAACACCCTCGGCATCCCGCGCACCGCGAAAAGCTTCGCGCTGCAAGTTCGGGGCGAATCCATGATCGGCGCACTCATCGGTGATGGCGACCTCGTCATTCTCGAAATCCGCGAGCCCAGGCCGCGCGACATCGTCGCCGCTCTCATCGACGGCGAGACCACGCTGAAGCGTTACCTCGTCAAAGACACCCACCCCTACCTCAAGGCCGAAAACCCCGAGTTTCCCGACCTCATCCCCGCACGGGAACTCGTCATCCAGGGCGTCATGGTCGGACTCATCCGGCACATGCGGCGTGAAGGCTGAGGTGGGGCGGTTTATGGAAAAAGTTTGAGGGATCAAGGCCGGAGCGGGGTAGCACCGGATGAGCACGTCAAAAATTTGGCAGCTCATCCAACCCAAACCAACCTAACCCTGACTCAACCATGAAACCCTACATCCTCACCCTGCTGGCCTTCACCACACTGGCTTCGGTGTCATGTTCCACACGGCCCGTGCCAAGTCTTACCCAGACCTACAATGGCAAGCCAGTGCTTACGCGTGCCAGTCATCCGACCGGCGGATCGATGCATGCCGTGGACGGCGTTCACCTCGGTCGCCGCTACTACCACCCAGTGGGCTCCAAGAGCGGACTCGCTTGGATTGACGTCTATGGCCAGCGATGAGCATCATTTACTTCAATCCATAAGAATACCCTGCATCCGCCATGGAACACGACAAACATGATCCGCTCGACGAGCTGCTCCTTGAATGGCGGGGCCGGGAGGCAACGCCGCCAGACTTCCGTCGCGAAGTTTGGCGGCGCATCGCCGCAGATGCCAGCCCGCCCGGATGGATTGACCGCCTCGCGTGGTGGCTCCTGAGACCTAAGCGCGAGGCCCTTATCCTCGCCCTCGCCGTCTTGTTGGCCATTGCGTGGGGAGTCACGCATCCGCCGGAGCCGGAATTTAGTCCGCACGACGCCTACGTCATGTCGGTCAGTCCTTTTGACCCGCATCACCTCAATGGCCGTTACCCATGAGTCCCGGTCAAAGATTGACTCTTTTCTTCCTTGCCGCCGCCGCCCTCGTGTTCGCGGCTTTGTGGGGGACTCGTGAGACCCTGTGGCAGGAAGAATCAGTGCAGGAGATCGGCCTGCGCTGGCTGAAGGAGGAATACCACCTCGACGACGCTACCTTTGAGCGGGTCAGCGCACTTCATCGTGAATACTTCGTCCAATGCAGCCAGATGTGCCGAAAACTCGGTGAGGCCGACCGCCCGCTGCTCTGGCGCAATCGGCAGCGCAATCGTCAGTCCGTCACCTTTGAAGCCCGGTTGTCCAAGGAACAGGCTCTGTGCGCCGAATGTGAAAAGAAGGCCACGGAACATCTCCGCCAAGTAGCCGAGATGATGCCTCCGGGACAAGGGGAGCGTTTCTTGAATGACATTCTGCCCGCCTTGGAGCAACAGCGCCGTGAGCACGATCGCAGAATCTCCTCGAACATCCGCCGATGAGCAGTTCTAGGGATGAACTCGACAGCGAACTCATGCGAGCCCTCGCTGAGGGCGACGACCTCTCTCTCAACCGGCTTATGCATGCCTGGAGCCAGCCCCTCATCGCCTACCTCGCGCGGCTCACAGGCAATCACGCAACGGCCTGCGACCTCGCCCAAGAAGCATTTGTCCGCGTTTACCGCCACCGGCTCCGCTTCCGACCGTCGCAGAAATTTTCCACCTGGCTTTTCGCCATCGCACACAATCTCGCGCGCAACCAAGCGCGCTGGCACGGGCGGCATCCTGAAACCCTTCTCGAACACGAGGCGCTGCGTGAACTGCCGACCTTGACCGCCCACGCGCAGCCAGACGAACAGACCATTGCCAATGAGCGGGTCTCTGCATTGCAGAATGCCGTCGCCACACTTCCGCAGGAAATGCGCGAGGTTCTCATTCTCTCGACCTGGCACGGCATGGACCACGCCGAGATCGCCCGCATACAAAACACCAGTGCCAAGGCCGTCGAAATTCGCCTTTACCGAGCCCGCAGACACCTGCGCGATTTGCTTTCCGAGCAGCTCAAGCCTTAACCCACATACCTCTCCCGAAGGTGCGCGATGTGCCACTTTGCATCCGTCGGTTTCCCCGTCGCTTGCGTGATGATCTCCTGCGGCAGCAGCGCACCGCCTTGTGAGTGAACGTTGTCGCGCAGCCACTTCAGCAGCGGTGCGTAGTCGCACTTTTCCAGCGCATTCGAGATCTTCTTCTGCTTCTTCGCCGCATGGAAAAGCTGGGCCGCATTCAGATTCCCCAGGGTGTAAGTCGCGAAATAGCCCAGCCCGCCCATGCTCCAGTGAATGTCTTGAAGGCAGCCACGACGGTCGTCCGGCGGCGTCATCCCGAAGAGCTCGCGGTATTCCTCATTCCACACCTTCGGCACGTCCTGCACGGCCAGTTCGCCCTTCACCAGGCGACGCTCGATACCAAAGCGCAGCAGGATGTGCAGGTCATACGTCGCCTCGTCCGCCTCCACGCGAATGAAGCTGAATTCGCTGTGCAGCATCTCTTTCATGAAGGCATCCAGCGTCACCTTCTTCAGATGCGGAAAGAGTTCCTTCGCCCGTGGCAGCCACTTCGCCCAAAACGTGTGGCTGCGGCCCACGTGGTTCTCCCACAGGCGGCTCTGGGACTCGTGGATGCCCAGCGACGCCGCGCTGCCGCTCGGCAGGCCGTAATCCAGCCCCGGCAGGCCCTGCTCATACAAACCGTGCCCAGCCTCGTGCATCACGCCAAAGAGCGACGACAGAAAATCCGTCTCGTCATAGCGCGTCGTCAGCCGCACATCGCCCGGACCGAGCGTGGTGCAAAACGGATGCGCCGTCGTGTCGATGCGGCCCGCCTCGAAATCAAAACCCAGGCTCTCCGCGATCTCACGATTCAAAATCTGCTGCTTCTCGATCGGATAGCGCCCCTTGAGCACGCCCGGCTTCACCTTTTTTGACTTCGCTACCGCCTCACAGGCGATCTCAGCCAGTTGCGGCCTCAGCTTCGCAAACAGCGCCGCCACCTCCCGTGTTTTCGCCCCGCGCTCATACAGATCCAGCAGCGCGTCATACGGCTCGTCCTCATAGCCGAACAAATCCGCCTTCTTCCTCGCGATCCCGAGGATCTTCTCCAGATGCGGCGCAAACATGGCGAAATCCGACTTCGATCGCGCCTCAGCCCACGCAGCCTTACCCATCGCCGTCACCTCGCTCTCCTCCTCCACGAGTTTCTGCGGCAGCTTCGTCGCCTTGTCGATGTCACGCCGCAGTCCGCGCACGTTCGCCGCCTGCGTCGGATTTTCCGGCATCTCCGTCTCCGCCCTCTCCATAAGCTTAAGTGTCTTCTTCGAAGTCAGCAGCCCGTGCGCCTTCCCCGTCAGATACGACAACTGCCGCGCCCGGTGCTCCAGCGCCTTCTCCGGCATGTACGTCTCCTGATCCCATCCCAAAACGGACTCCGTGGAGGTGATTAGGGCGATTTCAGAAACAACGTCGCATAGAGATTGGTAGGCGGTCATGCGTGAAGCCGTGGCGAGTCCGCGCCAGCGTGCAAGCATGATTCATCTCACGGCGCCACTTCCAGACCTTCAGCTTTCGCCAGTTCACGCTGATGCTTGTCGAAAGTCAGCATTCCCTTCGCTTTCAAAATGATCGCAGCCGCCACATGCAGCACATCCAGCGCACGGCAGACATATCCCGTGGTCGTATGCATGCTGACTCGATGCCCTTGCGGGAACCATTGATGATGCGGAACCTCCTTGCGTTGGAGGTGTCCTTCCAAGACAGAACGATGGATGTCGACCATTGCAGCCTGCATCTTTTCATGCGTCAGCCTTCCATCTGCCACCGCCGCTCGCAGCGCGGTTTCCGCTTCCAAGATTGTCAGGCGCGTGATGAGGATGGGGAAATCTTCGCATTGCCGCAACCAGCGCTTCGCCGCCGGGGTGTTCGAATCCTCTCCAAAGGCGGAAACAAGATAGCTGGCATCAGAATACCACTTCACAGGCGGCGAAGAACCAGAACCGGGTTTTCAGGCAACTGGTCAACGGGAGGGAGTTCACGATCCAGCAACCACGCCAGCCCGCTGGCGTCGAGTTTGCGTTTGCGGGCTGGTTTTTTCCTCTCGGCATGTGGGGAGGCAAGTTTTTTGGCCGATGCTTTCATGACGCAAACAGTGTACTCCATTCGCCGAGAATCAAGCCCCCACCGGATGCCACGTCGTCTTGAACTCGACCAGCGCGCGGATTTCCTCCGCGCCCTGCATTTTGTCCGCGAACCAGTTGATGGGCTCCTCGGCCTTGCGGAGGTGCACGCGCTTCACACTTTCGGCCGCGCCGAGGCGCAGGGCCTTGCGCTCGTCCTCGTTCGCCACGCCACTGATGGCGCGGATATGCTCGTGCGTGGCAAAGGTGGGGATCAGCTCGCTGCGCACGCCGGTGAGCAGGTTCACCACGCCGCCGGGCAGGTCGCTCGTGGCGAGCATTTCGCCCAAAAGGATGCTCGGATACGGCTGCGTGGTGCTGGCGAGCGCCAAGACGCTGTTCCCGCTCGTGATCGCGGGCAAAATCAGTGACAGCAGGCCCAAAACGGGCGCGTCATCCGGCGCGAGGATGCCGACGATGCCCATCGGCTCGGTGACGGTGAAGTTGAAATGCGCAGAGGCCACCGGATTCACGCTGCCGAGCACCTGCTCGTATTTGTCCGTCCACCCCGCGTAATGCACCACACGCTCGATCGCCGCCGCGACCTCGCGCGAGGCCTCCGCCTTGGAAACACCGCTCAACGTGATGCCCTCCGCCAATTCGACGCCCCGCGCCTCCATCATCTCCGCCAGCCGATACAAGATCTGCCCGCGATTGAACGCCGACCTCTTCGCCCACCCCGGCCCCGCCTTCGCGGCGGCTTCCACGGCATTGCGCAGGTCCTTCCGCGTGCACTGCGGCACATTCGCAAAAAACGCCCCCGTGGCATCCAACAGCTCGGCGACGCGCCCGCTCTCACTGCGGATGAAAGCACCGCCGACGTAGCATTTCGGGGTTTTGGTGATGTGGAGGCGGGTCATGAAAGGATAATGTGGATAGAACTATGAAAAAGCTAAGGCACTGGCGGTGAGCAGCCTGAAATCAACTCCCAGCCTTGCCACCGGTTGCCTGACCTGCGTCTCGTTCCGCTTGTCCCATTGGAGCGGGGCGGGTGGGCCGAAGTGTGATACCCCGTTGGGCATACCAAGTTACAATCGAAGTTTCAATCTCATCGCAACGAGTCTCCCATGATCGCACGTCAGCTCCCCAAGTCAGTAACGTTAAGGGTGTGGGGCAGAAGCAGCTATGCATAAGAATCGTCCCTTGAGGTGTGTAGCTCAAGGTAACGCCACGCTTCCGATAACTGGTGCTATCAATCCGTTTTGATTTCAGGCCGGCATTTTGTGCAGCAGCTTGGAATGAGGTCTGTGTGATCGAAGCGCCGCCCTTAGTCTCGAAAGCTGTGTGCACTATCGCGCATGAGCAGCTGGAAAAATTGAGAGTCGTTGCTGCGGTGATGAAGCAGAGAATCGCGGTTTTCATTTTGGCACAACAAGGTTTAGGCTGAAGTAGATTGGTTTAGAGGGGCTCCGGGAGTTGCATCTGAAACAAGTTTTGGACTCTGAAATCATGTCGTTCTGTGAACCACGTAGGAGCAGACCTTGCACTCATCCTACGCGCAAATAATCCAACAGCCCCTGCTTTCCGCCTTCCCGTCCAAACCCGCTCTCTTTGAAGCCGCCAAAGGGGCTCGTGGGATCAAATTTGTTATACGTGTTCGCCCAGACGACGCCGGCTTTGAGGAGCGTGCTCATTTTGAGGATGCGGCTGCCTTTGTCGGTCCAGACGCCGGCGCTGAGGCCGTAGGCGGTGTTGTTGGCTTTTTCGACGGCTTCTTCGAGCGTGCGGAAGGTGAGGATGCTCAGGACCGGGCCGAAAATCTCCTCGCGGGCGACGCGGTGGCTCATGCTGACGTTCGCAAAGATCGTGGGACGGAAGAAAAAGCCGGTGGAGGGCAGCTTGCAGCCGTTGTCGTGCTTTTTCGCACCTTCCTCGACGCCGCTTTTGACGAGGTCGGTGATTTTGGCGAGTTGCTCGGCGCTGTTGATGGCACCGAGGTCGGTGTTTTTGTCGAGCGGATCGCCGACACGGAGCGTGGCAATGCGGCGCTTCAGTTTGGCGAGCACTTCATCGGCGATGCTTTCCTGCACGAGCAGACGCGAGCCTGCGCAGCAGACGTGGCCTTGATTGAAGAAGATGCCGTTCACGATGCCCTCGACGGCCTGGTCGAGCGGCGCGTCGTCGAAGACGATGTTCGCAGCTTTGCCGCCGAGTTCGAGCGTGAGCTTCTTGTCCGTGCCTGCGAGGCTGCGCATGATGATCTTGCCGACCTCGGTGCTGCCGGTGAAGGCCACTTTCGAGGTGAGCGGATGATTGATCACCGCCGCGCCGGTCTCGCCCGCGCCGCTGACGATGTTCACGACGCCATTCGGCAGTCCGGCCTCCTGGCAAATCTCGCCAAACTTCAGCGCGGTGATGCTGGTGGTCTCTGCCGGCTTCAAAACGACGCAATTCCCTGCTGCGAGCGCCGGGGCGATCTTCCACGCGAGCATCAGCAGCGGAAAATTCCACGGGATGACCTGCCCCACGACGCCGTGAGGAGCGAGTTGCCGACCGGGGGCCAAAAACTCCAGTTTGTCCGCCCAGCCCGCGTGATAAAAGAAATGCGCCGCGGCCATCGGCACGTCGAAATCGCGCGATTCCTTGATCGGCTTCCCGCCATCCATCGTCTCCGCGACGGCGAACTCCCGCGCATGATCCTGCAGCAGCCGCGCGATGCGGTAGAGATACTTCCCGCGTTCCTTCCCGGGCATCTTGCCCCAAACCGTCGTGAACGCCTTCTGCGCCGCCTTGCAGGCCGCGTCGACATCCGAAGCGTCCGCGAGTGCGATGTCCGCAATCTTCTTCTCATTCGCTGGATTGATCGTCGGGAAGCATTTTCCATTCTTCGGCGCCACAAAGGAACCGTTGATGAAAAGGTTATACTTCTTCTTCAACTTCGGATCCGCCGTCTCCGGTGCCGGATCAAACTGCCACAGATCGCCGAACACGAGTTCGCGGGCGGGATTGGTCTTCGGTTTGGATTTGGAAAGTGTCTTCGGCATACAAGGAGTGACTTAATAGCCTTCGGTCGCCTCGCTGAAGGTCCACGGGGCTTGGTAGGCCCCGGTGCGCTCTTTTTCGAGCTGGCGGACGAGGTCGTTCAGCAACGCGGAGGCACCGAAGCGGTAGCGGCGGTTGTTCAGCCATTCGTCTCCGAGCGTTTCTTTGACAGCGATGAGGAAATGAAGCGCCTGCTTGGCGGTGCGGATGCCGCCGGCGGGTTTCATGGCGATGGGAACACCCGTGGCGAGGAAGTGATCGCGGATGGCCTCCAGCATGACCTGATTGTTGCCGAGCGTGGCGTTGGACGATGTTTTGCCGGTGCTCGTTTTGATGAAATCCCCCGGACGGATCACGCGCATGGCGAGGAAGCTGGCGGCGCGGATGTTGTCATAGGTTTCGAGTTCGCTCACTTCGAGGATGACCTTCAGCGTCGCGTCACCGCAGGCCTCGACCACGGCGGCGATTTCATCCTGCATGCGACCGAATTCACCGGTGAGAAACGCGCCTCGATTGATCACCATGTCGATCTCGTCGGCACCGTCACTCACGGCGGTGCGAACCTCGGCGAGTCGTGTTTTGAGCGGTGTCTGCCCACTCGGGAATGCCGTGGCGACGGAGGCGATCTTTACCTTCGTGCCGCCGACATGCTTCTTCGCGTGCTTCACCATCACGGGATAGACGCAGACGGCGGCGGTGGAGGGGATGTCGCCCACATCATGCGGCGTGAGTGCTTTCTGGCAGAGCGAGGCGACCTTTCCGGGCGTGTCCTTGCCTTCGAGCGTCGTCAAATCGACCATCGTGACCGCAAGCCGAAGGCCGAAGATCTTCGACTTCTTCTTGATGCTGCGGGTCGTGTATTTGGCCACCCGTTCCTCAATGCCGACGTGATCGACGGTGCCGATCTCATCGAAAAGTCGGCGGAGGCTGGCGGGCGCTTTGGCGGCGGGCATGGCGATGTATTACATGACAGACGCCGGTGCTGACAATGGAAGATTCCAGATCGGAAAGGCTGGTGGCCTGCCTCACGGCTACTGCATGACTTCCGTCGGACATTCCGGCAAGGAGGCCAAAAACGCACGACCGTAGGGCTTGGTGAGGATGCGATTGTCGAGGATGGCGCAGATGCCTTTGTCGGTGGCGGTGCGGATGAGGCGGCCGACGCCCTGGCGCAGTTTGAGGATGGCCTCGGGGACGCTGTATTCGGTGAAGGCATTGAGTCCCTGCTCGGTGAGATGCTCAAGGCGCGAGGCGGTGAGCGGGTGATCGGGCACGGCGAAGGGCAGGCGCGTGATGATGACATTGCTGAGCGCGTCGCCGGGTACATCGACGCCGGTCCAGAAGCTGTCGGTGCCGCAGAGCACGCTGTGCGTGTCGTTTTTGAACTCGGTGAGCATTTGATGCCGGGGCATGCCGCGGCCTTGGACCAGCAGACGCCACCCGCGCTCCGCACAGTGCGCCTCCAGCCTGTCGGCCAGCGAGGTCATCTGGCTGTAGCTCGTGAAAAGGACAAAGGCCCGGCCGATGCTGAGATCGATGAAGTGGGTGATCCAGTGCTCAAGCCGGTCGAGATACCCCGGCTCGCTGGGCTGCGGCATTTTTTTGAGCAGATAGAGCTTCATCTGCCTTTTGAAGTCGAAGGGGCTTTCGATCAGGGCGGCGCGGGCCTCCTCGGCGCCCACACGGTTGCGGAAGTAGTGCAATTCTTCGTCATCGCCGATGCCGAGCGTGGCGCTGGTGAACACGCAGGCCTTGCCACTGGCGAAGAAAATCTGCCGCAGACGCGGTGCGACATCGACCGGTGCGGTGTGAAAGCTGATCGTGCGTTGATCGGCTCCTGTGCGCTCCACCCAGTGGACGTGATCCTCGTTTTCCTGGTCAAGGAAGGCTTTCAGGCCGATGCGGATCGATGTGAGGCGTTTGGCGAGGTCGTGCAGTTCGAGCTTCGTTCCTTCCTTCGGCGTCGCGTCACCGGCTTTGAGGGCGCGTTGGGCGAGGCGCTGCAGCGGGAGACTGAGCGAGTCTTCCACCAGGCCGGCTTCGCGCACGCGGAACTCGCGGCCTATGGCGTTGAACTTGCAACTGGCCTCGGCAGCGCGGAAAAAGTCGTCCACATTGTCCAGCGTCTGCAAAACCTCGCGGATGCCGTCCTTGTCGCCGACGAGCTGGAAGAAGCCCTTGCGCGTTTTCGGATTGTGCAGGCGACCGAGTTCGAATTTGAGGTTCGATTCGCTGATGTGCAGGCCGAAGGCGCGCGCGGCGACGTTTTCGATCGTGTGCGCCTCGTCCAGAATGACGAAGTCGCGCGGGAAAAGGAAATTGCAGTCCTCGGTGCTCGTTTCGTCGGCGGAGGCGAGCAGCGTGAAGAATAGCGTGTGATTGAGCACCACGACATCCGCAGCCTCCATTCGGCGGCGGACGTCCTGGTACCAGCAGCGGCTGCCGGGCGGGCAGCGGCGCGGCGTGCAGGCGTGCGGCTCGCTGCAGACGAGCGACCACACGCGGGCGCTGGGGCTGAAGTCGAGATCGCTCAGCGTGCCATCCTCGGTTTCGGCCACCCAGTCGAGCAGCAGTTTCAGCTCGGAGGCTTCCGAGCTGGAAAAAAGGTCGCCGGACTCGTTCAGCGCCCGTTTGAGGCGGGTAGGGCAGATGTAGTTGCCGCGGCCTTTGAGGATCTCGGCATGGAAGTCCCCGACGATCTGCTTGACGATGGGGATGTCCTTTGAAATGAGCTGCTCCTGGAGATTGATCGTGTGCGTGCAGATGATCGCCTTGCGCTTCTGCTCCAGAGCAAAGGTGACGGCGGGAACGAGGTAGGCGAGCGATTTGCCGACACCGGTAGCGGCTTCGCATACAAACGCATGATTGCCGTCCAGAGCCGCACCGACCAACTCCGCCATGCGCTGCTGCTGCGGGCGATATTCGAACTGCGGCGACTCCGCCATCTTCCCGTCGTGCGAGAAGGCGTGGCGCATGCGCGGTGCCAGCGGCGGCCGCGAAATGCGGCCCGCGACTCCTTCTTCGTGATCTTCGGCGACGTGAAACATGCGGGGCGACGGATAGCAGAGAGCTTGGAGCGTAGGGCAACGGCTTTTTGCACCGTGGACGGCCACTTTCCCGGTGTCACGCCACTCCAGCGCTGCGTTTCACGATCAGCGGTAGCCTGTGACCATCGACACGGGAACTTCCTTGCGTTTTCCCTGATCGGTCTGGTGGACGGCGATCATGTACATGCCGGTTTTCTTGGGCTTGTAGAAAAGCACGAAGCCCCAGCCGTCGAGGACGGGGAGAATCTCGCCGCTGGGCTTGCCTTCGAGGTCGAGGACGGCTCCGGTGATGTGCACGCCGGATTTGCGCGGCACGGCGACGCAGAAGCAGTACTCGTTGCCCTTGTAGAGCTGCATGCGCGTGGCCTTGCCGAGTTTGGGCTCCAGCGTGCGGTTCCAGGCCTCCGCCCGGATGTTGAAGCCCTCGTTTTCTTGGTCGTAGGCCAGGGCGTGCGCGGCTTTTTCGGCATCCTCGCGGTCATCTGCGTGGAGCCAGACGGCGGAGGTGAGCATCATCAAAACAACAAGGGTTGCTCTCACGATCAATGGCTGGGCAGTGTGGGGGCGCATGGAAAAGAAGACGGGACATTTTACTCTCTCATGCGAACATAGCCGTTGCATCAGGAAAATCCCAAGATTCTGTTAGGCCGTTCGTGACGGTCCCTGCTTCTTCGAACGCTCACCCCCCGAATCCCGCGCATCTTATGGCATCTTTTGTATTCTACATGGAAGACGGAACCACGCTCACCCACACTCTGGAGGGGGAGGTGACCACTGTCGGCAGGCATCCCGAGAGTGATGTGGTGCTCACATGCCCGTCTTCGTCAGGACGGCATGCGGTCATCAAGGCGGCGGATGGCGGATTTTACGTCAACGATTTGGATTCCAGCAACGGCACCCGTGTGAACGGAGCCGAGATCGAGGAGGCTCTGCTCAAGGACGGCGATCGCGTCGGTTTCGGCGATGTCCAGGCGGTCTTTTACGCCGGAGACCCGCCTGCGGTGCTCGAGGAGAAGCCGCTGGTCACGCCACGCCTTTCCGCCAGCCTTCCGGCTCCTGCTGTCGCCCCATCCTCCCCGCCGCCTTCCGTGCCGGTCGGTGCTGGAGGTGGCGGGCGTCCCCTCAGCCCGGTGCGTCGTGCCTATGCAAAGAGCTCACCAAGCAGCTACCCAGACACGAGTGAAGGCGGGTGCATGTCCGCGATCATCGTCACCGCCCTTTTCGTGATCGCTTTTGCCGTCGGGCTGGCCATGCGCCACTCGAAGGAGATGAACGGCAATATCGTGTCCGACCTGGTCGAGAAGATCTCAAGCGGCATGCCGAAGATCAAAGTGGAGCGCAAAGAGTAGCGCCTCCTGCTCAGAGCGGCCGCTGGTAGCCGTCGCAGCGGTTGTGCCAGCCGGACAGCCAGCGCTTTTCGCCGCGTTCCGGCGGGGAATTGGCCACGCGGCGGCTGAGCACGCGTTTGGCGGATTCGCCGAAAGCGTGTGCGCGGCTGGTTTTCGCAGATTTTGGCATGGCCTCCAAGACCTGCAGCAGTCCCCAGCCCTGGCCCTGATAGCGTTCTTTCGCGCTGGTGCCCTCGCCCTTGAAATTGACGTAGTCGATCAGGCAGAATGCCCCTTCGGGCGATTGAAGCAGGGATTCAAAATTCCACCGCACGGTGGCCGGATCGTTCGCCTGGGCGAGCATCTTCGGCAGCGCCTGCTGCATTCTTGCCATGATGAATTCGGTCTGCTCCCGGACCGTCCGGCTCAGCAGGGTGCGCAGTTCCTGCTGCCGCGGCCCGTTTTTATCGGCCTCAAAAGCTGCCTTCGTCGGCCAGGGGCAGGCGCCGCGCATCCAGTCAGGAATGGACTGCCCTCGGGAGGCCAGCAGGGCCGCCAGCGGGGGAAAGCTCTCTTCAAATGGCCCTCTCCGGGCCTGGGGATACCAGATGAAATGGCCGATGCCCAGGGAGGCGAAGTCCTCTCCTGCGTTCCAACTGGTCAATCCCGCCACCGTCCCGCCGCACTCGTTCTGCCAGATGCGCCGCCCCACGCGGTCAATCTGAGCCGGCGTCAGACTCGTCACACCGCCCAAAGCGGGGGCTGGAGAGTCGGCGCAACTGCCCAAACAGGTCAAAAACAGCGCCAGAACTGCAAGTTGAGATGATAATAATGAGGTTGTCATATTTTGGAAATCTTAAACAGTGCGGTCTTGTCCAACTGGTTTTTGAAACCATGGCGGGCCGTGGCCATCTGGTTCTGGACTCATTTCATTAAGTTTGATTCACTGATTTTCCACCCTTAATCTCCCGGCTCTTCAGCCTTTTCGCTCGCCCGGCATGCCATATCTGGCCTTCAACCTCAATGATGGAAATGAGTTCGTCTTCGATATCCTCGAAGCACGGCTCGCCATCGGTCGTGACGGCGGCAATGACATCGTCATCGATAATACCTTCATCTCCGGGTACCATGCCGAGTTCATCCGGTTGGAGGATGGAGGCTACGAAATCGTCGATCTAAAGTCGTCCAACGGCACCTTTGTGAATGGCAAGCGGGTCGAGCGCGCCCGTGTCAAAGGCGGGGACCGGATCATGTTCGGCCAGTTAGAGAGCCGGTTCCGTGAACGTGCTCCGAAGGGCCTGGCGCCGGACCAGGGGTCGAAGACGGTGGCGCTCCCCAAAGGTCAGCCCAGTCGTGAAGACGGCAGGAAGGGGGATACCGAAGGCATTCCCGCCCGTGACAAGCCGGAGCCGTCGCCCACGCGTCCCGATACGGGAAAAATCGAGGTCACCAAGCCGGTCGTTCAGCGGGGAAGCGCCGACATGCCGAGGAGCCCGTCGGGAACCCCTCCCGTGTCGCTGATTCCGAAACCTTCGGCCCTGGCCGGCTCCTCTGCCCCCGATCCCGCTGCCGGTCTTCAGGCCGCCGAACTGCGGGAAGAAATCGAAAAGCTGACCCGCCAACGTGACCTGCTGCAGGCTGAGAACGAGATCGAGCAGAAGCGGCGGGCGGAGATTCGGTCACTGGACGCCACTTTGGAGGCCCGGAAGAAGGAGCTCGAAAAAACGCAGTCCGAGATCAACGGATTCAAGGGAGAGGTCGAAACTCTGCGCACCCAGGTGCAAAACTCCCGTGCCGAGCTGGAGAACGCCAAGTCGGAGGCCGGGAAGTTCGACGTGAAGCGTCGCGAATTGGGGAACATCGAGAGCAAGCTTGATTCCACCCGCACGCTCACCGCAAAGGCCGAAGGCGATCTCGAAACGGCCCGGAAGAGCCTGCAAGCCCTGCACGACGAGGCGGACAAACAGCGCAAGGAGCGTGAAACGGCCATCTCCAGGCTGCAAGCCGAAGAGGCAGACGCCAAGGCCAAGGTGGCCGCCATCCATCTGCTGCTCGCCGGCGCCAAAAAGTCCGAAGCGGAGCTCCACACCCAGCACAGTGCCGAACTCCAGAGTTTGGAAGTCGAAGTGGCCGCTAGGCGGACCGCGCTCGACGACATCAAGGCCCAATTTGCCAAGGCTGAAGAGCAGGCGAAGTCGAAAGAGGAGGAAATCGTGAAGGCTGCGGCCGATTTGACCTCGTCGGTGGAGAAGCTCGCGACGCTTCAGGCCCAGATCACCTCCGCCGAGACGAAGCTGAAGGATGTTTCCCGGTTGCAGGAGGACGCGCAGAAGTCCGAGGCCGAGCTCACGTCCAAACGCGGAGCCGATCTTCAGGAGATCGAGGCAAAAATCACCGCCAAAGCTGCCTCTCTCGAAAATGCGCAGGCGGAATTGGCGAAGGTTCAGGCCGAACTCGCCGCACAGCAGTCGGCGCTGACCAAAGCGGCCGAAGATTTAAAGACTCGTGAGGCCGCCGCCGCTAAACTAGCCGCTGACGAGGCGGCAACCGCCAAGAAGTTGGCCGACCTGGAAAAACAGGCCGCCTCTGCCGCCGCAGAGGTCAAGCGCCTCAAGGACCTCCAGTCCGACGCGCAAAAATCGGAGGAGGAACAGCGCTCCCAACGCAGCGCCGAGTTGCAGGGACTCGACAAGCAGCTCGACGCACGTCGTTCCGAACTCAGCGGTCTCGACAGCGCCAAAGAGGCCAAAAATGACGAGATCGCAGCGGTCAATGCCTCCTTGGCGACAGCCCGTGAGCAACTTCAGGGCCTCCAATCGCAGATCGCCCAGCTCGGAGGTGAGGAGAAAGTCGTCGCCGCCCGCGTCAGCGAACTTCGCGGCAATGAGGAGCGCCTCAGTGCGCTGAGTCAGAGCTTGGGTGAGATGGAAAACCAGCGTGGCATGCTCGATGCCGCGATCGGTGTGCTGCTGGGCAAGAAGCAGTCGCATGACGCCGAGTCATCGGCCGCGGAGCAGCGGGTGACGGCCATTCGCGCACAACTTGCCGACATGGAGACGCAGCGTCTCGCCGCCGAAGAGCGGCTTGCGGCCCTGACGACACAGACCGCAGACGTTGAAGCCGAAATCACCCGGAAGGAGCAGGAGGCCGACGCCCGGCTGAAGGAAATCGACAGGAAAGCCCGGGATTCGCGTGCGGCTGACGATCAGGCGCGCCAGGAGGCTGAAAAGCGCCTCGCAGAGACTCAATCCAAGATCGCTCAGAAGGAAACGAGACTGGCCCAGGTCAGCGCAGAGGCCAAGGCGCTGGAGGACAAGGTCGCCGATCTCAACAACAAGCTCGATGATCTGGCCTCGACCGATACGAAGCTGAACGACGCTTCAGAGGCGCTCAAGGCCGTCGAATCGCACAAGGCGGAGGTTGTCGCAGCCGTGGCCGCCCTGGTGAAGGACCGCGACGAGCGCACCCGCGAACTCTTGGCCGCGACCGAGCAGGGCCGTGCCCAGACCCTGCTCACCCAGACGCTGACACAGCGCCGCGAGGAAGTGGAGAAGGCTGTCCGGCTCGTTGAAGAGCAGCAGACCGAGGTCTCACAGGCGATCGGCACGGCACGCGAACAGTTGCGGACGATCGAGGCGGATCTCAGATCGCGCGAGGCCCAGGTCGCCGCCGCCGAGCAGCGGGCGAAGCAGCTCGAGGACCTGGCGTCCACCGCTGACCTGCAGTTCAAGAGCCTACAGGACGGGCACAAGCTGCTCAGCGACCAGTTGGGGCAGGTGAAGACCGATCTGGAGCAGGCCACCCGTGACGCGGCTGAGAAGAAAAAAGAGGCCGCCATCGCTGTCGCCACGGCGGAGCGGAGTTCTCAGCAGCACCTCACGCTGGCGGAAAAAATCAGCGGTTTGGAGGCCGTGATCGCCACGCTGACCGCCACCCATGCCGCCACCCAGCAGAAACTCTCCGCTGCGGAGTCCGATCATCTCGGCGTGCAGGAGCGGCTGGCGGCGCGGCAGAAGGAAATCTCGGCCGCCGAGGCGCGAGTGGCCGAACTCACCCAGCAGACCGCAGGCCTCGAAGACCGCGTTAAGGAGCTCGCCACCGTCAACAAGCAGCATGCCGATCTGACCGCCGCCGTGGCTGCCGGCACCCAGGAGCGTGACAAGCTGGCCGCAGAAACCCGCCGCCTCACCACGGAGAAGGGCGAGCTGGACGCCGCGCTGCCTGATCTGCGTGCCGCGGTGACCCAGACCCGCGCCGAGGTGGACAATTTGAAAGCCGAACTCGCCGGGCTGAGGAAAGACCGGGACGCCGCCGCTGCGGCGCTCGCAGAATCCGTTGCAGAGCGCCGGAAGTGCGAGTCCGCGCTCGAAATCATGCGTGTCGAGTCGGCCAATCTGGACAAGATCCTTGGCGACAAGCGCGTCAATCTTGAAGCGGAGACGAAAGCCAGGCTGGCAGAGGCCAATGCTGCCGAGACGCGCCTCGCAGGTATCCAGGAGCGGATCGTTGCGGCGGAAAAACGCCTGGCCGAACTGGCGGATCTCGATGTCCGCTTCGCCGCCGCCACTAAGAGCCTGAAGGACGCGGAAAGCAGCCGCCTGTCCGAGGAGAAGACCCTCGCCGAGCTGGCTCGAAGCCAGGACAAGCTCAAAAAGGAGCTGGCGATGCTCGAAGGCTCGATCAAGACCGAAGATCTTCGCCTTTCAGAGCTGGCCAAAAGCGTGAAGGCCGCCGAAGCCAAGGCCGCCGACGCGGAACAGCGTGCACAGAAGGCGATGGCCGCCCTGGACGCCGCCGATGCCAAACGCGCCGACGCGGAAGCCAAGCTCGAGAGCGCCCGTGGTGAGGAGAAGAACCTGCGGAAGCAGATTCCAGCGCTGAACACGGAACTGGCCGGCATCCAGGCCATGCTGACCAGTTTGACGAAGGAGCGGGAGGAGGCCTCCCAGTTCGTCACGCGGTTGAACGTCAGCACCGACCATCAGAACCGCAAGCTTTCCGAGTTGCAGCAGCAGATCACGCAGCTCGAAGAGGCGCACAAGGTCCGCGAGGAGCGCGTCATGAAGGCCCAGGCGGATGTGGACAAGGAGGCTGCGCGACTGAAGGCGGCCCAGGAGGAGTCGCGTCTGGCGGAGGCGCAACTGGCCGACCTCCAAAAAGAACTCAAGGAAACAAAGGTGAAGGCCGACACGGCCCGGAAGCAGGTCTCCGGTCTCGAAGACGAGCTGCGTGAGCGCCTTGACCGTGTTCAACATCTGAAGACCGAAGAGGATCGGCTGACCAAGGAACTCGAAGCCCGGAAACATAGCCTCGAAACTGCGGACATGGAGGTGAAGGAGCTGCACACCAAGATCGAGTCCAGAAAGAACGAGTTGGGTGACTACTTGAAGGTCGGAGGCCAGATCCTCGGCCTCGCTCAGGCGCTCGGCGGCATGGAGTCCCGTCAGGCGGAGATCAACAAATCCCTGCGCAAGGCCGCCGAGGAGGAGCTGGCCATCCAGGTGAAGCTCAACGCGGCCCAGGAGACGTTGAATCGCGAATCAGCCCGTGCGGAGCAGGCCCGCCGGGATCGCGAGGCCGCCGACGCTGAGTTCAAGAAATTCAGCGCCGAAATTCAAAAGCAGGCGTCCGCCCTCCAGAGCTACGAAATCGAGCAGAAGAAGCGCATCGTGGAGCTGGAGAAGCGCATCGCCGACCTCGGCACGATGCAGCAGCGCGTCCTTGGCCAGATTGAGCAGACACAGGAGGAACTGAAGGCCCTCGAAGGACGGAAGCAGGAATTCGCCCAGGCGGAGGCCCAGCTCAAGCATTGGCAGGAGATCGAAAAACGTCTGCGCGGACAGCTTGAGGAGCTGGAGGAGAAGCACGAGATCATGCGCCGCGGCCTGCCCACGGAGGACGGCACGGTGGTCATGTTCGCCAACGACATCGTCAAGCGCATCGACCTCATCGACGCGCTGATCGCACGCTACGCCGGGGAGAACGGCACGACGGACGTGCCCGGGCAGTTGACCACCCTGCGGGCTTCTTTTGAGGACATACTCCACCAGCACGGTGTGACGGAGTTCGACGTGGCACCGGGCACGCTGGTGGACATCGAGCTCCGCAAACGCATCGCCGTGGTGGATTCCGTGCCGGGGAAGGCGAAGCCGCGTGTCACGGAAAGCTGCCGTTCCGGGTTTATGTTCTCGCGTGGAGAGGGGCACGAGATTATCCTGCGCAAAGTGGAAGTGCGCACATCGAGCCAATAGTCACTCACGAATCATCCCTTTTACCCACCACTCCTCAACTTTATGGCTGAATACGTTGGAATCGACCTTGGCACCACCCTTTCCGGGCTGGCTTACCTCAAACCCGATGGCAATCCCGAAATCGTGCCAAACTCGGACGGCGAGCGCCTGACGCCCTCCGTCGTCTTCTTCGACTCGCACGAGGATGTGAAGCTCGTCGGCAGTGCGGCGCGTGACGGCGGGGAACCGGATCGCACGATTTTCCAGATCAAACGCTACATGGACGACCCGGAGCATCTGGTGGACATCGACGGCAAAAAATGGACCCCGGCGGAGATTTCCGCGCTCATCCTTTCCAAGCTGAAGCGTGACTGCTCCAAGATCTGCGGTGACATCACTGAAGTGGTCATCACCGTGCCGGCGAACTTCAACGAACTGGCCCGCAAGAGCACCATCGCAGCGGCGGAAATGGCCGGCATGACGGTGAAACGCCTCGTGAACGAGCCCACGGCGGCGGCGGTGTATTACGCGCACTCGCAGGGCGTGAAGGGCCGCGTGCTGGTCTTCGACCTCGGCGGCGGCACGCTGGACACGACCATTCTCGAAGTGGCGGGTGACCAGATCAAGATCCTGACATCGGAAGGGGCGCGGCATCTCGGCGGCAGCAACTTTGACGACATCCTGCTGGAAGCCTACGCTGAACAGTACCGCAAGCAGACGGGCACCGCCCTCTACACGGACGAGCGTCACCGCCGGCGGGTGCTGCAGGCCACGGAAGACGCCAAAAAAATGCTCTCGAAGCTGCAGCGTGTGAACGACACCGTGGCGAACGACCAGAACAGCGGCATCGCCCGCATCGACCTCACCCGCGTCGAGTTTGAGGCCATGATCCGCCACATGCTGACGCGCACCGTCTTCCTGGTGGAGCAGGCGATGGATTCGGTGAATCTCAAACCTTCGGACATCGATCACGTGGTGCTCGTGGGCGGCTCGACCCGCATCCCGAAGGTGAAGCAGCTCCTGGAGAAAATGTTTGGGAAGACGCCCAAATCCTGCGGAAACGTGGACGAGTGCGTGGCGCTCGGCGCGGCCTTGTTTGCGAAAAAATCCGCCAAGATCCAGGAGGTCTGCAATGCGAGCTACGGCACGCTGGCGATGATCTACAACGCCAAGACCGGGGAGGAGAAGCTGGCAAACTCCATCGTGATCCCGAAGAACACGCCGATCCCGTGCTCCCGCTCCCAGGTTTACCAGACCTCGGAGGACAACGAGCGAGTCATCGAGGTGGACATCACCCAGGGGGAAGACGAGGACGCGAAGTTCATCGACGTCATCGGCCGCATCACGCTCGAAGTGCCGCCGAACCGCCCGAAGGGCTGCGAGATCGCCGTGACCTTCAGTTACGACGAGAACCAGCGTGTGCGCGCCCTCGTGGTGGACAAGCAGTCCGGACGCAGCAAGGAAGTCGCCGTCAGCTACAAGGGGGCGGGTGTCCTGTCTCCCGAAGAGCTCAAGCGCCGCAGCGCCCACCTCCGCGCCATGCGCATCGAGTAGTCGCAAAGAAACTCCAGGAACCAAGACCATGTTCAAGATCCTCAAGTCCCTCTCCAATTCCCTCGGCGGAAAATCGGCCGCCAAAAAGCAGGCCGCAGCCGCCAAACCCGGCAGCCTGCTGGACAAGGTCAACAAGGGCGCCCCGGTGGCGAAACCGGAAGCGCCCAAAACTCCTGAAGAGCTGTGCGGGCTGGACCCGAAAATGGACAAGGACCAGGTTCTTGCCCAACTGAAGCTGCTTTTTCGCCGCTACAATCGCAGCGCCTCCAGTCTGGACGCCCAGACGCGTCACCAGGCTGAAAAGATGCTGGATGCCATCGTCCAGATGCGGGAGAAACACTTTGGAGAGATTTGATCCGGCCCGGTCCGGAATCGCGGCATGAAAATGGACCGTCTCATCGCGGCGCACGAGTCGCTGGGGCGGCAGGCGGCGCATCGGGCCATCGCCGCAGGTCGGGTGCGTGTGAATGATCAGATCGTTACGGACGGTCACCACCCGTTGGATCGTTTCACTCGGGTGGAACTCGACGGTGCGGTCATCCAGCGACCGGAGCGGGCCGTGTATCTCATGATGCACAAGCCCGTGGGGGTTCTCAGCGCCACCAAGGATGCCGTGCACCCGACGGTGATCGACTTGATCGACGATCCGGACCGGCACACGCTCCACATCGCCGGGAGGCTGGATCGCGGCACTTCCGGGCTGCTGCTCCTGACCAACGACGGCCGCTGGTCGAAGCGCCTGATGGCCGCCGATCAAAAGGTGCCGAAGGTTTACCTCGTCGAAACCTCCGAACCCATCGCCGCAGACGCCGCAGCCGCCTTCGCCCACGGCTTTTACTTTCACACCGAAGACATCACCACCCTGCCGGCTGATCTCGTCGTCCTGGAGCCGCAGCGGGCGCGCTTGACGCTGCATGAGGGGCGCTACCACCAGGTGAAGCGCATGTTTCACCGCATCGGAAACCGGGTGGTGTCCCTCCACCGCGAAAGCATCGGCGGGCTGCACCTGCCCGTGGATCTTCCCGCCGGCGGCTGGCGCATGCTGGAGCCGGCGGCGGCATGGGCGGCAGTCGCGTCTGGAGATTCTCCGATTTTCAGAAATTCCGGCTTTCGCGGATGAATTTCACCCTCTACTCTCCGCGCCTTGTGACTTACCCCCGCATGTACTTCAGCATTTGGTTAGGCATCATGCTCGCCGCAGAATCCGGCTGCACGACTCAAAAGGCCGCGAAGCCTGACAAACTCGCACTTGAGGAGGCGCGTAAAGCGCTGCCGGCCGATGAAATCCCCAATCCGCTCGTGAAGCGGCTGAACAATCCGTCCTCCATGCCGGTGGTTCCTCCGGCTGGTGCCCGGGTTTCTTACTCCTCCGTCAAGATCGAGCAGAAGACCCTGGCGATGACCTTTGACGACGGCCCGCACCCGAGCCTGACCCCGAAGCTGCTGGACCTGCTGAAGGAGCGGAACATCAAATGCACCTTCTTCCTCGTCGGAAATCTCGTGAAGGTCTATCCAGACATCGTGCGCCGCATCATCGCCGAGGGGCATGAGATCGGCAATCACACCTGGTCGCACTGCAGCCTCACCAGCCGTTCCGACGAGCAGATTCGCAGCGAACTCAAGAAGTCTGAAGACGCCGTTTACGAAGTGGCCGGCGTCCGCCCGCACCTCGTCCGTCCACCTTACGGAGCCATCAACACCCGCATCAAGGATCTAATGTTCAGCGAGTTCGGGTACTCCACGATCATGTGGTCGGTCGATCCGCAAGACTGGCGCCGTCCGGGCGTCTCGGTCGTGACCAGCCGGCTGGTCAACGGTGCCCACCCGGGAGCCATCATGCTCTCTCATGACATCCATCCGCCCACCATCCAGGCCATGCCTGCCATGTTCGACCAGCTTCTGGCCAAGGGGTATCAGTTCGTCACTGTCAGCCAGCTCCTGAACATGGAGAAGGCGTCGATGCCCGTCGGTGTCATCATCCGGCCCGCCGCTCCCGTGGGTGACAAGGATCCGGCGCCGCTGCCGATCAAGCCGAAGGCCTGATTCAAGCCCCAAAACAGAGAAAGCGCCCCGGGCGGAGCTGGGACGCTTTCAAACCCGCCTGTGCCGTCCGAATACAAAGGGCTCACGTGTCCCATGAGACCAGGTGGGAACCCGCGTTGAGGGAGCGCTGTCTTCCAGTGAAGGCATGACAAGACACTCCCGCGCGTAGCCCCCGCATTTGAAGAAACGGGCCGGGCCACAAAGCTCGAAAACGAACACTGCAGGAAAGGGGAGGGCCGCCAAAGCGACCGCGACTGTCAAAGATCTGCTGCCTGTGCGGCAATGCCGACCATCGTAGTGCGGGTTTGAAATCACTCAACAGCCGATCGCGGTCGTTTCGAGGCGGTATCCTTTCGAAAACGAGCGGCGCATCCGCGATTGACCCCGCGCCGCCGCTGTTCTTGATCTGTGCCGCATGACCCCACTCCATCATCTCCGCGCAGGCATCATCGGCACAGGATTCATCGGCCCGGTGCACATCGAGGCGCTGAAGCGGCTCGGCGTCACCGTGAACGGCATCTGCGGCTCAAGTCAAAGCGCCCGCAAGGTGGGCGAGCAGTGGGGCATCCCCGAAATCTACGGCGACTACGACCATGAGGCGATGTACGCCAGTCCGAACATCGACGTCGTCCACATCACCTCCCCGAACAAGGTCCACGTCGAGCAGTGCCTGAGCGCCCTCGAAATGGGCAAGCATGTCATCTGCGAAAAGCCGCTCGGCATGACCGCCGACGAAACCGCCAGGGTCGTCGCCGCAGTGAAGAAGGGTGGCAAAAAAGGCCCCGTCTTTGCGGTGAACTACATGTGCCGCTTTTTTCCCGCGATCCT
>CAMAZK010000025.1 GCA_945863205.1 Akkermansia muciniphila | reverse complement strand
AATGCCGCCATGAGCGCCACCCTTGATGCCATTTCCGCACAGGTTTTCATTCTGCCCGCAGAGGAGAGGATGCGTCTGGCGCTCGCCTTGATGGAAAGCGTGGAGACGGACAACCCCGTGACCTCGGGTGAGGACTGGACTGCCGAGGTTTCGCGCCGGATTGCGGACTACGACTCAGGACGTGTGAAGGGCGTTCCCGCAGCCGAGGTTTTTCGCAAGCTCCGCGAGATCGCCCCTGACCGATGAACCTCGTGCTCGAGTTCCATCCCGAGGCCGAAGCCGAGGTTCAGTGCATCACGGGCGACTACGAGGCCAAGATTCCCGGCCTTGGTGCCCGGTTTCGACACGAGGTCGAGGATGCCTGCTCCGCCATCGTGCAGCATCCGCTGTTGTGGAGGATGCGGAAAGAGGGCTGGAGGCGGGTGAACCTGCCCGGGTTCCCCTACTATCTCGCGTTCATCATCCGCGAGGACGTGGCCCTAGTCGTGGCTGTTGCCCACCATTCCCGTCACCCTGACTACTGGAAGACCCGGTGGTCTTGAACAGGCACCGTTGTGCCACACCTCACCGCCCCTTCTTCAACCTCCCCAGTTTCTCCCCCGCCGCATTCAGCGTCTCCACCTGCTTCGCGAAGTGGAAGCGGATGAAGCGGTGTTCGGGTTCGCGGAAGAAGCTGGAGCCGGGGACGCCGGCGACGCCGATCTCGCGCACGAACCATTCGGCGGCCTCGGTGTCGGTGGCGAAGCCGAGGGAGGAGATGTCCATGAGCACGTAGTAGGCGCCGTGCGGTTCGGTGAAGGGCAGGCCGGTGGCGCGAAGGTGGGCGAGGAAGACATCGCGCTTCGCGGTGTAGAGATCGCGCAGGCCGTGGTAGTAGCTGTCCGGCAGCTCCAGTCCGGCGACGGCGGCCTCCTGCAAGGGAGCGGCGGCGCCGACGGTGAGGAAATCATGCACCTTTCGCGCCTGCGCGATGATGTGCGGCGCGGCCTGCACGTAACCGAGCCGCCAGCCGGTGATGGAGTAAGTCTTCGAAAGCGAATTGCACACGATCACGCGCTCCGCAGCTCCGGGCAGTGAGTGCATGTAAACGTGCTCATGCGGCGCATAGACGATGTGCTCGTAAGGTTCGTCGGTGATGACGAAGGCGTCGTGTTTTTCGGCGAGATCGAGGATCAACTGCAATTCCTCGCGCGTGAAGACCTTGCCGGTGGGGTTCGAGGGATTGCAGACGATGATGGCCTTCGCACCCTGGGCGAAGGCGCGGGCGAGTTCATCGGGATCGAAGCCGAAGTGCGGCGGCAGCAGCGGCACGTAGATGGGCTCTGCGCCGGAGAGGATGGCATCCGCACCGTAGTTCTCGTAGAAGGGCGAGAAGACGATGACTTTGTCCCCCGGCTCGCAGCAGGTCATCATGGCGCACATCATCGCCTCCGTGCTGCCGCAGGTGACGACGAGGTTCTGATCTGGATCGACCGGTGTGCCGGAGAAATGCGTGATCTTCCGCGCCAGTGCCTGCCGGAAACGCGGCGCGCCCCAGGTGACGGCGTACTGATGAAACGGGCCGCGTGTCGCACGTTCCAGCGCGGCGAGCAGCTCCTCCGGCGGCGAGAAATCGGGGAAGCCCTGCGAGAGATTGATCGCGCCATGCTGGTTCGAGAGGCGCGTCATCCCACGGATGACGGATTCGGTGAAGGCGTGAAGTCGGCGGGAGGTGGCGGGCATGGCGGCGGATTTGAACGAGATGACGCGCGGCTGCAAGACGCGGGCTGTGATTTTGATGTCGCCTGGGCTCCCCTCCGGCGGGCATCGTCACTTTGGCGGACGTCTCTCCTCCCACAGACAGGCTTACACTCGTTTGTCGTTCGGGCTTCAGCCCGTTCTGAGGGGTCTGCATGGTCGTAGAACGACCTGAAGGCCGAACGACAAACGGCGGCGAGGCTGAAGTGGCACGCGGTGTGGCTTGCGTGCCGCCGGTACAGGCCTTTGAATCAACGTTTTAAAGCCGCTGGTGTCAGCTTCCAGCGTTTCGCATGCCGCAGTCTCCATGGCTTCCCAACCTGCCCCGTCCAGCGCCCTCCGGCCTGTGGGTCGTGGCGTGGCTCGGGCTCGCGGCACCTGTGCAGGCGGGCTGGCTGGATGACATCGACTACACCCAGCTGGCTGCCGAGCTGGGGGCGGCGATGCCGACGGGAGCGGGCATTCCGCTGATGCAGACCGAGGCCAGCCCGGCCGCTGACATCCCCGAATACCTGCCGCAGGCGGGCGGCCCGGATGCTTTCGCTGGCACGGGCATCCACGCGGGGAAGACCTTTCATCCGGAATCGGGCACCGGCGCCTTCGCCAACCATCCGCTGACGGTTTCGAGCTACTTTTACGCCAACGGCAGCGGGGTGGCCCGGGGCGCGACGCAGATCCACTGCTACGATGCGGTGGACTTTCTGAACCGGCTCTACGCCGGCAATGCTCCGCCGGTCTTGCCGGGGCTGGTGCAGAATCACAGCTGGATCGGCGATACGGGGGACCCAGCGGTCGATACGCAGATTCTGCGGCGCTTTGACTTCATGATCGACCGGGATGGATGCAGCGCTGTGGTGGGCCTGAACAACGCCCCGGCAGCCCTGTCCGTCTTTCTCGGCAACAGCTATCATGCCATCTCCACAGGCGTTCTCTCCGGCGGCCACAGCCAGGGCGGCAGCAACACCGACGGCAGCGGTCGCATGAAGCCTGACCTCGTCGTCAACGAGACGGCCACCAGCTATGCGAGCCCGATCATCGCCGGATGCGCTGCGGCCCTGCTGGAAAGCGCCGGCACGGGCAACTCCAGCGCTCGGAAGCCGCAGGTCATCAAGGCACTTCTCCTGGCCGGCGCATCGAAGCGGAACCTGCCCCAGTGGCAGCGGGACACCGATGCGGAGCCTTACGATGACGTCTTCGGTGCAGGGGAGGTGAACCTGCGCAACGCCTACTACATTCAGCAGGCTGGTCAGCAGGCGGCATCGACCAGCGTGGAGCGCACACGGCGTGGCTGGGACTTTGGGAACACCACTACCGCCGCCGGTGGACGGCGCTACTTTTTCAGCATTCCGGCCGGGCAGCATGCGCGCACCTTTTCCGCCGCCCTCACCTGGCACCGCAGCCTCATCGGTATTTTGGGGAATTACTCCGGCAGCCTGGCCGATCTGACCCTGCGGCTCTACGCGGCGGAAAACTTCGCGCCGGTGGGCGGGGCCATCGGCTCCTCCACCAGCGCCGTGGACAATGTGGAGCATCTCCATTTCTACAACCTGCCGCCCGGCCAGTACATGATCGAGGTCACCGCCAGCAGCTCGAATCGCCCCTACGGCCTGGCCTGGGAAGCGACGACCGGCTGGGGCCCCATGCTCACGCCCCGTGCGAGCGGCGATGAGATCTGGCTCGATGCCAGCGATCTCGATCCGCAGGGGACCTACACCATCGAGGGTGCGCCCGGGCCGGCCGGACCGTGGACGGACGAGCACAGCTTCCGCACGGCGGACGGCACGCCGGCTTTCACCACCAGCTGGCAGGTGCCGCCGCCGGTCGGCACGCGGCGCTTTTACCGGTTGCGGTGGGTGCCGGTGCGCTGAAGTCTCCGAAACGGGCGAGGTCCTGCAGCCCCGCCATTCCTGCCATGTCACTCCGGAAACAACTCCTGCGCCTGGCGGCCATCACCATCCTCACACCTGTGCTGTTTCTGCTCGGCTGCCAGTCCCGCCTGATCTACCACCCGGCCGGCTATCGTGCCGAGCACGAGACGCTGCTACGCAGGGCCAAAGGCGTGCGCATCCCCTTCACCACGGCGCAGGGTGCGCAGACGGCCTTCTACATTCCGCCTCGCACCGGCGGTGATCTGCCGCAGACGATCTGGCTGTGCTTCGGCGGGAATGCGGCCCTGGCGCTGGACTGGCTGCACTTCACGGACCTGTGGGAAGATGACTTCGCCTACCTGCTGGTGGACTACCCGGGCTACGGCGAGTGCGCGGGCAAACCGGACCCCGACAGCATCCGCGACAGCGGAAAGGCCGCCTTCACCGCCCTGGCGGCGCACCTGCAGCAGCCGGAGCCGGACCTGCGGGGACGCCTGGCCGTGCTCGGTCACTCGCTCGGCTGCGCTGCGGCGCTGATGACGGCGGAGGATCTCAACGTGCGGCGGGGCGTGCTGATCTCCCCCTTCACCAGCATGACGGACATGGGCCGGATCGTGCTCGGCTGGCCGCTCTGCCTGCTGAACCGGCATCGCTTTGACAACCGCCGGACGCTGCAATCCATCGCGACCCGGCAGGGTGCACGCTTCCATCTTTTCCACGGCCGCGAGGATGAGGTGATCCCCGTGGCGATGGGTCGCGAACTCGGTGCGATGGGCTCCGGAGCGGTCAGCTTTCGCGAGTTTCCAGAAGCGCAGCACAATGACATCCTCGTCCTCCATCAGGACGAAATCGGACGCGCCATGCACTCCCTGACCGCCCCCGGGACATGAGCGCAGAACGACGGTTGCTTTCAGGGCCGCCTGTGCTCTCATGCGCACTCAAACTCCCCCCTACTCCTCACCTTTTATGTCCGCGCACCCCTCCTCGGAAAACTCCTCCTCCCCCTGGTCTGTCATCAATGCCGTGATCGGTGTCGGCACCGCCCTGGTCGTCCTGCTCTGGGTGCTCGCATTCATGTTTGAAGGTCTCTGGTCGCTGCGTCCGAAGCCGGAAGTCGCGGAGGCAGCTCCTGCCGCCGCTAGCGCAGCCGCCCCGGCGACTGCCGAAGCAGCCGCTCCCGCCGCCGACATCCCGGTCCTCGAGGTCACCATCAAGCCTGACAACGCCAACCCGCTGGCCTACGACACGAAGTCCTTCACCGCCAAGGCCGGCCAGAAGGTGAAGCTGACCTTTGAAAACAATCACCCCACGCTGCCCCAGCCGCACAACTTCGTCCTCGGCAAGCTCGGCGTGGACAAGGGCAAGATGCTCGGCCTCGCCATGGCCGCCATGACCCTGGTGGACAAGGGTTACATCCCCGATTCCGCCGACATCCTCGCCAGCACCAAGCTGCTCCAGCCCGGCCAGACCGAGACCATCGAGTTCACCCTCCCGACCGCCGGTGAGTACAACTACATCTGCACCTTCCCCGGCCACGGAGCCATCATGAACGGCACCATCACCGTCCAGTAAGAACCGCACCCGCATTCCGCGCCATGGCCGTCTCCATCAGTGTCGATTACGAAGGCGGCCTGCGCTGCAAGACCACGCACGGCCCGTCGCAGAACCAGTTTTTCACCGACGCCCCCGTGGACAACCACGGGAAGGGTGAATCCTTCAGCCCCACCGACCTCGTCGCCACCGCGCTGGCCACCTGCATGGCCACCGTCATCGGCATCAAGGCGCAGCAGAAAGGCTACGACCTCCCTGGCATGAAGGTCAGCGTGGAAAAGCACATGAGCGAGGACAGCCCCCGCCGCATCGTGCGCCTGCCCCTGACCATCGAGATCCCCCTGCCCGCCGATCATCCCGACCGCAAGCTCCTCGAAGCCACCGCCCTCGGCTGCCCCGTGCACCACAGCGTGCACGCGGACATCGACAAGCCGGTGACGTTTTTGTGGGTGGGTGGCAAGGAGTGACGGGTTCGCTTCGCGGCTACGCAGCCAGCCGTCACACTCCAAGCTGATGGCTGGAAGCCATCACTCCTTGTCACTGAACTCGCTCGCGGACCCAGTCGGATTCGAACTGTAGGTATTCGCCGGATGGAAGACGCGCTTTCGCCGGATTTTTGCGAATGTAGCGCACGCAGTTCCGAAGATGGGTCTCGTCACGGATCAGGCGATCAAAGTAGTCGCGCTGCCAGAGGCGACCATCAGCGCCCGTCATCTCGTGAATGCGGTTGGAAGTGAAGCTCTTCCACGAATGGAGCAGTTCATCGAGCGGATGCTCGCCAAGGAGCGTGAACAATGCGTGCACATGATTGGGCATCACTACCCAGGCGTGCTGAACGCACCGAACTCCTTCAAAGTGGTTCAACGCATCGCCGACGATGCGGGCGGCATTGGGATCGCGTAGAACACAACTCCCGTGACCCGCGTCCAGCCAGCGTTCGATGGTGGAGGAAAAGCGTTCGTGGTATTCCTTTTCGACCTCTTCAGACCAAGGCTGAGGATGCGCTTCGAGCCACTCGTCTCGTTCCCGCTTCCAATCGTCGAGCTTTTGCCGTGGCAGTGCATCAGCAAGACGGAACGTGACGAAGTAACTCGCACCCGGCTGCTCCCAGTGCGGGAGAACGGTGGTGTGCTTCTCAACGTCAACGAACGGGTTGAAGAACTTGAACACGCTCATGCGCCAACCAAGGAGTGACGGCTTCCAGCCGTCAACCTCAAAGCTGATGGCTGGAAGCCATCACTCCTTGTTCAGCTCACCAGCTTCCGCGCCTCAGCCAGCGCCGCATCGACCTTGCTCACATCCTTGCCGCCACCTCTCGCAAAATCCGGCTTTCCGCCGCCTTTGCCGCCGACGATGGGGGCGATGGTTTGGATGATTTTGCCGGCTTGAATCTTGGCTTGGTGCTCTTTGCCGACATTCGCCATCAAAGTGACGTTTCCACCGCCGGTGGCAGCTAAAACGATCACGCCGCCGAACTGGCCTTTGAGCGCGTCGTTGACGGCCATGGCGTAGTCGGCATCGACGTCGCCGAGGTTGGCGATGAGGACGTTGTTTTCGGCGGTGACGAGGAGATCCTTGGCTTTGCCGCTGGCTTCCCGCTGCTGGGCGGCTTTGAGGGCTTTTTCGAGCTCTTTTTGCTGCGTGAGGATTTGATCGAGCTTCTTCTCGAGGTCGGCGGCGCCTTGGGCGCTGACTTTGCCGGCGAGGAGCTTCAGGAGATCGGAATCGGCTTTGGCGGCGTTGTAGGCTTCGAGGCCGGCGATGGCCTCGATGCGGCGCACGCCGGCGGCGACTGCCCCTTCGCCGACGAGGCGGAAAAGGCCGATTTCTCCGGTGTGGCGGGTGTGGGTGCCGCCGCAGAGTTCCATGCTCCAACCATCGAGCTTGTGCGGCTGGCCGCCGATCTGCACGACGCGGACGAGGTCGCCGTATTTTTCGCCAAAGAGGGCCATGATGCCGTTGTTCGCCTTCGCCTCGACGTAGGGCACTTCGCTCCACGAAACGGGATCATTCGCGACGATGCGCTCGTTCACGAGGCGCTCGATGTCGGCGAGCTGCTGCGGGGTGAGCGCGGCGCTATTGAAGTCGAAGGTGAGTTTGTCCGGCGTGACGCTGGAGCCTTTCTGCGTGGCGTCCTTGCTGACGACTTCGTGCAACGCCCAGTGCAAGATGTGCGTGACGGTGTGGTGTCGCTCGATGGCGTGACGACGAGGCGCATCAACGACGAGGCGCACGGTGGCATCGACAGCGGGCGTTTCATCGCCTTCGAGGAAGTGCAGCCAGGTGTTGCCGACCTTGGTGGTGACGCTGATCGGGAAGGTGTTCGCGCCAAGGATGAGCTGACCCGCGTCACCAATCTGGCCGCCCATTTCGGCGTAGCAGGTGGAGACATCGAGCACGACGGCGGTTTTGTCCTTCATCGAGACGACTTCCAACACGCGCACGTCCGCTTCGAGCGTGTCGTAACCGATGAACTTGGTCGGTGCCTTGGTTTCGATCTCGCTGACGGAGACAACTTGTTTGTTCTTCTTGCCAGCCTCGCGGGCGCGTTCGCGCTGCTCTTCCATGAGCTTGTCAAAACCTGCGGTGTCCACGGTCAAGCCGCGTTCGCGTGCGAGGAGCTCGGTGAGGTCGATTGGGAAACCAAAAGTATCATAAAGTTGGAAAGCGAAGTCGCCAGCAATTGGCGGAACCTTGGAAGTGGACCAGCTAGGGGACATCGACACGATCCAAGAAACGACAGATGGCCAGTTTCGTACGTCCGCACCTTGCTGCAATGCAAGAACACGATTTAAACCACCTTCAAATGACTCATCCTCGGGAGCAATGCTCTGCACCGCAAGATTACCGACATAGCCATCAAACTTCTCTATCCCACGATCCAGCGTCCGATTAAACGCCTCCTCCTCGATCTTCAGCACGCTCTTGATCTGCTCCTTCTTCACGCGCAGCTCGGGGAAGACATCGCCCATCTGCGCGGCGAGGACATCGACGAGCTTGTAGAAGAAAGGCTCTTTGAACTCCAGCGTGCGACCGTATTTCACGGCGCGGCGGAGGATGCGGCGGAGGGTGTAGTTGCGGTCGCTGTTGCCGGGCTGGATGCCGTCGGCAATGGCGAAGCTGAGCGTGCGCAGATGGTCGGCGATGACGCGGAAGGCGACGTCGATCTTTTCCTGCTCGGTCACAGGCACGACGTGGCCCTGCTCATTCGCCTTGGGCAGCGTGCTGGCGTAGGTTTTGCCGGACATCTTCGTCAGCTCGTCAAAGATGGGACGGAAAACGTCGGTGTCGTAGTTGCTGATCTTCGCGTTTTGGAAGTCGGTGAAGTTTTTCGTGCCCTGGATGATGGAGCAGACGCGCTCGAAGCCCATGCCGGTATCGACGTGCTTCGCGGGGAGCGGCTCGAAGGTGCCTTCCGGTGTCGCGTTGTATTGGATGAAGACGTTGTTCCAGATCTCGATGCAGCTCGCGTCGCTGCCATTGACGAGCAACGCGCCGGCTTTCTGCCGCTCTTCGTCGAGGTCGCGCGGGCCGGGGGTTAGGTCGATGTGAATCTCGGTGCACGGGCCGCAGGGGCCGGTGTCGCCCATCATCCAGAAGTTGTCCTTCTTGTTGCCGTTGACGATGTGGATGTCGGGATCGAGGCCGATGCTGCGGAATTTTTCCGCCCAGATGTCCCAGGCCTCCTGGTCGCGGTCGGCGGGGTCGCCGGCGCCGGGCTGATAGATGGTGGCGAAGACGCGGGTGGGCGGGAACTTCCAGCGCTCGATGACGAGCTCCCAGGCCCACGAGATCGCCTCCTTTTTGAAGTAGTCGCCGAACGACCAGTTCCCCAGCATTTCGAAGAGCGTGTGGTGGTAGGTGTCGAGGCCGACGTCTTCGAGGTCGTTGTGCTTGCCGCCAGCGCGGATGCACTTCTGCGTGTCGGCAGCACGAGTGGGAAGGCCTTTGTGCAGCACGCCGGGCCAGGTGTCCACGTCCGCGCTGCGCTCGCCGAGGAAGATGGGCACGAACTGGTTCATGCCGGCGTTCGTGAAGATGCGAGCGCCATCACGGCTGGTGTAGCCGACGTTGTCACTGGGGACGATGGTGTGCTCCTTCGATTTGAAGAAGTCGAGGAAGCTCTGGCGGATTTGGGCGGCGGTAGGGACGGCGGACATGGCGGAAAGGGCGCGCACTATGCCGGGATGAGTCCCGGTGGCAAGAGGCGTCGGGGCTGGCAGCCGTGGCGTCTGTTTTCGGACCGAACATTGTTTTCGATAGTCCCAGTGTTCCGGGGAACCATCTGCAAAAAATGAACTTGTGATATTTATGTAAATCGTGTAAATTTTTGAAAAGCGAGATGCTATGAGCCTGATTTTTCAAAAAAGACCCAAGCTGACCCAACGTGGGTTCAGCCTGATGGAGCTGCTGGTGACGATCGCCATCATGAGCGTCCTATCGTCTTTGGCGGTGACCGCCCTCGGGGGAGCCAGACAGGGTGCAGTGGATCAAAAGGACAAACGCAACGCCCAGGAGATCGCTAGCGTCGCCGCCGTCGCGAATGCCGCCGGTGCGCCCTTCGTGGTGCCCGGCAATGAGCAGGCCACGATCGAAAACCTTCGCGAAGGCTGCTCCCCCAGCCGGGGTGCCTTCAAAGGCAAGGTCTTCAAGCTGCCAAGTCTGGGCGAGCCCGAGATCCTCGGCGCGATGCGTTTCCTCGCCCTCAACGACAGCGAGCTGCAATACCGCTTGGACGGAAGCTAGCCCGGGCGGTTTCACCGGCGGACGGTCGCTGGAGATTCGATGCCGGAACCATGGAGAATGCCACGCCGGCTCAAGATCGCGGCATCCCGCACGTATCACCTTCCGTGATCCGCCCCCTCATCACCCTCGCCATCGTCTCGTCCGCCCTCGCGGAGCCAGCCCCGCGTCCCATCGACTTCTCGAAGGAGATTCGGCCCATTCTGAGCGAAAACTGCTTTTTCTGTCACGGCCCCGACGACAAGAAGCGCGAAGCCGACCTCCGGCTCGATGACGAGGCCGCCGCCAAAAAGAACAACGACGGCGTGATCGCTGTGGTGCCCGGGAATCCGGAGAAAAGCGCCCTGATCGAGCGCATCGTGAGCACGGACCCCGACGAGGTCATGCCGCCGCCGAAGCAGCACAAGACGATCTCTCCCGCCCAGATCGCGCTTTTGAAGGAATGGATCAAGCAGGGCGCGAAGTGGGGGAAGCACTGGAGCTATGAGAAGGTGGTGAGGCCCAGCGTCCCCGCCGAAGCTAAGAACCCGGTGGATGCCTTCCTGGCGGCGCGTCTGAGGAAGGAAGGTCTTCAGTTCTCTCCGGCGGCGGACCGGGCCACGCTGATCCGCCGTGTGGCACTCGATTTGACTGGGCTGCCGCCAACTTTGGAAGAGCTGGCGCGTTTTGATCGGTCCGATCGGTCTGAGCTGACCGATGCGGTGGAGTTTTATCTCAACAAACCCGCCTACGGCGAGCACTGGGCCGCCCAGTGGCTGGACCTGGCGCGATACGCCGATTCCTCCGGCTACCCCAGCGATCAGCCGCGCGAGATCTGGGCCTACCGCGACTGGGTCATCCGTGCGCTGAACTCGAACATGCCCTTCGACCAGTTCACCATCGAACAAAACGCCGGGGATCTGCTGCCGAACCCGACGGACGACCAGCTCATCGCGACGGCGTTTCATCGGAACACGATGACGCAGAACGAAGGCGGCACCGACGACGAAGAATTCCGCAACGCGGCCGTCATCGACCGTGTGAACACGACCTTCGCGGTCTGGATGGGCACCACCATGGCCTGCGCGCAATGCCACACTCACAAGTACGATCCCATCACGATCAACGAGTACTTCCAGTTCTACGCCTTCCTCAATCAAAGCGCCGACAGCGACAAAAAAGACGAAGTGCCGCTGCACAGCTTCGACACGCCGGAGACGAGGCAGCAGCGCGAAGCCCTCAAGGCCGAGATCGCGGCGCTGGAGTCCAAATTCACGAAACCGGACGCCAAATGGCTCGCCGGGCTCGATGCCTGGGATCGCGGCTTTGCGCGGGATTTGGGCTGGCAGACGCCGAAACCAATCGCGGTGAGCACGAAGTCGAAACAAAGCGCCGCCATCGCCGCCGACGGCACCGTTTCCATCCCGAAGACGAGCGACACGGACACCTACACCATCGAGCTGCCCGCCACCGGCGACAAACTCAGCGCCCTGCGCCTCGAAACGATGCCGGCGGCAGGATTTGGCAATTTCGTCATCTCCGACGTGAAGGCGGAAGTCGTCCCGCCGGATGCGAAGGCCGCGCCGAGTGCGCGCTACGTGCGCATCGAGCTGCCAGGCGCGAAAAAGATGCTCCAGCTCGCCGAGGTGCAGGTCTTCAGCGGCGCGGAAAACATCGCGCCGAAGGGCGTGGCCAAGCAAAGCAGCACCTACACCGATGCAGCCGCCAAACGGGCCAACGACGGCAACATCGAAGGCGATTACCAGAAGAGCAGCGTCTCGCACACCAGCGGCAACGAAAACGATCCCTGGTGGGAGATCGATCTGAAAGCCGACAAGGCGATTGATCGCGTCGTCGTGTGGAATCGCACCGACGGCAGCACGGGCAATCGTCTCGACGGCTTCCACGTCGTGCTGCTGGATGACAAACGCCAGACGGTGTGGAAGAGCGATGCCACACCCGCGCCCGACAAAGACAAAGCCTTTGCCATCAGCGGCCCCGTCGCGGTGAGCTTCACCACCGCGCTGGCGGACTATGAGCAGAGCGGATTCACCGCCGACTCGGTTTTGAAGCCGAAGGACAAGAAGAACCAGGGCTGGGCCGTCGCCGGCGCCACGGACAAGCCGCACACGCTCACGTTGCTCGCCGCATCCCCCGTCATCGTGCCGCAGGGCTCGAAGCTGCGCGTCACGATCGCGCAGAGCAGCGAGTTCAAGCAGCACACACTCGGCA
Organism: Akkermansia muciniphila; assembly: GCA_945863205.1. Taxonomy (GTDB): domain Bacteria; phylum Verrucomicrobiota; class Verrucomicrobiia; order Verrucomicrobiales; family Verrucomicrobiaceae; genus Prosthecobacter. The sequence continues at coordinate 18,172 of CAMAZK010000025.1, read as the reverse complement.
AGTTTCGCCTTGGCTTCACTGGCGATGCGCGGGTGCAGCAAGTGACGAAGGTGCCCGCAAATGTCGTCGCCGCCTTGTCCCAAGCCCAGCGCACGGCAGCTCAGCAGACGACCGTGGTGGATTACTATGTGCGCAGCATCGCGAAGGAATCCGCCGCCGACCGCACGCGTCTTGCGGCAGCGAACAAGGAGCTCGCCGCGATCAAGCCGGTGACGGTGCCGATCATGCGCGATCTCGATCCAAAGCAGCGCCGCGTGACGAAGGTGCAGCTTCGCGGCAACTGGCAGGCATTGGGTGATGAGGTGAGCGAGGCCACGCCCGCCGTTTTCAACGCGCTGCCCGCCAACGAGCCGAAGAACCGCCTCACGATGGCGAAGTGGCTCGTCAGCCGTGACAATCCACTGACCGCACGCGTGGCAGTGAACCGCCTGTGGGAAAGCATCTTCGGCATCGGCATCGTTCGCAGCAGCGAGGAGTTCGGCAGCCAGGGCGATCTGCCGTTTCATCCCGAGCTGCTCGACTGGCTGGCCGCCGAGCTGATGGACAGCGGCTGGGACATCAAGCACATGCTCAAGCTGATGCTCACGAGCCAGGCCTATCAGCAGAGCTCCAAATCGACGCCCGAACTCAACGAGCGCGACCCCGACAACCGCCTCCTCGCTCGCGGGCCGCGCTTCCGCCCCACCGGCGAGCTGCTGCGCGATCAGGCGCTCGCGGTCAGCGGTCTGCTTTCAGAGAAAATGTTCGGGGCACCTGTGCGCCCGATGACGCCGAACCTCGGTCTGAGCACCGCCTTCGGTCGCAGCAACGACTGGACCGTCAGCACCGGCGAGGACGCCCATCGCCGCAGCCTCTACACCGAAGTCCGCCGCAACAGCCCTTACGCGAGTTTCACCACCTTCGACGCCGGCAATCGCGAGGTCTGCATGATCCGCCGCAGCCGCACGAACACGCCGCTGCAGGCCTTCGTGACGCTCAACGATCCCGTTTTCATTGAAACGAATCAGGCGATGGCGCGGCGGATCGTCCGCGAGGCAAAAAGCACGGCTGAGCGTTTGAATTTGATGTTCAAGCTCTGTCTCTCGCGGCCACCCACGGCGACCGAATTGACCACATTGACCCAATTGCACGCCGAGAGCGTGGCGATGTATCGTGCGGATGCTGCTGCGGCCACGAAGATGGCTACGGAGCCTCTCGGGCCTGTCGAAGCCGGCACCGATGTCGTCGAACTCGCCGCCTGGACCACGGTGGCGAATGTGGTCATGAATTTGGATGAGTTTTTGATGCGGAGGTGATTGGATCGCGAAGCCACGGCCTCCATGAAATCCATCGCCATTCCCACCTCGCGAAGTGAATTCTGCCGCAGCTCGTGAACTCGAGAGCACTCCAAAACGCTGTCGCGCTCATCGGATCCACTTCCACTTCGCGAAGAGGAAGTAGAGCACGGGGAGTACCAGCAGCGTCAGCACGGTGGCAAACAGCAGGCCGAAGATGTGAACGGCGGTCAGGGGACGCCACAACTCGCCGCCGGTGAGCGCCAGCGGGATGAGACCGCAGACCGTGGCGAAGACCGTGGCCAGCACGGCACGCAGTCGAACGAGGGCGGCATGCATGAGGGCCTTTTCGAGCTCGACACCCGCAGCGCGCTCTTCCTCGATGAAATCGGACAGCACGATGATGTGACTAACGATGACACCGGCGAGGCTGACGATGCCGAGCAGGGCCATGAAGCCGAAGGAGGAATGCGTGGTCGCGAGGCCGGTGAAGGCTCCAATGAGGCCGAGCGGCACGGTAAGCATCACGACCAGCGATTTCATGATCGAGCGGAACTGGATGACCATCACCAGCGCGATGAGTGCGAGCGAGATCTTCAGCACACGCTCCATCTCGCGCTGGCAGTTCGTCAGTTCGCGTTCTTCACCGCCGAAGGCGATGCCTTCCTTCGGAAAATGCTCACGGGCCTTCGCGAGGATGCGCGAGGCGAGCTCCCCAAACGGTGCGAGCGCCTTCACCGTGACCGTGCGCTGCTGATTGATGCGCGAGAGCACTCCGGAGTCGTCATGCACCTTGTAAGCGCCGGCGTCCCGCAATGCGGCGGTGACTTGATCCGTCTTCGCCTCCAAATCATCGCCGCTGATCTCGATCTGGATCGGTGTTTCGAGTGGGGGGCCTTGCTCGATCTGTTTGACGAGACACAGCGCGTCCTTGATCTCGCGGTCGAAGACTTCGCGCAGATGGACGATAAGCGCGGGCACGTCTTCGGCATGGCGGGTGTTGACCAGCACCTGCGCCACGTTCGCAGCGGGCTGTCGCGGCAGGATGTTGTAGTAAAACATCGGCGTGCCGCCGCCACTGACGACGACGGCGCTCTGGATCGCGTCCTCCTTTTGCAGGGACTCACTCACGCGAGCAGTGACGGCCATCGTTTGCTCGATTTCGCTGCCTTCGGGCAGTTGGATGTCCACGAGGAGCTGGTTGCGCTCGGCGACGGGGAAGAACTGCTTCCCAAAGAACGGAATGAGGGCGGTGCTGGCGGCGAGGAGGCCGTAGGCGCCGATGATGGTGAGAAGCGGTCGGCGCAGAGCGAGTTGCAGCGCGGATTTGTAGAAGGGGACAAGCCGATGCACCGGATGCGTTCCGTTCACGTCATCGAAGCCCTTCTGCCCCTTCAAGATGTAGTAGCCGAGCAGCGGGATGAAGGTCATCGACACGATGCGCGAGGAGATGAGCGCCAGCGTGATGACGATAGGCAGCGAGATGATGAACGCGCCCATGTCTCCCGGCAGCAGCGCGAGCGGCAGGAAGGCGACGATGTTGATGAGTGTGCCGAAGAAGATCGCGCGGCGCAGCTTGAACGGCCCCAGCCAGGCGGCGATGCCACGCGGCTGACCGTCGGCGAGTTCGCGATTGATGCCGTCAGAGGCGACGACAGGATCATCCACGAGCATGCCAAGTGAGATGATCAGCGCGGCGATGGAAATCTGCTGCAAAGGCACGCCGAGCGCCGCCATGCCGCCGAGCGTCATCGCAATCGTCAGCGGAATGGCCACGGCGACGACGAGCGCGGTGCGCCAGTCCATGAGCAGCAGGGCGACGAGCACGACAACAATCACCGCCTCAATGAAACAGCGTAAAAATTCACCGATGCGATGCGCGGTTGCGGCAGGTTGATCAGAGACGGTGATGACGCGGATGCCTTCCGGCAGCTCCAAGGACTCGATCTTGGCGAGCACGGTGGTTTTGAAGTCGCGGATGATGTTTCCAGCCTTCATCTCCACGGCGACGAGGACGCTGGCGGACGGTTTCAGCGGGCCGTCTGCCTCTCGATGCAGCGTGCGGGCGCTGTAGCTGGCCGCGACCATGTCCTTGAAGGAGAGAATTTCCTCCGGTGGATGGCCGAATTGACGGATGCGACCGGTGGTGGTGACGGTCTGGAGCGCTTCCTCGATCTGATCAGCGGCGGCGGGTGCTTCATCGCCGAGCACGGCGAAGAGAAGGGTGGCGGGAAGCTGGTAGTCGGTTTCGAGTTGTGAAGACTCGCATTTGCCTGAGATCTCGAACGTTCGGACTAGGGTGCGAATCTGCTTCCAGTCACTGTCGATCTCGATCTTCTTGCGCGGCTTCAGCGTGATGATGATCACGGAGATATTGTCGCGTGATTGGGACTGAAGTTTCTCCACGGTCGGAATCTGGCTGATTTGAGATTCCAGCTCCTGGGTGACCTCTTTTTCCACGACTTCTGCGGTTTTGCCCGGACAGATGGAAACAAGCACCGCGTCATGCGTCGGAAACGTGGGGTCCTCCTGCTGCGGCAGGCTTTGAAAGGCGAACCAGCCCCAGACGAGCACCGCGACGACGGCGAGCCACCCGAAGACACGATGCTCGACAAAAAACTGCGTGATGCCGCCGCGGGCTATGAAGGGCGGGGTCGGAGAATCCATGCGGACGCTCAGTTTCGACGCGAGCCGGGCCGCGTGCAAACAAAGGCTCGGAAACAAGCAGCCACCGGGCGAAGATTGACAAGGGCTGCCGTGGCTGCATGGACGCAGTGCGCGCGATGGCGGGCGCGGCTCCCTTCAAACCCACCGCATGAAACACCGCGACATTCAGCCGGAACTGCTCGATCTGCTGCCGCAGGACGATCCTGACGCGATGCGTGCGCGTGAGGAAATGCCGCTGGTGAACGGCATCATGGGAAACCACCGCTGGATCGAGCGCATGATCCGGCTGCGTGCCGAACCGCACTGGCAGATCACGGAACTCGGCGCGGGTGACGGGGCGCTTTCCCTGCGCCTGTGGAAGTCGGGCCTGTGCCCGGCGGACAGGCTGCATGGTGTGGACCTGGCCCCACGGCCGGATCATTGGCCCGCCGCCGCAGACTGGACCTCCGGTGACGTGATGACCCACCCGCTGCCAGCGTGCGAGGTCCTGCTGGCGAATCTGTTTCTGCATCACTTCACCGAAGAGCAGTTGGGCCGGATCGGCTCGCGCATTCCGCCGTCAGCCCGGCTGATCGTGGCCGTAGAGCCGGCCCGGAAGTGGATCCACCTCGTGATGGGCCGCCTGTTCTGCGAGCTGGCGGAGCTGAACTGCGTGCAACGCCACGACATGCAGGCCAGCATTCGCGCCGGGTTCACCGGGAAGGAGTTGCAGCATGCGCTGGGACTGGGCGCGGAATGGGCCGTGCAGGTGCGGGAGCATCCGCTGGGCGGCTACCGCTTCCTGGCGGAGCGCTGAGAGTTCCCCGAGTGCGAGTCGTTTGCACTGCATGATGCGACTGCTTTTTCTTCTAACCTTGGTGGCCGTGCAGGTTCGAGCCGCACAACCGAACATTCTGCTGCTGATCGGCGACAACTGGTTCTACGAGCATGCGGCGGCCAATGGCGACAAGGCGGTGCGCACGCCGGTGTTTGATCGCATGTGCCGCGAGGGCATGCGCTTCACAAATGCGTTCTGCCCGGTGCCGTCATGCTCGCCGACGCGCTCGTGCATCGTCACCGGACGCGTGGCGCATCAACTCGAAGACGCGGCGAGTCTGTGGAGCAAGTTTCCGGGGAAGTTCCGCGTGTTCGGCGATGACCTGAGCAAAGCGGGCTGGCATGTCGGCTACACGGGCAAAGGCTGGAGCCCGGGCAACTACAAGGACTTTGGGCGCGATTTGAATCCGACCGGAGCGCAGTTTGAGGACTTCGCAGGCTTTCTGAAGGAGCGAAAAGAGAAGCAGCCGTTCTTCTTCTGGCTGGGATCGACGCACACCTCGCTGAACAAGTGGCAGGAAGGCACCGGCAGGACACGGGGCATCGATCCAGCGAAGGTGCGCGTGCCGAAGTCCCTGCCGGACGTGCCGGAGATTCGCGAGGAAATCACCGACTACCTAGCGCAGGTGGAGCTGATGGAGGAGGCGTTTGGAGAGGCGGTCGCGCTGCTCGAAAAAGGCGGCGAGCTGGACAACACGGTCGTCATTCACACCAGCGACAACGGCTGGCAGATGCCGCACGGACTGGCGCACTGCTACGACCACGGCACGCGCGTGCCGCTGGCGGTGCGCTGGCCCGACAAGGTCAAGGCGGGCGCGGTGAGTGACGAATTCGTGTCTCTCACGGATCTGGCGCCGACCTTTCTTGAAATCGCCGGGCTGAAGGCGTGGCCGGAGATGACGGCGCACAGCTTTGTGGATGTGCTGACGGGAAAGCCGCCCGCAGTGACGCGCGATGCCATGTTCATCGAGCGCGAGCGGCATGCGAACGTCCGGCGCGGTGACTTGAGCTATCCGGTGCGCGGCATTCGCACGGTGGAGTATTTGTATCTGCGTAATCTGCGGCCGGAGCGCTGGCCGGCGGGCGATCCGGAGCTCTACTTCGCCGTGGGGCCGTACGGTGACATCGACGGCTCGCGCACGAAGGCCTACATGATGGCGCATGCGGATGATCCGGCGGTGAAGCCGCTGTTCGAGCTGAGCTTTGGCAAGCGGCCCGCCGAGGAGCTTTACGATTTGAAAACCGATCCCGACCAGATCGTGAACCTGGCCGCTGATCCGGCCTATGCTGAGATCAAAGCCGGTCTCGGGGCGCGGGTGGACGGATGGATGCGCGAGACGGAGGATCCTCGCGTGGATCCGGCGACGAACGTGTGGGACAGCTATCCCTATTTCGGCGGTTTGGCGAAAGCGCTGCGAGACTCGAAAAAATGACGACCGTTGCTCCGCAGCGCTGGCGGGTACATACTTGCACGCATGATCCGGCCACACCCGCCGAATGAAACACCTGCCGAGCAGCCTTCCCGCAGCGGCGAGGGCGGAGGGGTGTGGTCGTCCCCCTGGGAGCTGGATCACGAGTGGCAGGATGCGCCACCGGTCCAGAAGCGCCCCGTTTCGACGCCCGGCGCGGACAAGGAGATGACCAGGCCGGCTAAGGCGGCTAAGGCGGCCATGCCTCCACCGGCCAGGAAAGAACCCGAAGCCCCGCCGTCGGCCCAGCGCCGTGCGCCAGCTCCACCGGGAGTCCGGCCTCATGTGGCACCCAAACGGGACACTTCGTGGGCCTCCCTGATGATCGCCAGCATGGGGCTGCTGGGCTTCGTTTTCATCGCCTGGGTCTATCTGGAGGACGACGAGACGGCGGGCTTTGACGACGATCTGGCGGTGAAGCGCGTCGTGGACCCGGCGGTGACGATCCACACGCCGGAGAAGCTGCGCAGGTTCCTCGATTCGCTGGCGCTGGTGGAGGGCCCCGCGCCCGATGGCAAGCCGCCGTGGCTGTGGGACACGCCGACCCTCTCCCGCATCATCCAGGCGAACGGCGCCGCCCTGGACAATCTGCGGGACCTGCTGGAGGACGCGGACTGGCATCCCCAGCACTCCGCCTGGCATGCGGAGGACCTCTGCGCGGATGCACGCTGGGCCCAGGCGCTGCTTTTGAAGCAGGTGGAAGTGGCCTACCTCTCCCGCCGCATGCAGGAGGAGGAGGCCTTCACCGCGGCGATCGATCTGGCGGAGGTCGGCTGGAGGCTGGAGCAGATCCATGCCTGGCCCTCCTTCTACCACCGGGCGCTGCAGGCGCAGACACTGGCCGCGCAGGCCCTCGCGGACCTGCTCCGGCAGACGAAACTCCCGGAGACCGAGCTGCGCCAGTTTCAGCGCCAGTTCAGCCTCTGCCAGCCGAGCGTGGCGATGCTCACCGAGGCGCTGCAGGCCTTCTATGTGCATGAGAAAAAGCTGATCCTCGGACCGAACAGCGGGGAGAATCTCGACACCATGCCCGGAGGTGTGCAGCTTCAGCGGCCCGGACGGCTCTTCTTCAAACCGAACGCGACCGTGCAGCTCTTCGCCACGGCTTTTCGGCAAATGATCGAGGAGGTCGAAGCGCCGCTGGCCCACGTCTCGGAGGTGCGGCTGGAGAACCTCCCTTCGCGGCAGGGATCGATGCAGCCGAACACGGAGGGTCGGAACTACTTTGCCGAACGGATGAAGAACTACACGCCGCTGCCCGCCTTTCTCGGGCTGGCACGTGCCCGGGGAAACCTGGTCATCACGCTCTTTGCCATCCGCCGCTGCATCGCAGAGCGCAAGACCCTGCCGGCCTCGCTGGACGAGCTGCGCGAGTTCAAGTACCTCCTGGATGTGCCAGTGGATCCCTACACCGGCGCTCCTTTGCAGTACAACCTAGCCCGCGGCCTCATCTCGTCCGTCGGCAACGATCTGAAGGCCAGCGGCGGCGCTCCGACCGAACCACCGCTGGAGGACGCCCGCGAGCCCACCGCAGAAATCGGCGTGGCCGTGGCGGCTGCCGTGCAGTGAGCCCGGTCACTTCAGCAGGCCGCTGTCCGTGAGCCACTCGGTGAAGCGCTCCGGCCATCGTGCGGCGGCTGAGGGCTTGGCGTCCGGCTTGTAGCCAAAGCCGTGACCGGCGTTCGCATACATGTGCAGCTCGGCCTTCACACCGGCGGCTTTGTACTTCAAATACAGCGTGGCCATGCCTTCGGAGATGTCGGGACGGTCGCCGTAACCGGCGGCGATGAAGAGCGGCGGCATGCCTTTCTCCGCTTCAAAGAGGGCGGAGGTGCCGGGATAGATCAGCGCCTGAAAGTCAGGGCGGCTGGACTGCCGCTCGATGGGATCGGCGGCGTCTTTTTGGCCGGGGTCGTTCGTCATCGCGGCGAAGGCGGCCAGCTCACCGCCAGCAGAGAATCCGAGGATGCCCAGGCGGTCGCCCTGAAGATGCCACTCGGCCGCACGGCTGCGGATGAGACGAATCGCGCGGCGGGCGTCCGCCATGGCGTGATCCTGAATGGTGTAGGTGCTGCCCTCGTCGCGGGCGAGGCGGTACTTCAGAACAAAAGCCGCGATGCCGCGATCACGGAACCATTCGGCCAGCGCGTAGCCTTCGTGACCCAGGCAGAGCTTCCGATGACCACCGCCGGGGCAGATGATCACCGCCGTGCCCGTGGCCTGGTCGGCGGCGGGGATGTAGGGCGTGATCGTGGGTTTGTGGACGTTGCAGACGTTGCTGCCTTCGACCTTCTCAGGCTCGGCCGCACGGGCTTCAGAGCCGGGTGCACCGGCGGGCCAGAGCGGAATGGCCGGTGGGAGGTCGTTCGGCAGTTCGGCAGCGGCAGCGGTCGAAAAGAGGGCGGCGATGAGGAGCGGTTTCATGGGTTTGGAAAAATAAGCAGGGGCAGGGGACGAGGTTCACTTCACCCAGATCTCGCGATCGCTGGCGTCCATCTCGGCTTCCCAGGTTTTGAGGCGCTCTTTGATGTCGGTAACGACGTCCGGGTGCTGGTAGCCGAGGTTGGTGTGCTCGCTGATGTCGGTTTCGAGGTTAAAAAGCAGGTCCATCGAGTTGCCGTCGTTGATGTACTTCCATTTGCCATGGCGGATGGCTTTTTGCTTCCGGCTGCTGCGGTCCATGCGCCAGTAGAACGTGCGGTCCACGGGCTTCGCGTCGCCGGTGAGCAGCGGCATGAGGTCGATGCCGTCGAGCGGCTTGTCGGCGGGCGTGTGGGCCTCCGCGCCCGCCATTTTGAGGAAGGTGGCGTGCAGGTCCATGGTGATGGCCATCTGGCTCGTCACCTTGCCCTTCGGCAGTTTCGCGGGCCAGCGCATGACGCAGGGCACGCGGATGCCGCCCTCCCACAGTGTGGCCTTGTGATGGAAGAGCGGCCGGTTGCTGGCCCAGCGCTCGCCTCCGTTATCACTGGAGAAAACGACCAGCGTGTTGTCGGCCAGTCCGCTTTTCTCGAGCTCGGCCAGGATCATGCCCACGCCGTCGTCGATGCGCTCGACCATGGCTTTGTAGATGGCGCGGCTGCCGGTCAGCATGGATGCCTTCGTGACCATCGGCGTCTCCGGAGCGTCCGGCGGCTGAAACGGCGCGTGGACGGCCAGATGCGGCACGTAGAGGAAGAAGGGCTTCGATTGATTGTCGCGGATAAACTTGGCCGCCCGGTCGTTGACGAGGTCGGTGAAGTAGCCTTCGAGTTTCACGGGCTCCAGGCCGTCACGCAGGGCGTAGGTGCCGTCAAAGTAGGCGTGCTTGTAGTAGTCCGCGTGGCCGAGCAGCTCGCCGAAGTACTCGTCGAAACCGCGCATCACCGGATTGTATTTGTCAGCGTAGCCGAGGTGCCATTTGCCGAAAGCGCCCGTCGTGTAGCCGGCCGCCTTGAGCTTCGTCGCCAGCGTGACCTCGGAAAGCGGCAGACCGAGCGCGTGCATGTCCGGCTCCGGCACCCATTCGCCCTTCACGCGGCGGAGCTGTTCCACTTGATAGCCAAAGGCGAACTCCAGCCCGAAGCGCTGCTGCCAGCGGCCGGTGATGAATCCGGCGCGCGTGGGCGTGCAGACCGGCGCATTCGCGTAGAAGTCGGTGAATTTCACGCCGTCCCGCGCCAGGCTGTCGATGTGCGGCGTGGCGATGTCTTGGCAGCCCATGCAGCCGAGATCGCCGTAGCCGAAGTCGTCGGCGAGGATAAAGACGATGTTCGGCGGCCGGCTCGCGGCGAAAAGCGGGGAGCACAGGGCGAAGAAGAAAAGCAGGAGGGATCGCATGGGAAAAGGGGAACGCCGGCAACAAGCCGCGCTTGCAGCCGATCACACCCCCGCCGCCACCGCCGTACCTTGGCTCTTCAGAGCCGAGACGAACGTCTCCTGACTCTCTCCCACACTTGGTTCTCGCCACCCTCACTCCCTCCTCAGCAGCGACCTCGGAGCTAAACGGCAGCCAAAGAGGCATAGAGGGACGGACACTTTGTTGCAGTCGTTGTATCAGCGTCTTCAGCCGTTGCTGCACATGCTGGCTCAGTTCCTCCACCTCATGCTTGCGCAGACCTGTGCGGGCCATCTCGATGAATTCCTACGGCACCTCACCATGCTTCCCGGCTACCACGTCCTGCATCACCTGCTTCATCGCCGCCGCGCCCTCTGGCGTGCGCAGCCATGCCTGCACTTCTTCGTCCATGGGTCCAGGATCGTGTGATGGGTCGGACATGGGTGTTCGCGTGGAGATATAATGGCACCTTCAGTTGTCGTATGGCATCACGCTTCAGGCGAGGCGCCCGTGCCAGTAACCAGGTTCCCGGTGCAGGTGCATCACGGCGAGGATGTGCAGCGTATCCGCTCCGACCCAGTAGAGAATGGCATACGGGAACCGCTTAAGGCGCAGCTTGCGGGCTTGGCCATCAAAGCGCCGTGGCCTCTCCGGGTCGGACTCAATGTCCGCCAGTGTCAACGCCACGGCTGCGGCAAAGCGTTTGCCGAGTTCTTCCTCGATCCCGCCGTAATACAAGGCGGCATCTTCAAGCTCGGCGATCGCCTCACTGAGCCAGACCGTCGTCATGCAGATCGAGCGGCGTTCTGCTGAGCCAGTTTCTGACGGAGACCCGTCATCACCTCCGCGTGCGGCACTAGCTTGGCGGTGCCGTTTTGGATGGATTCCATCCGGCGGTTGATCTCCGCCTGCCAGGCGCTGCTCACCTCCGCCGTCTCTTCCGGCTCCTCCACGCTCTCAATCAGCCGGGTGGCAATGCGGGAGCGTTCCACGACGGGCAACTGCAACGCGTGCTCAAGCACGGAATCATAGGTCAGAGTCATGGTGCCGAGTTTAAAAGCATGGCTGGGACTTTTCAATCACGATGCTGAGCCGGAATTCGTCCCTCATTCGGGTAGAACATCGAGAATCGGTTCACACCGCCGTCAGACCATGGAAAAGTTTTGTCAGAGGGCTGCACGCTGACACCATTTTCCCTCCTGCGCAGGCTCTGCGGTATGGCTTCGCTCGGAGGATGCCGCTTCGTGGTACGGCAGTGTTCGACAACCGTTAACTTTGAAGTCGGACGAAGAAACTCAAAACATCATCCCCGCTCTTTGACGCCCGATTCAAAGCGAACTTGGGGGTTCGCCCTCGTGTGGCCGTTCGTGATGAAGTCGCATGCGCGAATCATCCCAGTCTCAGATGTGGGTATATGGCTCCAATATCGTCGATCAGTCTCTCCATGAGGCGTTCATACTCATCCTCAGTGAGTCCAATGTCAGTCTGGAGATGTCGATCCATTGCGATATGGCCTCTCCGATGCAGGCGTAACATCAGTCGCCTGTGATACCAGCGTGCAGAAAGGGAGCCAACCTCCGACCAAGGATAAAAGCGGCCCGCATAGCTCACTCCGTGCGAATCGATCCGCAACTCTAGCCGGTAGTCGGTAAGGTAGTATCTAACCAGCACAACCCCGAGAAGCGAGAAAAGACTCAAAATGCCAATAGGCAACAGACCAAAGAGAAACTTCTTGGCGTCGTGCCAAATGGCAAACCACTGCGGGGCAAGACGAAACAGGAAAAAGCCGCAGAATCCAATAAAACCCAATCCGATGATCAGCACCGGAAGCCGCCGATAGTGGTATGTCGCAGTGTGATAGACTTCAAGTTTCACGGACGGTGCGTTGAGTTGGGCGAACGTCGAGGCCAGGCACCCGCTACCGGGAGCGCTCCTCCGATTCAGGTAGAGGTTTGTTGCTACCCTCAGACTTCGACTCGGGGCGGGTAGCGGATTGTCCAGAGCTGCCTTGTTCGCCTATCTTGTTTGAAGGCGATGCTCCGTCACCGCGGACGACGGAAATCTTAGTTGCAGCCGCATCCGGAAACTCAGACCTAATGGCTTTGACCGTCGCTTCTGTCACATCGTTGATCGTGAAAGGATAATGTTCGGGCTGCTTCGCCGTGCTGGTGTCGACTCCAATCTCCGTCACTCTGCCGTCCTTATCTTGGGAAACCATCTTGACAGATAACCCGTAAAGAGAGATCAGATTCAGATCACCTCTAGATCCAGGAACCTCTGTAGGGCTGGAAAAAAGCTCGATCCAAGCCATTGCTGACGAGTTATTGAGGATCTTCGGGGTCTCAATGATCTCAATCTCAGCATCGCTAGAACTCCCAAGAAAGTACAGGGGTTGGGAAATGGAAGTCAGTGTTGGTTGAGTTGCTTTTACCACAACGGGGCTAAGCGTCACGGCTAGACCAATGAGTTGAAAAATACCTTTCATTTGTTTGCAACGTCTAGCTCATCCACGGCGGGGATGGAAGCCCGAATTCCAACTGGAGGAAGAGGCATAGAGGGACGGACACTTTGTTCTGTGGGCTATTATCGTGTCGAGAGAAAGTCTGCTATGTTATCATAGGCGTGATGAAGGAAGTCATCTGGTGCCTGCTCAGCCTCAAACTCGTATGAGTCGTGCTCGAAGGTGAATAGACCACTCCGGATCGTTCCATCCGCTGTAAGGAGGTAGCCAGTGTAGTCACCGCATGACCAGTCGATGAAAGGAAAAAATCTCTGAGCTGCATCTGGGTGGGTCTCCTCGAACCAATCCCGTGCAGACTGCATCAGTTCGGGAATCTGTGAAATAGGAACCAAGCTCCAATGAATAGTTTCTGGGTCACTTGTGTGTTGGACACCAAAGCCATCGTGAGATCTGTAAATGTCGCTGAACTCAGGTGGCAACCTGAAGCCAAGTTTCTCGGTTAACGCCGTGATCGCCGCTTCGGCAGCTGCATCGTTCAAGACGAGCTGAAAGCCGTCGTTCTTATGCGCCCAACGGTGTTGAGCGTTTATTAGATTTGTCCAGTTCGGCATAGTTGTCGGGTTACGCTACTTTCTTGGCCTAACGTTTGAAGTGTGGCACGGCGGAGGTTGGGCGTCTAGAGCGAAGCGAATTAGCGGCGTTATCCGCCGTTGCCACTACTGACTTGTTCTGCCGGGTTCTGGAGTAGAGTCTCGAGATTCTCGATGAGCCTGATCACCCCTAAAATCGATCCCCTCTTAACGACGGCACGTGGATCAGGCGGCCGACTGGTTGTCCCGTCGGGATGACAATAGACGACATCTGGATCGGGGAGCTCAGTTGGCCAAGTGAAGAAGTCATCGTCAGCAAGAATCTCCCGCAAGACATCGACGAAGAATCGGCGATCCGAATCACTCGCATACCAGAAATAAAGCTCCCGCATCTGAATCCCGAACTTGAATTCATCCGCCAACTCCGCGTGTCCTGCGATCCTAGCGCGTTCCTCCGCTCTCTGGCAGATGTCGTAGAAAGCTCCATAGCTGAACGACACATCGAGCTCGTTCGAATCTTTCAGAAGTGTAATTTCACTACTCATCCAGATTCATTTTCTTGGCAGAACAGTTGAGACATTAACAGATCTGTTGCTTTGAGCGCAATGCTCTCTCCGACAAAAGTGTTACTTTGCGACGACGTTTTCGAATCATGCTGTTGCTTTGAGTGCTTATTTGCGTGCAAAGCAACAAGTAGGTCGGTTCTTGCTCAAATGCGTGTTTAAATAACGTGTTGGAGTACTCCGTCGCGGCTCCTCGAACTTACGGACCGGGCGGCGGTGGTGCGGGCGGCTCGGGCTCTCCGGGTGATGACGGATTCTCCAGCAGGTGCTGCTGCATGTAGAGGCTGAGCTTCTCGGGCTGGCGGGGGAACATTTCGGCAAGCTTCCCGAGGTTGAGGAAGAGCATCAGTTGCAGGTTTTCGCGGGCGAGCTTCTTGCCTTCTTCCGTCGTGGTCTTGGCACCGGTGGCGGACTCGCTGGCCTGATAAATGGTGACCCAGTTGTTTTTCAGATTCGTGGCCTGCGTGAGTGTGGCGGGGGCCAGAGTGGCTTGATGCGTGGTGGCGGCATCGAGCAGGGTTTGCAGATGCACCTCCACCTGATCATCGCGGCAGGTTTGGAAGATGGTGCGGCCCTGCGGCAGCGCTTCGAGCAATGTGGGCGAGTCCGCGCCAAAGGCGGCGATGAAGCCCGCCTCGATGCGTTTGACCTCGGTGGGAATTTGCTCGCGGAAGTCGTCCTTGGCTTGTTTCCGGGCTTTTCGCACGCCGAGACGGCCTTGGTCATCGGTGACGCAGTCTTCAACGACCGCGAGAGAACTCGTCGTGGCGGCGATACGGGCGGTAAGTTCGCCACCGGCGTTGTTCGCGCTCATGCGCTGCAAGTGGTCGGTCGTGAAGGCGACGAGCTCGGCCATGCTGATGTTCGGATCGTCGAAGGGATTCTCGAGGAAGGAAGCAAGTGTTCTCATGGTGGTGGGATGGGCGTCGGGTTGGTCAAAGCGCACTCCAGAGTCGTGAAAAGCGAAATTCCATCGTGCCATAGGAGGCTAAATCTAGGATTTTCTAACGAATTCGCTGGAGTTTACAGAATAGGGCGTGTTGGCGTCCAGCCTTTTGCGAGGGATAAATACTTATTTATGTATCAGGGGCTACGGAAAATAACTGTATTTCCGGTTGATGACGTTGATTCATCTCCTCGTCCGCTCGTTTCTCTGCCATGACCCGCTCGGAGTTCCCGTGGTTTTGGGGGTGACCGGGAAAGTGTTTGGAAGGTCGCTCAAGCCCTGTGAGCGACCGGGGAAACATTTGGAAAGTCATTCAAGCGCCGTGCGCGACCGGGGAAGTGTTTGGAAGGTCGTTCAAGCCCTGTGAGTGATCGGGGAAGTGTTTGGAAAGTCGTTCAAGCGCCGTGAGCAACCGGGGAAGTGTTTGAATAGCAGCTCTCGAATCCGAGGGAACGAAATATCGTTGCGGAAACCGCTCGCTCTCAAAATCTCGAGACCAGGACAACTTGGTTGCTGGCTTAGGGGCAATGCCGTTAAGTTATAATTTCTGTACTTTTAGAAATTATAGTCAATAGGCTGTGGATGCCCTCAGCCAACGCTGTCTTATCCGCCTCATTGACCGGCTCCTCCACCCAGGCCCAGCGGCTTGATTTAGTCGGTCGCATCCTTGCCTTCCTGCGCTGGGATCAAGCCGCGCTCGACGAGTATGATACGCACCGACATCAAGGCCCACGCCGCAAGTTACAGACTTGGCAGCTTATCGTCGGCCTCATTGCTCATTGTCTGCCCATGGCGGGTCGCTTTTTCAAGTGCATGCAGCAATACTTCGGCATGAGTCTCTCAGATTCCGCTCTCAGCCAGCGCCGCCAGCAGCTCGGCCCCGATCTTTTCACCCTCATCATGGAGGAGACGCTGCGCCCGCTGGCCGATGCCGCCGTGCATCCGGGCTGTTTCCTCGGTGCCCTGCGGCTGGTGGGCATTGATGGCACCACCTGGAGCGTGAGCAACACCCCGCAGCACCTCGCCCGCATCGCCAAAGCCAAGACCCGGCGTGGCTGCGCCGCCTTTGCCAAGATCGCCATGAGCGCATTGGTGGAGCTGGGCACCCACGCGCCATTGCGTGCCGTCCTGGGCCTGGACAAGGAGAGCGAGCACGCCTTGAGCGCCACGCTGCTGGATCATCTGCCGCCGGGCATCCTGCTCATCCTCGACCGCCTCTACGGGCAGGCCCCCATGCTCGCCCAGCTTCAGGCAAAGTGCCGGGCGCAGCAGGAGCAGCACTTTCTGGTGCGGGTGCGCATGAAGCTGGGCGTCAAAATCATCAACCTACTGGAGGACGGCTCCGCCATGGTGGAGGTGGCCTTGCGCGATAAAGCCAAGCCGCGCCGAGTGCTGCAAAGCCTGCGCGTGAGGGAAGTGCGCGGGCGGGTGTGGAAGCGCAGCGAGAACAAGTGGGTGGATGTGCGGCTGTGGACGAGTCTGAGCGTGGAGCAGGCCACAGCGAAGGAACTCATCGGCCTGTATGCGCGGCGCTGGGAGCAGGAGCTGTTTTACCGCGAGCTGAAGCTGCAGGTGGCGGGCGGAGATCTGTTGGGCAGCAACACACCGGAGACCGCGCAGCAGGAGATCGCCGCGTTGCTCATCGCCAGCGCCCTGGTGGCGGAGGAACGTCTGGCCGTGGCAGCGGAGGCAGGCGGGGAGGTGGAGGCGGCGGGCGCGGTGCGCATCAGTCTGAGCCTGTGTCTGGAGCACACGCAGGATTGTGGTTCGTGCTGAGTCATGATGGATGAGGCGGCCCAGCGCGAACTGGTGCGGCGTATGCGGCAGCAGACCGCCGCCCTTGCACTGCCACCCAGAAGGAAGCGAAGTTGTGCCCGCAAAGTGCGCCAGCCCGTCAAGAAATGGCCGCGCATGTTCACGCCAAGCTCACAGTCTTCCACCATCCAATACGAGCTCTGCACTTTTCCTTAACGGCATTGGGCTTAGGGGGCTTCAACTCTGCCGCTGTTGATCTCATGAATTCGGAATTCTCACGATGCGCCGAGTGAGAGCAGAGATGCAGGGCGATTGTCGGCACCACGACTGCCAAGACGGCGAGCAGTCCAAATCCGTGCCGGAGGCAATGAGCCATGCTGACAACCGAAGGCGGCTGCCATTCAGGCTGGAGGCGTGTGGCGATTTTTGCCGTCTCGACAGCCGCCAATACGAACAGAGAGGCGGTGGAAAGGAGGGGAAAGAAGGCAGCGACCGAGCACCAAAGCAGAAACACGTCTGTCGGGTCGAGAGCAGGATTTGCCGTCAAGTTTTCGAGTGCCGCATCGATCCGGGGATGCTGGGCAGGGTCGGTGCCGTAAGCCCATGGCAGGGAGGAAAGAGTTTGTGTGAGCCTGACGACGAGGATCCAAGCAAAGACGGTGATGCTGAGCTTTCGCCACGCCCAAATCGCCATGACGATACCGCCAACCAACAAGAGAGTCGAAAGCCCAATGATAAGGAAGTTGAGAAGGGCTGCCATATTCGGGTGGTAGGCTACATCAGCTTCCGAAATTCGTCAGGGGTGAGGCCTGCGGCTTTGGCAATATTTCCCATCGTGATGGAGTGGATGGGATTGTGCCGGGAATGGGGAGAGCCTCGGTGCCTTTACCAAGGATCGTGTGCTTGCCTTCACGGATGACGCGCCAGCCGAGGTTTTGCAGTACCCGAATGGCGTCCTTGTGGTGGATGCCGGGAAGTTTAGGCATAGGCGAATTCGATGGAGGTGGTCTCGACACGCAGTCCTTCGCCCTGCCATTGCTGGCATTCGAGCTCCTGTTTCACCTCCAAAACTTCGCGGATGGCGTCCTGAATATTGACGAGGGCTTCCTCTCGAGTAGCTCCCTGGCTCCAGCAGCCGGGGATGGCGGGACAGCCGACGGCATAACCTTCGTCAGATTCGATCAGGACGACTGGGTATTTCATGCGCTGAGAGTAGTGGAATAGGCGGGGAATGGCAAGATTATCGTGAACGGGAGGATCGAGGACGAGTTCGAGTAGGAGGACGAGGACGACCAAAGCTTCGCGCGGAGCCGCTTTGGACTCTACGCCCTTGGCCCTTCGCTCTCCGCTCCTCCGCTGCCCCGTTTCAACATCACCGCGAGGAGCGCGATGTCCGCCGGGTTCACGCCTTGGGCGCGGGCGGCCTGGCCGAGGGTGGCGGGGCGGAGGGCGGTGAGGCGGTGCTTGGCTTCGGTTTTGAGGCCGGGGATGGCGTGGTAGTCGAAGTCGGGCGGGATGGCTTTTTCGTCCATGCGGGCGGTTTTGGCGACCATGTCTTCCTGCCGGGTGATGTAGCCGGCGTATTTGACGTCGTTTTCGACGAGGCTCCAGACCTCCGGCGTGAAGCGGTCGCGGAGGTCGGAGGGCAGGGAAGGGGGGGTGTTTTCGGGTCGCTTGAGCCACTGGACGGCGGAGAGACCGTCGATCCGGGTTTCAGCGAGGAGGGTCTTGGCGTCCGAGACGGCGTCGAGCTTGGCCTGGGTGTGCTTTTGGCGAAAGTCGGAGACGAGGCCGATCTGGGCGGCGAGGGGGGT
>CAMAZK010000024.1 GCA_945863205.1 Akkermansia muciniphila | reverse complement strand
GGCCGCGTCTCCCGCTCCGATGCGCCCGTGATGATCACGGGGGAGAGCGGTTGCGGAAAGGAACTCGTCGCCGGCGCCATCCACAAGTTCAGCCCCAGGGCGCAGAAGGAATTCGTCGCGATCAACATCACCGCCATCCCGGACAACCTCCTCGAGAGCGAAATCTTCGGCCACGAGAAAGGCTCCTTCACCGGTGCGGTGAACCAGCGAGTGGGCCGTTTTGAGCAGTGCGACGGCGGCACCCTTTTTCTCGACGAAATCGGTGACATGCCCCTGGCGGTGCAGAGCAAGCTGCTCCGTGTGCTGCAGGAGGGGAACTACTCCCGCGTCGGCAGCAACCAGACGCTGAAAACCGACGTCCGCGTCCTCGCCGCCACCAACAAGAACCTCGAAGACGAAGTCGCGAAGGGAAAATTCCGCGAGGATCTGTTCTACCGCCTCAACGTCGTGCGCATTCACATTCCGCCGCTGCGGGAGCGCCGCGAAGACGTGCGCATGCTGGCGGAGTTCTTTCTGCACCGCCAGTCCGTGCGCCGCCGCGGTCCGCAGATGCGCTTCACAGACGACGCACTCGACATTCTCGAGGTTTACGACTGGCCCGGGAACGTCCGTGAACTGGAAAACACCATCCAGCGCGCCTGCGCCCTGTGCAATTCCGACGTCCTCCTTCCCTCCGACATTCCGCTCGGCAGCAAAGGGGGACGCCACATGGACCCCTCCAGCACTCTGACCCGCATGCGTGACGCCCTCACCATGCTCGTCGGCGTGGCGGAAAGGTCTCCCGGCATCGAGCTGCTCCCCTGGGTGGAGCGTGAGCTCTCCCGCATGGCGTATCGCCATTTTGCCGAGGATGCCGATCGAACCGCCAAGTTCCTTGGATTGAACACCTCCACCCTCGAAAGTCATCTGGCGGCTCCGGCCGTCAAAAAGCTGACGCTGGAACTCCCCGTCAAGTCTCCGACCGCGAGGAAGGCCCGCAAGGCCAGCTAAATCGGGCACGGGCGGACTCTCCGCCCCAGCCCGCGACGGCTGCATCGGGTCTCGTGCTAGACTCCGGCGGGTCCCCGCGTTAATCCCGCCCATCTTATGCTCAAACCACTCGCATTCTCCGCACTCTGCGCCCTTGGGGCGCTCGCCCTCGTCTCCCATGCCGCCGATTCCGACGGCTGGACCTCCATCTTCAATGGAGAAGACCTCTCCGGCTGGAAATCCAACAACGAAGTGCCCGGCTGCTTCACGGTCGAAAACGGCCTTCTCAAAGTCAGCGGAGGCCGCGCTCATCTTTTCTACACCGGTCCGAACGGTGACGCCAAATTTCAGAGTTTTGAACTCAAGATGAAGGTCAAAACCACGCCCGGCTCCAACTCCGGCGTTTACTTCCACACCAAGTACGAAGACGCCGGCTGGCCCTCCGCCGGCTACGAATGCCAGGTCAACAGCACGCACAAGGACCCGAAGAAGACCGGCAGCCTCTACGGCGTGATCAACATCCTCGCTCTCGCCGAGGGCCAGCAGGAGCCGGCCGGCGGGAAGCACATCAAAGTGCCCGCCGCACCCAGCGTTGACGGCGAATGGTTCGACTACGAGATCAAGGTCGAAGGCAAGCACATCACTCTCAAAGTGAACGGCGAAGTCACCGTCGATTTTGTCGAGCCCGAAGGCTGGAATCCGGCGGTTGAACTCAAAGGCATGCCCGGTCGCAAACTCAGCGAAGGCACCATCGCCCTCCAGGGCCACGACCCCGACAGCACCACCTACTACAAGGACATGTTCATCAAGGTCATCCCCTGATCCTCGTTTCCAAATTCAGCGATCCAGACGGGCGTCCCCAACGGACGCCCGTTTTTTTGCCCCGGCAAGGGCTTGCGGTTCGGAGGGCTGCACAGCCGGAAATTCAAACCCGCAGCACCTGTGTGGGAGGCTCGAAAGCCGCAGCCTCCATCATCGCCTCGCTGAAGCCCTTGGCCACGCGGTAAATGATGCGGTCAAAGAACCCGTCCACTGAGGTGAGGAACTCCTGCTCGGAATACAACTGCAGCGCGTTCATCTCCAAATGTGCGTCACGCGCATGCTCCAGCACCATTCGCTTCAGCAGTTGGAGTTTGTAAATCACCTCGTGGAGCGGCATGCCCTCGTCGAAGCGGCAGCGGCCGAGCTTCTCGTAGCGCTGGGCGATGAGGGACTCGTCGCGGCTGGCCAGCCACTGACCGAGGTTGGACAGCAGGTGGCGGGCACGGTCGCGCAGTTCTTCATCCTTCAAAGACTGGTAGTTTGGCACTTCAGGGTCGCGATGAACCGCGTCGATGGCGCGTTCGGCGATGTTTTCCCAGTGGTTTTCAATGGTGTGAACGAGTCGGTCGGAGAGCATGGCGTCGAGTTTGGGTGGAGGGTTCGTGTGTCTTGTCAGGAAAAGTTCTTCTGGACGGAATCAGAGCCTGCGCAGGTCGTGGGGAAGGGGATCTGGGCAGGCGATCAACGCCTGCGTTCGGGCCTCTGCTGTCTGGTCATGTGCCCAGCGTGCACAGACTCGTATTCGCCCACAATGGGCAGGCTGCCGCCGCCGCATTCAGCAATTGGCTGACACGAATTCAGTCTGCCGCTGGCATCTCAGCCCAGCTGTCGGCCTCCCAGCCGCCGCAGGGGGGGTAAAACGACCCGTGATCCGCTACGGGCCAAAATCGCACCCACTGCGCTTCGTAGCTGTCTTCCACGAGGGATTTGCTGCCCGGGGCGGCTTCGTTGCTGAAGTTGTGCACACGCAGCCGCACCCGCGTCCCTCATGTTGGCGATGCCATCAGCTTAAACGCAGGATGTTATCTTGATGCGACGACCTCGTTTCCTCGTTGCCCTGGCAGGCGTTCCGGGATGAGTAGTGCCGTCGGGCTTAGTTGGCGTCCCAGCCTTGCCATGGGGATTTCTACGGTGTGAGCCATCAACCATGCCAGGACGATAGTCGCTGCCATGGCGGCGAACATGAGCAGGGTGCGCGGCGTGGCATCGAAACCAAGTTGATCTCCCAAGTGAAGAAAGGCGAGCAGCACCGGGTAGTGCAAAAGGTAGATGCCGTAAGATATGTCGGTGGCCACCAGGGCGTTCATGGCGTGCATGCGCTTGCTCATTGCAGGCCACTTCGACACACATGCGATGATGGCGGACGCCCCTATGGCACAGAGATAGTAACCCTGCCAGACGCTTGGAAGGAGGTAACGGAGGGACATGCACGAATACACCATGATCCCCACGAGAAGGATGCACCACCAACCCCATGACGCAAGGCTCTGCCACCAACGGTCGGGCACACGGGTGAGAAGAGTGCCAATGGCAAAAATACCCAAGTATGCCGCAGTGCCGACAACGTGGGTATGAAGCAAGCCGCTTCCTGCCGCCAGCAAGGCCGTCACTCCCAAAGCTTGCCAGAGCGAAAGACGAAGCAGTGTCCAGCCTAGCACTGGGAATATCAGCAGGGATACCTTTGCCTCCGTCATCAGTGACCAAACAGTTGGCAGAGCAAAATCAGACTGCATTCCCGGGATCACAAGGAAGAGGTGAAGAAACCACTGCCCCCAGGCTGCGTCATTCCTGCCGATGAAATCGGGAACACCCGCCGAGAGCGTGGAGAAGTCGTCGCTCCTGAGCCAGACAAGGATCACGAAGGTCAACGCTAGGGCCACCCAGTAGGCGGGGAAAAGCCTGAATGCTCGCCTCATCATGTAGTGGCAGTAGCCATTCCAAGAGAGGGGAGTCCGTGCCAGCGACCGGCTCAACACATGGCCGCTAAGCACAAAAAATAATACCACTCCGGCCTTCCCGTCCAAAGGTCCCTTGGTCAGCCATGCGGGAACGTCAATCGTAAAGAGCCTCCTGGCATGGGTGACCATGACGAGGAGGCACAGGCCAAGACGCAGCAGATCCAGCGATTGCAGGCGTTGAGGCGAGGATTCCACATGAGGCATGGAGTTAAAGCACCACATCACTCCCGACTCCGATACATGCATGTTGTAGTAACCCATCTATGACTGCCAGTCTTGGGACGCATAGCCCGGGGTCCAAAGGAAGTCGCGTTCATGCCGCTCCAGTGTGCATTGACGACTTCGATGAAGCGATCGCGCCAAGCATGAACGCTTTGAATGTCAGGAGAGGAAGCAACGGCTGCGTGACACCCCGGACTCAGCGATTCTTTTCTTCGTGCGTGGCTTCGAGGAAGAGTCGCTCGAGGGTGGTGCGGGGGTGGCCGCTGCGGAGGATTTTGGCTGCTCCGGGTTCCTCTTTCACCAGGGCTTCGATCCTGGCCAGAAGTTCGGGGGAGGCGTTTTCGAGAACCATTTCCGTTTGGTTTTCAACGGCGATGAGGTCTTCCAACTTGCCTTCCCGGACCATGCGTCCGTGGGCCATGATACCGACGCGGTCGCAGACTTCCTGGATCTGCTCGAGGAGGTGGGAGGTGACGAGGACGGTGATGCCGCGTGCGCGGAACTCGATGATGAGATCGCGAATCTTGCGGGATCCGGCGGGATCGACGCCTGCGGTGGGTTCGTCGAGCACGACGAGTCGCGGTTCGTGGATCAAGGCCTGCGCCAGTCCGAGGCGCTGCAGCATGCCTTTGGAAAAGCCGCCCACGCGTCGCGTCGCGGCGTCTTCGAGTCCTGTCAGCGCGAGCATTTCCTCGACGCGATCCTTCAGTTTGACGCCGCGCATGCCACAGAGGCTGCCGTAGAAGCGCAGCGTCTCGCGACCGGTGAGGTGCTTGTAGAAATACGGGTTCTCCGGCAGGAAGCCCACGCTGTGACGGCTGGCCACCTCGGTGCTTGGCACGCCAAAGATGCTGGTGACGCCCGTGGTCGGTTTCAGCAGACCGAGGACGATCTTCATCGTCGTCGATTTGCCGGAGCCGTTCGGGCCGATCAGTCCGTAAACCTCCCCGGCGTTCACGGTGAGGGACAGATCCTGCACTGCACGGAATGCCGCTTTTCCCAAGGTGCTCTTGAAGACCTTGGTCAGGTTTTGGACGGAGACGGCGGGCGCGGCGGACATTGCGGGAATTGAGGGCTAATCACGCACGATGCTGAATCCACGCAAGCCCGGCTGCGCCGGGGCGATCTGGACCTGCCGCTCCTTGATGTGCGATGCCAGGCTGCTGTTCTGGATGTCGTCCAGAAAGGCCTCGACCTCGTCGGCCTCAAATGCCTGCGCGAAGAGCTCCACCCGGCCGTCCGGCAGGTTCTTCACCGAGCCGGTGACGTCGTAACCGGACGCGATTCTCTTGGCGCTGTAGCGGAAACCCACGCCCTGGACGCGGCCGGTGTAATAGACTTGCCTCGCGGTCATCATTTCATCAAAAGCTTCATCGCGGCACGCGCATCGGCGCTGCTCGCATTGATCAGGAGAACGCCAGCCGCCCCGCGATTGCGGAGGAGACTCACAAACCGACCGTTCGCCTCGAATTCGTCCCCCTTGGGTGTTTTGAAATGCTGGGTCAGGCATTGCAGCATCGCCGTGTGGAAGGCGTCGGCGCTGGATTTGTCCATGAACAGCGTCTGCCACAGGACCTGGTCCTGCGCGGTGTCGTTTGCGGTGGTCCAGGCCAGCAGCCGGTCCGCCACCAGGCCGCGGGTGCCGTCGGCGGCTTTTTCATCGGTGTTGTAGCGGCGCAGAGCGGTGACGCAGGCGAATTTTCCCAACTGGTCGTCGAGAAAGGGCGCCACGCCGGCGAGCTTGACGTCATCGAGATCGATTTTTACCGGCGCTGGGCGCTCGGGATTGAGATAGACCTCGGGCTCGATGACTTCCGCCGTGCTGATCGGCGGGCGGCTGTAACCGGCGTTCAGCTGGGGGAAGTTTCCTGCACTGTGCAGGGTTTGCGCGAAGTCGAAGCCTCGATTGAAGGGAAAGAGCGCCAGTTCCTTCAGGAAGACCGGCATCGGCACCTGGTTCAGCGGATGATCCGGGTCTCCGGCGGGCAGGTCGTCCTGCGGATTCGAAACCGGATTCTGCATGGAGTAAAGAAACCGCGTCAGCGCCGCGTCGCCGGAAATGAGCGATTCCCGGGCGGTGCGCATGTCGGTCGAAAGCGGCCCATACTGCGGCTGAAACAGGGTGTCGCCGTATTCCCGTAGCAACTGGCCGAAGGCGATGGCCAGCGGCTCGTTCGCCACCACGATGGGGGAGGATGCGGTGGCGGGATCGATCGTCAGCATCGTGTCCGATTCATCGTCGTACCATCCGCCGAGCACGCGGGCCAGCAGCGCCGCACGCATGGGCAGGGGGTCGATGGCTTCCGGAATCCAACCCAGGGCCGCCAGCGCACGCGGCAGCTTTTTCGCTTCGTCTTCGGGCTGCTGGCGTTTCAGCCAGGCCAGAATCGCCATTTCCACGTCTTTCTGGCTGGCCATCATTGTCGCCATCGGCAGGGCCTGGAGCTTGCGCAGTTTCATCATGTCCAGTCCCATGCCGACGAAGTCCGGGGCCACATCGTTGTCGTTGAGCATGACCGTCGGCGTGTCCTTCATGCCCAGCGTGCCGAGCCGCTGCAGCAGTTCGGCGTTTTCGTCTTTCAGCGCGTCGTTCTGGCCCTGCAGGTACTCGATCTGGCCCTGGAGCAGCACGATCTGATCCTGCAGATCCTTCGCGCTCGCGAGCATCTGAGGCTCTTCATTTTTGGGCGCCATGGGAGCCGGGTCATACAAAAACAAGCCGGCCACGCCTCCGAGGACGAGGAGAATGAGCAGGAGCACGGCGGGGTTGGGCTTCACGGCTGCTCCATTAGAGCAGACCACCGCGCATCTCCAGTTTTCTCGTTGGACGGACGCATTTTCGCGCCACCATGGCGGATGCTCCGCTGGCGATTTGGCACCCACGACCTCGATCTCACAGATCGCGGCCTCATCATGGGGATTGTGAACGTGACGCCGGACAGCTTTTCAGACGGCGGCCGGTTCAATGATCACGGGCGCGCCGTCGAGCATGCGTTCACTTTGGTCGCCGAAGGCGCGGACATCCTGGACATCGGCGGGGAATCCACCCGTCCCGGGGCCGAGCCGGTCGATGAGGCGGAGGAATTGCGTCGAGTGCTGCCGGTGATCCGTGCCGTGCGCTCGCAGACCAAGGCGCTCATTTCCATCGACACGATGAAGGCCTCCGTGGCCCGGGCCGCGCTGGATGCCGGTGCGGACATCATCAACGACGTCACGGGGCTCCGCGGAGACTCCGCGATGCCGCGGCTGGCTGCGGAAACCACGGCCGGACTCGTCGTCATGCACATGACGGGCACGCCGCAGACCATGCAGGCGAATCCGCATTACGAGGATGTCGTGGCCGAGGTGCGCGGCTATTTCGAGAGGCGGCTGCGGGTGCTGGAGGCGGAAGGCATCGCGCCGGAGCGCGTCGTCCTGGACCCCGGCTTCGGCTTCGGCAAGACGCTGGAGCACAATCTCGTCCTCATGCGCGACCTCGATCAGCTCGCCGGGATGCGTCCGCTGCTCATCGGCGTCTCGCGCAAGTCCATGATCGCCAAAGTGCTGCGCTCTGACGCGATGGAGGACCGCTTCTGGCCCACCGTCGCCCTGACCGCCCGCGCCCGGGAGAACGGAGCCCGCATCATCCGGGTGCATGATGTCAAAGCGAACCGTGAGGCGCTGCGAATGACCGAGGCGGTCTTGAAGGAGTCCGGCCCGCAGGTTGCTATCTGAAAGCTTGAGTGTACCGATTGCGGAGAAAGTCCCCCTCCGTCCAGCACCTCGTTCTTCACCGATGAAAAACCGCAAAATCGCCATTTTCCTTCTCTCCCTCTCCCTCGCCGCTCAAGGTGCCGGAGAGGTGGTCCCAGCGCCCGGGGAGGCGGCCTCCGCCGTCCTGCCCAAAGCCCCGGAGCCGGTCGAGTCGATCCTGCAGTTGCAGATCTTCCTCGATGGAAAGCTCTTTGGTCCCGGCAAGGTGGACGGTCGTCCCGGCGAGTTTACGACCAAGGCACTGAAGCGCTACCAGCAGGCGAACGGCTTCCCTGAGACGGACATGGAGAATCACGCGCTCGACCTCTCGGGCGTCACCCCGCTTTACACGAGCTACACGATCCGAGAGGAGGATCTCAAGTTCGTGGGCGAGCTGCCGAGCAAACCCTCCCTCCAGAGCAAAAAGAAGTACCTGCCCTACGACTCCGTGCTGGAGTTCCTGACCGAGCGTTTTCACACCTCACCCGATCTGATCGAGTGGCTCAATCAGCCGATGAAGATGAGCGCCTTGAAGCCAGGCGACGTGGTGAAGGTTCCTAACGTTGAGCCCTTCAAGATCGAGGAACTCACGCCGGTGCCACGTCTTCCAGAAGTGCCGGAATTCAAGGAGCGGGTCATCAAGATCGACACGAAGGAAAGAATCCTCGGCGTGCACGATGGTGACAAGCTGCTCGCCAGCCTGCCGATCACCTCCGGTAGCGGTTATCTGGCCACGCCCCCCGGCACCTGGCGCATCGTTGGCATCACCCAGATGCCCACCTTTCGCTGGGACGAAGGCGTGCTGAACTACGGCGTGCGCACGGACACGGCCTACGAGCTGCCCATCGGTCCGAACAATCCCGTCGGCGTCATGTGGATCGGCTTGAGCAAGCCTGGCATCGGCATCCACGGCACCAACTCGCCCCAGACCATCGGGCGCAGCTCCAGTCACGGCTGCATGCGCACTGCGAACTGGGACGTGGTGCGCCTCGTCAAACACCTCACCAAGGGCATGACCGTCATCATCGAAGGGCCGGCCGCGATTCCGAGGCCCGTGCCGGTGGTCAAAAAAGCCGAGCCAGTCGCACCGCCGCCGCCTCCACCGCCGGGAAAAAAATGGTTCCAGTTCTGGAAGAAGCAGCCGGAAAGCGAGCGCTGAGATGCGCTGTAGTCTTCCAGGTAGGTCGCCGGATCACCACGCTGTGGCCGACCTCATTTTGTCAGGCAATGGGTTCTTCTGACATGGTGCGCGGTGCAGGGTTCGAACCTGCGACCCTTGCCGTGTGAAGGCAATGCTCTACCACTGAGCTAACCGCGCGAAATCCGTGGGGCCGAGTCTGTAGCCGGACTTGAGGGGTGCGGCAACCGGATTTTTTGGCCGGACGCGCTACAACCTGCGCAGCCGGAACTGGTGCAGGTACTTCAGCGGGGTGAGGCCGATGTGGCGGTGGAAGTGATGAGTGAAGGCGCTCTGATCGCAGAAGCCGAGCTCCCGGGCCACTTCGGTGATCTGGGCGCCTTCCTTTTGCAGGGCCTCACAGGCGGCCTGGATGCGCAGCTTCATGATGAAGGCCTGGGGACTTGCACCGAAGGTTTCCACGAATTTCCGGTGCAACTGCCGCGGCGAGAGATGCACGATCTGTGCGAGCTCGGTGATCGATACGCCCGTGCGGAAGTGCTCGCGGATGTAGGCGAGGGCGCGGTCGATCTGGAGGTAGGGCTGCAGCACCTGCTTTTTGCCTTCGAAGCTCTGGACGCTGCCCATGATGCCGATGACCCGGCCCCGGGAGTCGAACAGCGGCAGCTTGTTCGTGACGAACCAGTCAGGGATGCCCTGGTCGTTGAAGAAAAGCTCGACGATGTGAAGCTTCGGCTGACCGGAGGCGAGCACCTCCTCGTCGTCACGTCGGAAATTCTCGGCGAGGCGGGCCGGGAAGAGGTCGAAGTCGTTTTTGCCGACGATTCCGCTCTCATCGGTGATGGCGAAGCGGTCCATGAAACGGCGGCTCGCGCACATGAAGCGGAATTCGGCGTCCTTGGCAAAGAAGGCGAGATCCGGCAGGTGGTCGAACAGCCGGTAGAAGGGGCTGTCCGCGCTGACGCGGCGGATGAAACGCTCGCGCAGCGCGGAGGTGTCTTCGATGCGTGATGGTCGGCGACTCACGCCGGTCTCTTAGCATGGTCCGTCAAAAACGCAGCCGGAATCCGGCGTAGGCGCCGGTGCGCATGGCGGGAAAGCCGAGCACTTCCTGGTAGCGCTCACCGAGGAGGTTCTCCACGCGGCCGAAGATTTCCAGATTCTCGCTGACTTCGTAGTTCGCGGTCAGGCGGATGTTCAGGTAGTCCTCGACATCGCGCTGAGCGGCCCCGAAGCCGTCTTCGCGGTCGATGGTGTAGCGTGCGCCGGCACCGAGGCGGAGCTTCGATGTGGGCTTGATCCAGAAATCGCCGGAAACGAGGTGGCGCGGCCTGCGGACGAGACGGGTGCCCGCGGTGAGGTCGTCGGCTTCGAGGTAGGTGTACTGGGAGCTGAATCCGTAGCGGTCGCTCGGCTGCCAGGAGAGCGCGGCCTCCAGGCCTTCGGTCCGGGCCTGATTGATCTGCTGCAGCGGGCCGAAGGGCGGCGTGAAGACGATGAGGTTGCTGATGTTGTTGCGGAACCAGGTGAGGCTGAGGACGCCCTTGTTTCCTGCAAAAGGCTGCTCGATCCCGAACTCGAATCCCTGGCTGCGCTCGGGTTCCAGAAAGGCCGGATTGCCAAAAAGCGCAGCTTCACGGTTCTGCGGGCTGGCGGGGGCGAAGGCGGTGCCATAGTTCGCGTGGAGGATGGTCTGCGTCCAGGGCATGCGCCAGCTCGATCCGGCACGCCAGGTGGTCGCATCGGCGAAGTCGGAATAGGCATCATGCCGGAGACCGGCACTCAGGTTCCAGCCGGGCAGGATCTCCGCCTGTGACTGGAGATACAGCGCCCAGTTCGTCTCCGCCTGGTCCACGTCGTAGGAATCTCCGGCGGGATTGAAGAGCCCCGGGGCGTCATCATTGAATCGCGAGTAGCCGATGTCCTGCAGCCATGTGCCTGCCGTGATGGTCCACCATTCGGCCGCTTTGAAAACGCTCTGGTATTCCAGGAAGTGGTTGCGCGAAGTGATGCGATTGTTCAAACCGAAGCCCGGCGTGAAGTTTGTGGCCGCCTGACGGAAGTTGCCGTTCTGGTAGGTCAGCGTCTGCGTCCAGCGCTCGGTCGTTTCCCAGACGAGACGCGGAGAGATGCTCCAGAATTCGGTGAGCACATGGTCATCGGCGTCGTTAGCGCCTAACCCGGCTGCGGGGCCGGGCACGCCGACATCGGCGTTGTAGTAGCGCAGATCGAGGTCGAAGCGCAGCGAGTCGGCGAGCTGGACGCCGAATTTTGCAGCCGCGTTATTGAGCTGCATCTGGCTGTTGAGGCGGTAGCCCTGGGTGTCGTGCCGGCTGAGCTCGATGCTCCAGTCGAAGATGCCCGCCGACCCGCGTGTGCCGAGGTTTTCGATGGAGGTGCCAAAGCTGCCGCCTTCCCAGGAAAGCGACGTCTCAGGCTTCTCCAGCCCCTTTCCGCTACGGGTGATGATGTTGATCACGCCGCCGAGCGCCTTGCCGCCATACAGGCTGGCGGCCGGACCGCGAAGCACTTCGATGCGCTCGATGTTGTCGAGCGTCAGGGTCTCGATGTTGTAGAGGCCTGCGAGGTTGGCCGGCACGGGACGACCGTCGATGACGACGAGCGCCTGATCGCTGTTCGTGCCGCGCAGGAAGATGCCGTTGACGGAACCGGGCGTGCCACGATCGGCGATGACGAGGCCGGGCACCTGACGCAGCGCGTCGGGCAGCAGTTGAAGCTGCTGTTCTTCGATCTTCTTGCGATCGATCACGGTGATGCTGCTGGCGGTGCGCCAGCGCTCCGTTTCGGTCTTTGTCGCGGTGATGACGACTTCGCGCAGGGGCGCGGCTTTTTTGGGCGATTGGGCGCTCAGCGGGAATGCGGAGCCGAGGAGCAGGGACGCGAGCACGAGGCTGCGGCCACGATGGATGTGGTACATGTTTTTGGTTTGTTCATTGGTTCGATGAAATCATCCGCATACCGCCGGTGGGCGGGTCGGATGATGTGTTCGCAGCGAGATGTTCGGACTCCGGGTTTATGCGACGATGACTCGCCGCGCCTCGCCCCCGCCTTCACCAAGGATTGCTCCCGATTGGCTTTGCTCCGTGCTGATGCACGAATGGGGGTCTGTAACCCGATACCGCAGCGCCACTGTGGCCGGTTCTCACGGCCTTCCCTGCATCTGCGAACGGAAAGAAAACGGGAGGCATCCGAAGGACGCCTCCCGCCATGGGTGCCCTCTAACCGTCACCCGGATGGGTGGCAAACGAAAAGGCGGCTTGCGATGCGCGGCGCCCCGGAGAATCCAGTGCCCTATGAAAAGCATTCAAGACGCACGGCTCTACGGCATCATCGACCTCGGCTATGTGACGCCTCAGAACGTGGAAACGATGACCTCAGCGCTTTGCGAAGGCGGAGTCGATGTCCTACAGATTCGGGCGAAAAAACTCACGCCGACGGAGGTGGAGCGTCTGGCGCGGCGCATGCTGCCGGTCACGCGTGATCACGCGGTGCCACTGGTGATCAACGACCATCTCGAAGTCGCCGCGAGTGTCGGCAGCGAAGGCGTGCATGTCGGGCAGGATGACGATGCCGTCGCGAAAGCGCGGGCCGTGGTTGGAGGGTCGTGTTTTGTCGGTAAATCGACGCACAGCCTCGACCAGGCCGTCGCCGCGCAGGCGGAAGGCGCGGATTACATCGGTTTCGGGCCGCTCTACGCCACGGGAACGAAGCCGGACTATGTGCCGATCGGTTTGCAGGATATCGCCGAGGTTCACCGGCGCGTGTTGCTGCCCATTTTCTGCATCGGCGGCGTGAATGCAGCGCGATTGGACGAAATCATCGGCACCGGCGCGAGACGAGTCGTCGTGGTGTCCGCGTTTCTCCTCGCTGCGGATGTGCGCGGCGAGGTGCGGGCGTTGAAGCGGCGCTTGGCGTAAAGAGTGGTCCGCACAGTCCTTTGTGCGGTCTGGCGATGGGTCTTGGTGAACTTGGACCGCGAAACAGTATTCCCTTTGGCAATGCGGAAATGAATACGTTGCGGAGCGCCGCACAGAGGATTCGCTTCGCGGCTTCGCAGGTGCGGACCGCTTTATTTTACCTTCGGAATGACGCCGGCGGTCACGGCACGTTTGGCGCCGAGGTATTGCTTCGCCAGGGCTGCGATGTCTTCCTTCTTGATGTCGGCAAAGTCGCTGATGAAGCTGCGCGCCCAGTCGAGGCGCTCGGGGTGCTCCTGGGAGCAGCGCAGAACGCTGGTGGACCAGTAGCGGTTGTCGCGGCGCATTTGTTCGAGCTGGGAGAGCATGGGCTTGATGGCGCGGTCGAATTCGTCGTCGGTGATCTCGCCGGAGGAAAGCGTGTCGCCGATCTCGACGACGAGCTTGGTGAGGGAATCAGCCAACTCCGGCTTGCACTCGATCATCGTGGTCATGTAGCCGTAGCCGGTGAAGGTGTCGCTGCCGACGTGGTAGCAGGCGGGGCTGTAGGTGTCTCCCAGTTCTTCGCGGACTTTGATGCGAAGGCGGTCGTCGAGGATGGAGCCGAGCACGGTTAGGCGGCGGGTGCGGCGGATGTCGTTCATGTCGGCGGTGGGCCAGTAGATCGTGGCGATGGCCTTCGGAATCTCGGTTTCAAACTCGAAGCGCGTGCTGGCCTCCGGTGCGGGGAAGGCCACGGCGCGTTCTTTTTCATACGCAGGCTTCTTGTCAGCCCGCTTCGGCAGGGCGCCGAGGGTCTTCGCGACGGCATTGAGCGCGGTTTCTGCATCGACATCTCCGAGCACGGTGACTTCGAGGTAAGCGCTCTGCAGTTCCGGAGTAAGCCATTGCTTGACCTCTGCGAGCGTGCGCTGCTTGAGCTCTTCCATTTCAGGGAAGCCCCAGCGGTGATCGCCGGAGTGCATGAAGGCGGAGACCTTGTCATTCATGATGCCTTCCGCCGTGTGCTGAAGCTGCGTGTAAAGCGGCTCCAAATTTTTCTCAAACTGACGCGCGGCCTCATCCCGATAGCCGGGCGCAGTGAGATGGGCGGTGAGGAGCTGGAGTTGGGCGTCGAGGTCGGCCGGCGTGGTGCGACCGGAGAGCAGGAAAGCTTCGTCCCCGACGCTGAAATCAGTGCCGACGGTGCGGCTGGCGAAGATGCGGCGGATGTCATCCACGCCATGTTTTTCGAGGCCGCCAAGCTGGAAGGTGCTCTGCGTGAAGGGCAGGATGCCAGGCTTGCCAGAGGGGACGGTCAGTTTGCCGCCACCGAAGCTCACCAGCACGCGGATGGTGCCTTTTTCGAACTCGGTGCGCTTGTGGTTGAAGCGCACGTTGTTTTCAAACACCGCCTGTGTGATTTCGAGATCCTTGGCCTCGCTGCGCTTGGCGATCTTGCCTGCGGGGCCGAAGTCCGTGTAGGCGAAGGCGGCGGTTTCCTCCTGAGCCGGCGGCGCGACGGGCTTGGCGCGGCTTTCCTTGAAGGTGGTGATGATCTGCTCCTCAGCGTTGCCTTCGAGCTTCAGATTACCGCCGAGGAAGAGCTGTGTGTCGTCACCCGCCCAGTCTTTCACGAAAGCGGCGTGGCTGGCCTCCTTCTTCAATCCGTCGAGAACGGTGGAAACGCGCTCAAGGTCGGCGGCGGGATGGGTAAAGACTTTCTTTGAGGCCAGCACGGAGACGATGCCGCTGGCGAGATCGCGTGATTTGCGGCTGTCGGCCTGGTCGGCGCGGAGTTTGGCGCTTTTGAGGATCGTGGCCTTGGCCTCTTCGAATTCGGCGTCGGTGAATCCGTGTTCGACGGCACGGCGCAGTTCGGTTTCGAGCAGCGCGAGCGTGGGCTTCCAGTTATTGGGGTCGCACTGGGCCTGGACGCCGTTGGTGCTGATGAACTGAAGGTACTCGTAGCTGTAGCTTTCGGCGCCCATGAAGGGGGCGCCCTCCGCCTTTGCCAGCTTGGAGAAGCGCTGGTTGAGCATCATGTCGGCGAGATCGCGGATCATCTTCTCCCGACGCGAGGCGACGCTGTCCGGCTTGTTTTCCGCAGGGCGCGGCACTTCGACGGAGATGGTAAGCGCCTGCGCCTCCATCTCGGTGTGCAGCTTGGCGATGATGCCGTAGCCGGAGGGCACTTTGCCGAGGTTCGGGTTTTCAGCGTCGGCATGTTTCGGCTTGGCGTCGGCGAACTGCTTCTCGATCTCGGCCTTCAAGGCGGCGGTGTCCTTAAAATCTCCGACGGCGACGATGGTGGCGCGTTTGGGCGTGTACCACTTTTCGTAA
The DNA here is from genome assembly GCA_945863205.1 of Akkermansia muciniphila. Taxonomy (GTDB): domain Bacteria; phylum Verrucomicrobiota; class Verrucomicrobiia; order Verrucomicrobiales; family Verrucomicrobiaceae; genus Prosthecobacter. The sequence goes on along the minus strand of CAMAZK010000024.1, from coordinate 15,494 downwards.
AAGTCCACGAAGCGCGGGCGCTTCATTGTCTTGATCGTCTCTTCGGTGCCGATGGGCATGCGGTGCGGCAGGATGGACTCCGGCAGGGCGAACTTGTAGCCTTCCATCATCGTGCGGTAGTCGATGGAGTCGCGGCTGAGCTTCTCGCTGAGGATGATGCCGCGCTCCTTGTCGATCTCGGCTTCACCGAGGAGCATGCCGTCCAGATCGTCGCGGAAGAGCTGCAGGCCCTCGGCGATGTACTTGGGCTCCACTTTGGGGAGTTCGAGCATGTAAACGGTTTCGTTGAAGGAGGTGTGGGCGTTCGTGTCAGCGCCGAAGCCCATGCCGAGGCGCTGGAAATATTCGACCATCTCTCCGCCTTTGAAGTGACGTGAGCCGTTGAAGGCCATGTGTTCCAGATAGTGCGCCATGCCCTGCTGGTCGTCTTCTTCCATCAGCGAGCCGACGTCCATGTAGAGACGGATGCTGGCGCGGCCGGGCGGCTCGTCGTGAGGCAGGATCACGTAGCGCAGTCCGTTTTCGAGGGTGCCGAATTCGGCCTTCGGATCGGCTTTGAGATCACTGGAGTCCTGCGGCCACTGGGCCGTGAGAGAACTGGAGAAAAGCAGGGCGGTGAGGAGGGCGCGGAGCATGGTGGTTCAGCGGAGGTTGAGGAAAATGACGAATGAATGCCGGAAGGAACGAATAACGAAACGGCATGTAAGCGGAAATTCGTCATTCTGATTTCGACACTCCCTCCGAAGGGGGGGGGCTAGTCGATCTTGCCGAGACCCGAGTCAGGATCTGGCTCCAGGAAGCCGAGTTCGACGAAGAGCTCGTCCATGGCCATGAGGGTGGCCTCGTACATCTCGAAGGAGAGGTTGAAATTGAAGAAGCCGTGTCCCTGACCCTCGAACTCGATCAGGCGGCAGAGGTTCTTCTTCTTGCTCGACTTGCGGGCGAATTCATAGGAGCCGGCGAAAGGCACCACGCGATCCCCCGTGCCGTGCATGATGAGCATGGGCGGCAGGCCCGGCTTGATCCCGCGGATGAGATCGGCGGCCTTGCAGGTGGTCTGATCCGGCCAACGGTCACGACCGAAGGCGTGCTTGGAGTACGTATCCATCACCGGATTGAACAGCACGATGGCGTTCGGGGCGGGGCTGCAGTCGATCGCGTCCGCCGGATCGTCGAAGCCATTGAGGATGGCCGACGAAGCGATGGCGTGACCGCCACCGGAACCGCCAACGCCGACGATCTTGCCGGGATTGATGCCGAGTTCGACCGCATTCATGCGGATCCAGCGGATCGCGGAGCGGGCGTCTGCCATGGCTTCGATCGGACCGGTGCCGTGGCGGCTGCTGACGCGGTAGTCGAAACAGATGGTCGTCATGCCCCGGGACGCGAAATAAACACAGTGCGGGGCGAATTGCGCCACCTGGCCGTTGTCCCAACCGCTGCTGAAGAAGAATGCGGCCACCGACTTCGGATAGGGCGGAGCCTTGTCCATCTCAGGCTCCCAGATATATGCGGCGAGATCGACTCCCCCGACACTTTTATAGATCTCCAGTCGGGCCGTCTTCAGAAGCTCCCGGCTCCGATCTATCGGCGGGGATTTGTGCAGACCTTCACTGTGTGACTCCATTTGTTGTTCGGGAAATAAACTGACGTTTACCAGAATCGCTAAAACGGCAAATGGTTTTACGTTCGCGGGGCTGCATACGGCGGTAATTTGCGGACGGATCGTGCTTAATCCGTCAAAACCTCGTTTTTTTGCGGAAGACACCGGCTTGGAAGTGTTTCATCATGGCCGCTATGCGCCCGTCATTGACGCTCACTTTCATCCTCCTGCTGGCCGCTTGGCCGTTGAGTCCGGTCGTTCAGGCTCAAGAAAACGGGGAGGCTTTGCGCGGCGTCCTTGAGGCGGCCTACGGGCGCTGGCGGGATGCGATCATCCGCAAAGATCCGGTGGGCTGGGCCTCCTCGATCACGCGCTACCGGCAGACGAAGATCCGCAACGAGATCGTCAGTGAACTGAGGTCCTTCCCGGAAGCGGTCTTTTCTGCGGACCTTCAGCCACCGCCGTTGACCGGACTGCGGCACCTTGAGGCGGAGGCGGCGGGTGTCACCGCCCATCTGGTCTATTACGGGAAGGTGGACATGGGGCAGGACCGTGAACTGCTGAAGGACAATCTGCTGAAACTCCGGTTCTACCAGGAAGCGGGCGTCTGGAAGTATGACAGCAATCGCATCATCAGCCTGGACAGTGTGCCGGAAGTGCGAACAGAGATCGTGGCCGGCAGGCGGCCGGAATTCCTCGACTCTCCCGAATACACGCCGCCGGGCACGATGCCTCCGCCGCCGCCGCTGTGCCGCGTGCCGGAATTTAAAGCCGGCTACAAGCTGCAGTCCTTTGGTTACGAGGCAATTCTGAGCGCCGGAGGCTGCGAACATGCGCCGGTTCAGGACTCGCTTGAGCAGCAGGTGCTCATTGGCGGTCTCGTGAAGGGCCGCAATGAAATCCGCCTCAAAATCCGGCCCGGCAAGGTGCCTGATGGTGAAAAGCCGGCGCTGCAGATCCGCATCTATCTCCTCCCCAATGACTCGAATCTTCAGGGGCGCGAGGTGCTGCGATGGCAGGCGCCGGAAGGCAGCGTGCCTGCGGAAGTGACGCTGCCCTTCGATGTGAATCCCTGACGAACCGCGCCGCTCCTTATGCCAACGCTCGATCACGAGAACCAGCTCCGCGCGGCCGGCTTCCGCGTGGTGGCCGGTATCGACGAGGCGGGCCGCGGACCGCTGGCCGGCCCTGTCTGTGTGGCGGCGGTCGTCCTGCCGAAGGGCTTTGAGCATCCCGTGCTCAACGATTCCAAACAGCTCACCGAAGCCAGGCGTGAGCGGATCTACGAGGAACTCACCACCGACGCGTCCATCCGCTGGCACTGCGTCAGCATCAAACCGGCGGAAATCGACAGGATCAACATCCTGCAGGCCACCTGGGCGGGCATGCGGGCCGCCGCGCTCGCGCTCGATCCGAAGCCGGATGCCGTGCTCATCGACGGCAGGCCGGTGAAATCTTATCCGATGTACCAGATCGCTCTGGTGAAGGGGGATAGCTTGAGTTTTTCCATCGCCGCGGCCAGCATCATCGCCAAGGTCACTCGTGACCGGCTCATGCATGCGCTTTCAAAGGAGCACCCCGAGTACGGTTTTGAAGTGCACAAGGGCTACCCTACTCCCCGACATCTCGCCGCCTTGAGAAAACACGGCCCCTGCCCGCAGCATCGCCGCAGTTTCGGTCCGGTGGCGCAGTGTGAATTTCAGTGGGATGAGGCATGAACTTCCACCCACGGCTTCGGCGTCCCGAACCTCTCTGGCGCTGGTTTCGCCGGCGGGTCACCGGCTCCGGGCTCGTCCGTCGCGGTGTGATCTGGCTGCGTGCCTGGCCGCTGATCACTTTCCACCGTCGGCTGGCGGGAAGGCCGATGGGCCGTGATGAAATCGGCCGGATGGGGGAGCAGATCGCCGTCCGCTGGCTCGCCGCGCATGGCCGGCGGGTGCTCTACCGCAACTATCGCGGAGTGAACCGCGGTGAGGTGGACATCGTCGCCCGGCATCGGGATGTGCTGACCTTCGTCGAGGTCAAAGCACGCACCAGCACTGCTTTCGGTCGGCCGGCGGACGCCGTTGGTCCTGAGAAACAGCGCCTCATTCAACGCGGTGCCCAGGACTGGCTGCGGCTACTCGGCCATCCTCGGATCAAGTTCCGCTTCGACATCGCCGAGGTCGTTCTCACCGAGGGTGAGTTACCCCATGTAAATATAATTGAAGACGCCTTCAAGTTGCCCGACAACTCAATGGCCGGACGGTGATGAATGGTTACTATTTTGGCACATTCATCGCTGCACCTTGCCACTCATTGCAGGGGTGTTTACAGAAAGGCTTCTCAAAAGATGCAAAAGTCTGAACCCTCAAATTCCGCAGCCAATCTCCTGGGCGCCGTGACCATGCTGGTGAAGGACACACAGGTCGATGTGACGCGCTTGATTTACATGCTTTACCAGGATGTGGAGCAGCAGATCAACCGTGCTGACCTCAAGGCGCAGATCACCCTGAGCACCTCTGCGGTCTTGATGGCCATGTTAGTGAACCTTGGAACCGGTGTGCGGACGCCGAACTTTGACCAGATGCAGGTTTTTGAAGGTGTGGTGGTGCTGCTGTATCTGCTTTTCATCTTCTGTATGAGCTATGCCTTCGCGCGCGGCATTGCTGCCGCTTTTCCGCGCTCGGTAAACAAAAATTCGGCCGCGAACTGCCACCCCAACCTCTATTTTTCAGCCCAGATCGCCGCCATCCCTGGTGATGAATACGGGGACCTTTTCTGCCGGCAGTCCAATGACGGCGTGAAGCGCTCCGTGCTCGGGCAGATTCATTCCAAGTCCATTGTCCTGGAGGCCAAGCTGCACAACGTGCGCAAGGGCATGAAGTGCCTGCTTTTCTCTTTTGGTCTGTGGATCGTCGCCCGTCTTGTGCTGCTGGTCGGCTATGGAGTGCAGTGAGTCTGCGTCGGGGTGGCAATCGGCTTTGACAGCAGGGGAGCACCGCTCAAACTGCCAGACCTTTTCCCAACCCACACGACCAGACCATGAGCCAAGCCAACCCCGCCAAGAAGATCATCAATGACCCGCTGAAGTGTGCCGACGAACTGTTCGACGGTCTCGTGCTCGCCTATGACGGCAAGGCCCGCCGCGTGGGCACGCGCTCCATTGTCATGAACGACCTGCGCCCGGATGCGCCCGCGCTGCTGGTCGGCGGTGGTGCCGGCCACGAGCCGATCTACCACGGACTCATCGGCAAAGGCATGGCCGACGGCGCCGCCGTGGGTGAAATCTTCGCCGCACCGCCGCCGGACATCGTTCTCGAGGCCACGCAGGCCGTGAACCGCGGCAAGGGCGTGCTCTACCTTTACGGCAACTACGCCGGCGACGTCATGAACTTCGACATCGGTGCGGAACTCGCCGAAGAAGAGGGCATCACCGTCAAGACCGTCATCATCGCCGATGACGTCTGCTCCGCCCCGCCTTCGGAAAAAGGCAAGCGCCGCGGTGTCGCCGGACTCGTGCCGATCACCAAGCTCGCCGGAGCCGCCGCCATGACCGTTGACACCCTCGACGAACTGGTCCGCATCGCCCAAAAAGCCTGCGACAACACCCGCACCGTGGGCGTTTCCACCAAGCCCGGCAGCATTCCCGCCACCGGCAAACCGACCTTCGAACTCGCCGACGACGTGATCGGCCTCGGCATGGGAATTCACGGTGAAAAAGGCGTGGGCCTCATCCCGATGTGCACCGCCGACGAACTCGCCGCAAAGATTCTCGACCTGCTTTTTGCGGACGATCTGGCGCTCAATTCCGGAGATGAGATCGTCTTTTTCGTCAACAGCCTCGGCTCCACCCACATGATGGAGCTCCTCATCCTGCTGCGTGGCGCGAAGCCGATCCTCGAAGCCCGCGGCATCAAGATCCATCAGACCATCGTGGACAACATCGTCACCTGCCAGGAAATGGCCGGCGTCAGCTTCAGCATCACGAAGCTCGACGACGAACTCAAAAAGCTCTGGGATCTTCCCTGCGAGAGCGTCGGTTACACCAAGCTCTGAAGAAAAGGCCCTCTGCCATGAAACTCCCCGAAATCTTCGCCAGCCCGGTCAACGTCCGCACCTTTGCCCAGGGAACACCGATCTTCAGCGTTGGCGACGATTCCGGAGAAATGTTCGTCGTTCAGAGCGGGGAGGTGGACATCATCATCGACGGCAGGGTGGTCGAGACGGTGGCTCCCGAAGGTTTCTTCGGGGAAATCTCCCTGGTCGAAGATTCTCCGCGTACGGCAGACGCCGTGGCGCGCACCGACTGCAGGCTGCTGCCGGTCAACAAGCATCACTTCCTCTACATGGTCGATGAGATGCCCCAGTTCGCCCTGCATGTCATGAAGGGCATGGCCGACCGGCTCCGCCGTGCGGACCGGCGCGCCCGGCCTTGACGACGCCTTCCAGTTTGACTTCACTCCGACGCCACCTATCGCCCTCCCATGCCTAAATCCAGCCTCTCCAAAGACGAAGTCAAAGCCATGCTCATTCTCTCCTGCGAGCGCATCATCGCAGCCGAGCCGATGCTCTCCCAAGCCGACCGTGATCTCGGTGATGGCGACCACGGCATGGGTATGGAGCGCGGCATGCGTGCGGCGATCGAAAAACTCAATGCCGCCGAAGTCGAGAGCATCGAAAAGGCCTTCAGCTCCGTCGGCATGGCGATGATGAGCAGCATGGGCGGCGCGAGCGGCGCGATTTTCGGCACCTTCTTCCGCAACGGCGGAAAAGCCTTGAACGGCAAGGAAGCCTTCGATGCCGCTGGACTGGCCGATTTCCTCAAGGCGGGTGTGGATGGTGTCAAACAGCGTGGCGGAGCCGCCATCGGTGACAAGACCTGCGTGGATGCCATGGAACCAGCCGCGACCAAAGCCGCCGAGGTGGCGGGTCAATCCTTGCCCGAGGCGATAACCGCCGTCGCGGCGGCTGCGGATGCCGGCAAAGAAGCCAGCAAGGCTATGGTGGCGAAATTTGGCCGCGCGAAGACGCTAGGTGAAGCCTGCATCGGATTCCCCGACGCCGGTGCCTGCTCCGTGGTCGTGATCATCGAGGCCTTCCGCGACTTCATCGTGGCCTGATAACCGGGCGCTGCCAGTCCCGCCAGAAGGTCTCCGTCTGCAGTTCGTCGGGCCGGATTTCGATGATGATCGGCATCGGCAGAAGGTCCTCGAGATCTTGCACGTCGTCAGTCTGGACGTATTCCATGCCCCAGAGCTGCGCCCAGGGCTCGAAGCTCAAGGCGTGACGGTTTTCGATGATGCTGCGTGATGCGTCCGGCAGGGAGCGCAGGCCGGGCACGCGGGAGAAAATCTTTCCGCCGCCGTTGTTGATGATCACGATCCGCAGCTTCGGGTGATCCATCTGCGCGATGATCCACGGCGCGGCCAGATCGTAGAGCGTGCTCAAGTCTCCGACGATCAGCCAGCACTCACCGCCGTGATGGACGCTGGCGCCGAGAAAGGTCGAAATCAGCCCGTCGATGCCGTTGGCTCCGCGGTTGGCAAAGAATTCGATCCCGGGCTTCGTGGCCTGCATGGCCAGATTCATCTCCCGGATTGGCAGGCTGTTGCCGAGAAACACGCGAGAACCGGCGGGAATGACATCGATCAGCTTCCGCATCCATCCGGGCTCCGACTGTTTATACTTCTTCAGATCCGGCTCAAAGCGCAGGATGCCGCTGCCGGATGCGGAAGCGGAGAAACGGGTCGTCAGCGCCGCTTCCCACGGCAGGGTTTCCACATTCTCCTTCCGCGCCAGTCCACTGAAGCCGGTGCGCGTGAAGTTGGTGACACGGGTCCGGGGCTGATCTTCCAAATCCCGCCACCAGCGCCAGCTCGGCACGGCGCCGAGACGGAGCACATGCGCAGGCCGGGCGGACTGCAGCGCCTGCTCGCCACCGGGAACGAGGAGCGGCTGCAGATCGGCAAATCCATGAAGATTCGCCGTCGCCTCAGCGACGACGGGCACGCCCAGCCTGACCAGGATCGGGGCCATCTGGGCCGCTTCGGCGGCATTCATACCGGCGGCAAGCACGAGATCGCATTCCACGGCACGGACTTCGCCTTCGGCAAGGACGGCCTGCGTTGGCGGAGCTTCCGGGTCGCCGAAGACCACTCCGCCGCTGTTGGTTTCCAAAGGTTCGTCGAGGCAGACATTCAGATGCCGAGGCCGACCATTTTCGGTGTGATACATCTTGATCGGCTCGTCCGTGGCGTCCCAGTCACCCAGGGGTTGCGCATAGACGCCGAAAAGGTCACTCTGCTCGATGGCCTGCGGAGCGCCGCTGCCACGGTAGCGTTTCGGCCGGTCGGCCGTGAGCAGGAAGAGGGGGAGGTGCTGGTAGTGCGCCTCGATCGCCGCCGGCAGCAGTTCGGCGGCAGCCGTGCCGCTGGTGGTCACGACGGCAACAGGCCGACGTTCGGTCATCATTCGTCCGAGGGCAAAGAATGCCGCGCTGCGCTCTTCGAAAAAATTCCAGATCTTGATTCCCTTGCTGGCCATCAGGGCGGCCACGAGCGGTGCGTTCCGTGCCCCGGCGGCGACGCAGACCTCCCGAACACCGAAGTGGGCGAGGGTGCTGAGGGTCTGCCGGATGAGCTGGGCTTGAGTCATGAGTTCAGCGCCAGCAGACGTAGAACCGCCTCTCGTTTCAAGCGCAATTCCCGCCATTCGTGGTCAAAGGCGCTGCCGCCCACGATTCCGCACCCCGAAGGCAGCTGGATCGTTTTTCCATCCCAACGCAGGCCGCGAATCGCGACGACGACGTGCGTTGTTCCGTTCGTTTCGATGAAGCCGAAGGGAGCACCGAAAAACCCGGGGACCTGGAGTTGCTGGCGGTATTCACGCAGCTTCGCGAGGGAGACCTCATCGCGCGGCAGGCAGCCCACGGCGGGCGTCGGGTGCAGGAGCGGCACCAGCTTCGCCGGATCGACTTTTTCGGCCAGTTTGACGCTGAGGCTGCTTTGAAAGTGCACCAGCCCCGAAGTTTCGCAGAGCGTGCGCGGCTGGCGCACGACCTGGCCGAGCGTGCTGAGGCGATCGATGAGGAAACGGACCACGATTTCGTGTTCGTCGATCTCCTTCAAGTCCTTGAGAAAGGCGTCCTGCTGTCCCGGCTTGGCGGTTCCGGCCAGGGCCATGGTCTCGAGTGTTTCGTCGTGGGTTTTAAAAAGCAGTTCGGGCGTGGCGCCGAGGAAGCCGCCATCCTGGGAGACGTGGGCGTAGCCCCACATGTTCGCCGGGGCCTGCATCACGGCATTCAGCAGACGTCGCGGGTCTCCGGAGATGAGCGTGCCGGTTTCGGTGAGCACGGGCACCATTTTTTCGATGTTTTTGACCAGGACGTCACGGCGGATCCGGCGGAAGGCCATTTTGAACCACTCGGTGGCCGGCTTGGCCCAGTGAATCCGGGGTGTCGTGGAGCCGTTCAGATGGATCGCCCCCGGCAGGTCTTCAGGTGTGACCGAATGCAGCCTGGCTGGAACTTTCCAGGGGCGCTGGTCCGACAAATCAAAATCATTGATGTAGAAGGCTCCTCCTTCCGACGGCGCCTCGGCCTGCGGGGTGAAGGGACCTTCTCCGAGCCACGCCCGTCCGTCGGGCAGCCTGAACAAAGCGAATTCCGTCATGTGTTACTTTCCATTGTGAAACGCGCCTCGCGCCGCGCAAGATGTGAAAGTATTTTCAGCGGAACAGTCACTCACGAGATTGGGCATTCTGCGGCTTTGCAGGCCCATGGTTCCCTGGAGCCGCTGTCAGCCTTCCATGTAAAGGATGCGCCCGCAGCTTTCGCACTGGGTGAGCGTTTCGGACTGCTTGAGTGACTGGATCACGCCGACGACGACCTTCATGTGGCAGCCGCCGCATTGGGCGTTGGTCATGGGCACGATGGCCGCGTCTCCCTTTTTGGTGAAGATGCGGGAGTAGAGATCCAGCGTGTCTTCGTCAATGGGTGCCGCCATTTCCTGACGCTCGGCGTTCAGCCCTGCGAGCCGCTGGGTGACGCCTGCGGCGCGCTCTTCGAGCGCTTTCAGCTCCTCGTTCACGCGGGTCTGGGTTTCGGCGAGTTTCGCCTGCGCCACCTTGAGCTTCGCTTTGGCACCCTCGAGAGCCTCCATCTGCTCCAGTTCACCGTCTTCGAGTTTGGCGACATCCGCCTGGTAGCGCTTGATCTCGTAACCGAGCGCGGTGAATTCGTCGTTCTTCCGCGTCTCGAACTGCTGGTCCTGCAGGCGCTTGATGGAGGTCTGACGGGTCTGGATGTCGAGCTCGATGCTTTTGATCTTCACCTCGATTTCCTTCATCGCCAGATTGGCGGCCTCGACGGCGGCTTGGTCTCCGGCGAGCTGCGTTTTGGCCCGTGATTGCAGGTTGGGGATGTCTTTGAGGTCTTTTTGCAGGCTGCGGATGCGCTGGTCGCGCTCCTGAAGTTGAAGAAGTTTGGGGATGGCCGGATGCATGTGTGGGGGATGTAAGCCGATGCGGGGGGAAAGCACAAGCTCCCGTTGGCGCCCTCCGGCGGATGGGCATGCCTCGCCGCTTGACCTCGCGGGCGGCCTCCGGCAAGGATGCGGCTTTTCCTGACTTATGAAACCCACTCTTCTGATCCTCGCCGCCGGCATGGGCAGCCGCTACGGCGGCCTCAAACAACTCGACGCCATGGGCCCTTCCGGCGAGGTGGTGCTCGATTACTCGGTGTTTGACGCGATCCGCGCCGGCTTCGGGAAGGTTGTCTTCGTCATCCGCCGCGACTTCGAGGAGCTGTTCCGCACGCAGATCGGGGCGAAGTACGAAGGACGCATCGCGGTGGACTACGCGTTTCAGGATCTGAACGACCTCCCCGCAGGCTTCTCCGTGCCTGAGGGACGCACGAAGCCTTGGGGCACGGCGCACGCTCTGCTGGCTGCGGAGAAGGTCGTTCACGAGCCGTTTTTGATGATCAATGCAGACGATTTCTACGGCCAGGACGCCTTCAAAAAGATCGCCGCGGACCTCGTGCAGCCGCGTCCGGACGACGGCAAGAGCCACTGGTCGATGGTGGGCTTCTATTTGATGAACACGCTGTCCGAGCACGGCAGCGTCTCACGCGGCGTCTGCGAGTGCGATGCGGACGGCATGCTGGCCTCCGTCCTTGAGATGACGAAGATCTTCCAGCACGGCTCCGGCGCGGAAAATCGCGAGGTGGAGGGGGCTTACGTGCCGCTGACGGGAGACGAAGTGGTGTCGATGAATTTCTTCGGCTTCACACCGGACATTTTCCCGCAGTTGCGTGCCGCGTTTGCCGCGTTCCTCGCGGAGCGGGGCACGGAGCTGAAATCCGAGTGCTACGTGCCTGCGGAGGTGAATGCGCTGATCAACGCAGGCAAAGCCGAGGTGCGTGTGCTGGAGACGACCGGCAAGTGGTTCGGCGTGACCTACCCCGAGGACAAGGCGGAGGTCGTCGCCAGCATTCGTGCGCTGATCGATGCGGGCGAGTATCCGCAGTCGCTGTGGGCGTGATCGTTGTTACTCAAACACGATCAAGCTGCGGGCCACTTCCCCGCGCTGGAGGGAGTCGTAGGCTTCGTTGATGCCTTCGAGCGGGTAACGCTTCGTGACGAGTTCATCGAGCATGAGACGGCCGGCTTGGTGCATGCCAATGAGCAGCAGCAGGTCGGTGCGCGGCTGCGTGCTGCCGTAGAGGCTGCCGCGCAGGGTTTTCTCGGCATACACCAGCTGGTTCACGTTGATCGCGGCGCGGTCGGCGGCGCTGGTGATGCCGACCATGACGCACATGCCGCCCTTTTTCGTGGCATCGAAGGCCTGCTCGGCGGTTTTTCCAGAGCCGTAGGCTTCGAAGGCGTAATCGACGCCCTTGCCGTCGGTGAGGTCTTTGACCGCCTGCACGGGATCACCCGCGTTTGCATCGACATAGTCGGTGGCACCGAACAGGCGCGCATCCGCCTCTTTTCGCGGAAATTTGTCCACGGCGATGATTTTCAGCGCTCCGGCCATCCGGGCGCCCTGCACGATGTTCAAGCCGATACCGCCACAGCCGATGACGGCGACCGAGCTTCCCGGCTGCACACGAGCCGCTTTTTCAACGGCACCGACGCCGGTGATGACGCCGCAGCCGATGAGCGCGGCTTTTTCAAAAGAGAACTCCTTCGGAATCTTCACCACCGAGGCCTGCGGCATCGTCGCCAGTGAGGAGAAGGCCGAAACGCCCGCGTAGTGGCGGATGCTTTCGCCCGCCGAGTTCTGAAAGCGCGTGGTGCCGTCCGGCATGAGGCCGGTGAAGCGCATCGCGGTGCCCATGTCACACAGCGCGGGGCGTCCGCTGCCGCAATACTCGCATTTTCCGCAGGAGCCGCGCCAGACGAGGATGACGTGGTCGCCAACCTCGACGGAGGTGACGCCCTCCCCCACGGCCTCGATCACGCCGCTGCCTTCGTGACCGAGGATGATCGGCATCGGCATGGAGAGATCGCCCTTCATGACATGCAGGTCGCTGTGGCAGACGCCGGCGGCCTTCATGCGCACGGTGACCTCGCCCGCCTGCGGCGGCAGCACCTTCACCTGCTCGATCTTCAGGGGCTTCTTCGCTTCATAAAGGACGGCGGCAGGGGCGAGGGTGGACATGCGGCATGATGTCGCGGGGGCCCGATGGCGCAAGTGCGCTGCCATGCACTCCATGGTTGCAGCCGCCGCTGGTCTCGCTGACATAGCGGGCGCATGCTTCCCAACCGCAAGATGATCGCCCTGCTCGGCGCCATGGCCCTGTCCGCCGTGGGGGAATTTCAGGCGCAGACGCCGGAGACGCCATCTGAACCGCCGGCCGCCGAGACGAAACCGGATCTCTCGACCCTCCAGGCCGCAGCCCGCACCGCCGAGGAGAAAATGCCGAAGCCGGAGGTGAAGCTGCAGCAGTATTTCGACCTCACGCCGGCACAGCGGGAGCGCTGGCAGAAATTCCTGCCGCAGACGCTGCTGAAACTCACCCGGCGCGAGCGGGTGCAGATCGTGGTGCTGGGGGACGCGTTGCTCGATTCGACCGGGGGCGGTGCGGGCAGCGATCCGCTGCTGAAAAGCTTTGCGGGCGTGTTTGCCAAGGCGCTGGCGGGCCAGTTTTTCTACACCGGCGGCGTGCGCGTGCTGCGGCCGGGGTCGAAGCTCCGCAGCAAGGAGAGCATGATGCTAGGGCCGGAGATTCTCCTACAGCCGGTGCGTACCTCCAGCATCGTCTCCGCCGCATCGGCGCTGGCGACGGTGGGGTTTCAGGGTCGGCCGGACCTCGTGCTGGTGGCGCACGGTCTGGAAGACGGTCTGGTGGGCACTTCTTCGGCGGACATCGCCACGGCGCTGCGCAGCCTGCGTGATACCGTGCGTGAAAGTGGCCTCGAGTGGATCGTCGCCGGTCCGATTCCGCAGGTCTCCGCACCGGAGGAGGAGAGTCTGGCTCTGTCGCGCTCCGTCACGAGTGTGATGAAGGAATTCTGCGCGGCGGAGGCGATCCTTTTTTCCGATCTCGGGGATCTCTCCCGCCTGATCACCATGCCCGCAGGCCCAGGCGAGCCGCACGTGCTTTTCCCCGCCTTCGTGCAGCAGTTGCGGAGCCGTTTGGAGCCTGCAGGCGCCGACGGCCTCGCCATGCCGACCTTGGCGACTCACGAGGCGCTGGGCCGCATCCTGATGGAGGACGTGATGAAGGGAGCGCCGGGCGTGGCGTGGCGCATCAGTGATGTGAAGGCGACGCTGGGCGGAAAAGGCTTGATGACACTCGAGTTTCAGGTGGCCAACTCGCTCGCGGATCCGCTGGATCTCACCCTGCTGCCGCTCGTGCCCCGTGGATTCCGGCTGAAGGACACCAACGCCCGGATCAAGCTGGCCGGGCAGGGGCGGGAAACCGTCAAGGTGGACTACCTGATCACGAACACCCGTTTTCTGCCGCTCGCAGATGGCCGGGCACGTCTGCCCGTCCTGATCATCGCCGGCAAGGAGTCGCGGATTCACGATCTGGCGGCGGACCTGCAGCCCTTCAGCGTGGCATGGAATGAACGCACGGCCTTCAATGTGGAATCCGAATACCTGCCCGAAATCGAGATCGCAAACAGCTCGGGAGGGAAGCTCTCCGCTACCTGGGAGGCGGACTGGGCCGGCAAGAAGCAGGAAGGCAAACTCGAGATCGATGCCGCTGGCTCCGAGACGCCGGGCCTCAGACTGCCGCTGCCCGCCGGGGACGACGCTCCGTTCCGCCAGCGACTGCCGCTGAATCTGGCGGTGAGCGGGAATGGCATCCGGCAAATCTTCGACCGCCACGTCGAGATCACGCGGAACTTTGGCCTCCGGCAAACTGTGCCGCTGGCCGCGGCTGATGGCGAACCCAGCGCCGTCACCCTCCGGGCGGATGCAGACGGCACGAAGCTGTTTCTCACGCTGGATCTCACAGGCGTCGGTCTCGCCGACCGTGGAGAGGCCGAGGCCTTCGAGCTGCTCCTGAACCTGGATGCCCGCAGCTACGGTCAGCGCCTGACCCCCGGTGCCACGGCGGCTCTGCGGATCACGGGGAAAGCGGCGGATGGGGATGCCACCGTGCATGAAGTCGCGCCCTGGGCCTTCGGCAGCGGCTACGCGGCGGTCTATGATGTGAAAGAGATCGGAGCCAGGCTTTCAAGCTCCGCCAATGGCATGCGGCGGCTGACCCTCTCGCTGCCGAAGGGCTACCTCTACCTGCACGAATGGGCGCTGGGGAATGGAAACAGCGAGTTCGGCATCAATGTCCGTTTCACGGGCGGCGGCCGGGAGTTTTTCCTCACCCGCGGTTCGCGCCGGGGCGACGATGCAGAGAGTTTGTGCGTATTGGAACTGACCGATAAACCCACGCGACGAAGCACCGTCCGCCTGGAGTAGAAGAACACGACATGGCTGAAGAAAGAGCGAGCAAAAAACTGTGGGACAGAGGCGCATGGAAAGACGCGGGTTTCTTCCTGAAATACCTGCGGCCGCACTACGCCGTTTTCGTCCCCGCACTCATCGCGCTGGCCATCACCGGCTCGTTGACGATCGTTTTCATCAAGGAACTGGCCGCCTTGGCAGGGAAGGGGATCGGAGGAGGTATTGGGGCAGAGTGGATCGGGCATTTCAGAGCAGCGGTGGGCCAGCTCTCCAGTGTGGTGGCGGATCCTCTGCCGGCGGTGATGAAGCCGGAGTTCGGAGCCGGACTTCAGGACGTGTCCCAGCAGTTGGCCGAACTGGACAGTGATCTCAGTGGGGCACATGGCGCGGAGTGGATGGCTGAGCTGAACCAGAGCGTGTGGTTTCTGGTGGGCATCGTCGCTGTGCAGGCGGTGATCGCCTTTTTTCGCATCATGCTTTTCGCGAAGGCCTCAGAGCGGGCGCTGGCGGCGCTGCGGCTGGACACCTTCAGCCGCATCATCCGGCTGCCGATGGCGACCTTGAATCAACGCCGGGTCGGGGAACTGGCCTCGCGTCTGGCGAACGATGTCGAGGCGATGCGTGAGACGCTGGTGGTGACGATTCCAATGCTGATCCGTCATTCGGTCATGCTTTCGCTCTGCTTGGTGCTGATCTTGAGCATGTCTGTGAAGCTGTCACTTTTCATGATCGGCACCATTCCGGTGGTCATCGTGATGATTGCGATTTTTGGCGCCCGGATTCGCAAGCTAACGAAGAAAGCGCAGGACAATCTGGCCGCCTCGCAGGTCGTGGTGGATGAGAGCCTGCAGAGCATCGTGAGCGTGAAGGCGTTTCGCAACGAGACGCATGAGATGGCCCGCTACGACAAGAATCTCAGCGAGTACCTGCGCACGGTGCTTCGCGCCGCCGTCCCTCGCGCGTCGTTCATCGCCTTCATCATCTTCGCCTTCAG
>CAMAZK010000023.1 GCA_945863205.1 Akkermansia muciniphila | reverse complement strand
AGCGGCGTGACCTTTCTCGAAGGCCGCCCGCTCAATGTAACCGATCTCGCTTTCGACGCCGATGGCGCGATGTGGTTCGTGACGGGCGGGCGCAACACGCAGGCATCACTTTACCGCGTGCGCTACACCGGGCAAAAAACGGACCCGGCCCCGGCTGGCGAGCAGGCGCAGGCCAGCGCGGTGTTTTCGCAGCAGGCGCGGGAGCTGCGCAAACGGCTGGAGCGCTTTCATGGCAAAACCGATCCCGCTGCCGTGGAGGAACTCTGGCAGCATCTCGACAGCGCTGATCCGTGGATTCGCAACGCTGCACGCGTCGCACTGGAGTGGCAGCCGGTCGAGACATGGCGGGCGCGTGCCCTGGCTGCTGATGCAGGTCTCACCGCGAAGCTCGCTCTCGCTCGCGCCGGCTCGGATGCAGACCGTGCGGCGATTGCGACCGCGCTGCCATCCTTCACCGGGAAAAGCCGCGCGGACAAACTGACCTCACTGCGCATTCGCGAATGGACGGGTTCCATGAAGCCTATCGAGAAACCCGCAGTCGATGCTTCCGATGCGGTCAATCGCGAACTCGCGATAGCCCTCGCTGCCATCGGTTCACCGGATGCGGCGAGCTTCGCGCTGGAACGTCTCGCTTCGGCCACGGAGCAAATGGAGCGCCTGCACTACATCGAAGCGCTTGCCGAAACGAAATCGGGCTGGACAGCCACTCAGCGCGACACCTTCTTCACTGCGCTCGCTCACGCCCGCCGCTTCTCCTACGGCGACCGCCTGATGCCGTCGTTCTTCCAGGCGCTTGAGAAGAGCGCTTTGGCCAATGTGGAAGACAGCGCCACCCGCGAGCGCTATGCCAAGCTCCTCGCCGAGGAGCCAGTCGCAGAGCCAGTGCCCGCGCAAACCGCTCGCAGTTTCGTGCAACATTGGACCGTCGCCGATCTCGAAAAGCCAGACGCCAGCGCGGCCAAACCGGATCTCCAACGCGGACTCGAGCTGTTCACCGCCATGCTGTGCGCACGCTGTCATGTCTGCGGCAATACCGGGCGCCCGATGGGACCTGATCTCACCACCGTCGCGCGACGCTTCAGCCGCCGCGATCTCATCGAGTCCATCGTCGAGCCGTCCAAGGTCATCGCCGAGGTGCATCAAAATGTGATCGTCACCAAGACCGACGGCAGCCTCGTGATGGGCCGCGTCATCCAGAACAACTTCCGTGAATCGAAGCTCGTGCTCGCCATCAATCCCTTCGCGCAGGCCGAGTCCGTCACCCTCTCCAAGTCCGACATCAAGAATTGGGAACCATCGCCAGTCTCGCCCATGCCGCCCGCGCTGCTCGACACGCTCAGCCGCGCCGAGATCGAGGACCTCCTGGCGTTCATTTTGAATGGAGGGTCACAGCCATGAATGAAGATGGAATCAAACTTCTGGACCGACTGAGGTCGATCCTAATAACAGGCGCTCTGCTGCTCGGTTCGTCTGCCCTCCACACGCAGGCAGCGGACCTCACTGCCGACCACCAATGGAAGCCTGTCAAAATCGGCGGTGGTGGCTGGGTCACCGGGCTGGTGGTGCATCCTGGAAAAAAAGATCTCGTCTATGGCCGCACCGATGTCGGCGGCGTCTATCGCTGGAATGCGGAGACCGCCTCGTGGCGGCAGCTCATCGTGGCAGAGAGCCTTCCCAAGTCGCTTTTTGCCGAAACGAAGGGGAATCCCGGAACGAAGGCCGTTTCGCTCTATCACGTCGAGTCCATCGCCATCGCCCCTTCCGCGCCGGAAGTGCTCTTTGTGGCGGCCGGCACCAGCACAAGCGCGCCGGGAATGCTGCTGCGCAGCCGCGACTATGGCACCACCTTTGAACTCACCCATCTCAGCGTTCCCATCGCAGGGAACGCCGAGTATCGCACCTCTGAGCGGATCGCGGTTCATCCTGCGAACGCCGCCATCGTGCTCTATGGCACCCGCACCGCAGGCCTCTGGCGCTCTGCCGATGGCGGGATGAACTGGACGCAGATTCCCACGGATCAAATCCCCGTCGCCGATGCCATCGACAAACATCAGGTCGGTGTGGTGAAGGTGCTGTTTGATCCCGCCAATGCTGGCCGAGCCTACGCCTCGGTGGCTGGGCGCGGCATCTATCGCTCGGATGATGCGGGTCTCACATGGACACCTATCCTGGAGGCAGGGCTCTGGGCGGAGGACATGGAAATCTCGGGCGGCATCCTTTACGCCGCAGCGAAAAAAGCCTTCGGACTCCGACGCTATGATCCCACGGCGGGCTGGACCAACATCACGCCTAACAAAAACCAAAATCTCAGTGAAGTCGCCGTTGATCCGGCCAATCCTGCGGTGGTTTACACAGTTGCCGGTGGTTTCCAGCAGTTCTTCCGCAGCACAGATTCCGGTGCTTCGTGGGCGAATCTCAAGACCAACACGCTCAGTGACAAAGGCCGCGCGAACTTCCAGTCATCCTTTGGCTGGAAGATGAGCAGCACCCTGCGCAATTGGCTTTCCATCGGCGAACTCATCATCGATCCGCATCATCCCGGACGGCTCTGGTTCTCGGAAGGCATGGGCGTCTGGCGCAGTGACGACACCCTCGTCACCAACGACACGCCCACCTTCACCGATGTCTCAGACGGCATCGAGGAAATGGTAGCCAACGACATCGTCTCCATGCCCGGAGGCAAGGTCATCACCGCCGTCTGGGATCGCCTCGGCTTCTTCCATACAGACCTCGACAAAGGTCCTGCCGCGCAGCTCGGACTCACGGATGAGTTTAACTCCTGCTGGAGCCTGGCTACCACCCCGGCCAATCCCAATTTCATCGCCGCTGCCGTCACGCATCACATCGTGCATGGCAAAGTCTTCAGTGGCACCAGTGAGGACGGGGGAGTCACCTGGAAGCGTTTTGGCTCGATCAATGAACGCGGGGATAATCATCCCAAGGGCCTGCGCTTCGGGGAGATGGTCGTCGCGGCAGATGACATCAAGAATCTCGTCTGGCATCCGCGTTCCGATGAAAAGGGCCTGCACTACTCCGCAGATGGCGGTGCTACTTGGAAGGCCAGCAATGTTCAGCTCGATGACTGGCATGCCTTTTCCTTTGGCAGCCGCCGCCGAGTCACGGCAGATGGTGCGCTGCCGGGCACGTTTTATCTTCATCAATGGAATCCTGGGCGCATCCTCGTCAGCAAGGATCGCGGAGCCACTTACCACGATACCGGGGCGAAACTCGCTGGCTGGACGTATCACTCCAAACTGGAAGCCACCCCTCGCCGCGCAGGCCATCTTTGGTTTATGCATGGCCGTGATTATGCAGCCAAGCCTGATGCGCTTTCCCGCTCCACGGATGGCGGGGTGACGTGGACTGCGCTGCCGTTCTTTGATCAGGCCTGGGCCTTGGGCTTTGGTAAAGCAAAAGTCGAGGGCGGCTATCCCACGCTCTTCGTGTTCGGACGCTCCGCCGCCGACTCCGCCTGGGGTGTATGGCGCTCCACGGATGAGGGAGCCACCTGGGATCGCGTGGCGGGCTATCCGCTGGGTATCTTCGATTCTGTCACGGTGATCGCCGGCGACCCGGGAATCTTTGGCCGCGTCTATATCGGCTGGTCAGGCAACTCCTTCGCCTACGGCGAACCCAAGTCCCCAAGCAAGCCATGAGCCGGCACCTCCCCAAGCTGCTTTGTCTTCTCATCGCCATCGCGCCGCTCGTGCGCGCAGACGTTTCTCTGCCCGCGCTTTTCAGTGATCGCATGGTGCTCCAGCGCGACCTTCCTTGTGCGATTTTCGGCTCCGGGAATATGGGGGAAACCGTCACCATCACGCTGAAAAATGCTGCGGGTAGTATCGTGCAGTCGAAGCAAACCCCGGTCGCCGCAAACAGCCGTTGGCAGGTAAAACTAGACCCCACGGCCGCAGGTGGACCCTACACGCTCGTCATCGCCGCTGGCGGTGCCTCGCGCGAGATCACCGAGGTCCTCTTTGGCGATGTCTGGCTCATGAGCGGCCAGTCGAACATGGCCAATCCGGTCGGCAAGAAGGAATACGCGCCGCTGGTGGAGGGCGACAACTTTCCGCTGATCCGTTCTTTCCAACAACGTAGCGGCTGGACGAAGGCCGAGACTTTCAACATCCAGTTTATCTATGCGCAGGCCTACTTTTTCGCCCGCGCCATTCACCGCGCCGAGGAGCAAAAGATCCCCGTTGGCCTTTACAGCGCCGCTTATGTGAACTCTGCCATTCACGAGTGGATGGATCCGCTCACGCTCGCGGAGCATCCCGAGTCCGCGGCCAAGCCCGGTGCCGCCCGCCACTACACCAACCTCGTCCGCCCCGCGATGGGCTACACCTTTCGCGGCATGATCTGGGATCAGGGAGAAAACAATGGCGGCCTCGAAGCGGACAGCGCCCAATACGGGCAATGGCTGCGCAGCCTCATCTCCCACTGGCGCACGCTCTCGGGAAATCCCGGACTCATCGTCATCATCCCGCAGCTCCCCACGATCCGCGATCAATGGCGCAAAGCCCAGGACGGCCCCGTCGCCACGGGTGGCAATGACCGCACCACCCGCATCCGTCAGGGGCAGTTCTCCGCGCTCGCCTTGCCTGATACTTATCTCGTCACGACCTGGGACACTTCCGATGGCGACATCCATCCACGCAACGCCCTTGCCAAAGGAGAACGTGCCGCGCGGGTCTATCAACATCGCGTCATGGGCCGTAGTGGCGTCCTACCTCAGGGACCCATTTTTGAGCGGCAGGAAATCCAGGGCGGCAAACTCATTCTGCACTTCCGCCATACCGGTGAAGGTCTCGCGCTCGATCCGAAAATCCCCACCACCCTTCAAGCCGGAGCGAATCCCGCCACCGAGCTTCTCGGCATGGCCATCGCCGGTGCAGACGGTCAGTTTCATTGGGCCAAAGCCGAGATCGGCAAGAGCCACCTCACCCTCACCAGTCCGGCAGTCCCCGCGCCCACTCAGGCCCGCTACACCTGGGCGGACGACCTCATCCAGTTGGGCAATCTCGTGAACTCCGCCGGATTGCCCGCACCGACTTTCCGCTCTGATTTCATCGCTGAAGAACAGGCTCCAGCCAATCCCGCACCGCCCAGCCCAGTGCCGCCTGCCGACGGCATCTACGAGGGCGAGCTGTCTGATTTCTTCGAGCACAATCTTGGCGGCTCGCTTGATTACAAAATCGCCCTCTCCGGCGGTGCTTACCTTTCGGGCAATGGCAAAACCTTCTCCATCGAATGGACCGAAGTCCACGCCACCGGTCCGCAGACGCTCACCCTGCGTTACCGCTCCAAAGGCACCACGGCCTTGCTGCGCATCCAGGGCAGTGATTCGCCCAACGCCATCGTTCTGCCCGATACTGGCGGCACCTTTGCCAATATCACGGTGGAGTCCGTTCCGCTGCGCAAGGGGGCGAATCGCCTCAAACTGCTTTCCGCTCCTGACAGTGCGAACAGCCTCGACCTCGACGCTATCGCCATCGGCGACCCTAACGCTTTTAACGCGCTCGTTGCACCAGCGAAGTGAAATTTTCCCCATGAACCGACGCACCTTTCTCCACACCACCGCTCTTGCTGCTGTCAGCGCCGCGTCTGCCGCAGACTCCAGGAAACTGCACATCGCCACCAACACCTATCCATGGGGCACCTTCGCCAAGCGTGCTGGCAAGGACTTCGTGCAACACACGGACGAGCTTTTTGCCGCCATCGCCTCGACGGGCATCACCGGCTACGAACCGAACATTCGCGCCATCGCCGAGTTCGACGGACTCGCGGAGCGGCTGCAAAAGCATGGGCTGGAAATGCGCTCGCTGTATGTGAACAGCCTCCTGCATGACGCCGAAGCGGCCAAAACGAGCATCGCCTCCGCGCTCGACGTGGCAAGGAAGGCAGCGGAGATCGGCGTGAAAATCATCGTCACCAATCCCGCACCGATCCGTTGGGGCGGACCCGAGGACAAGACGGATGCGCAGTTGCTCACGCAGGCCGCATCGCTCAATCAACTCGGAGGCGAGTTAAAAAAACTCGGCATCACCCTGGCCTATCACAACCACGACAGCGAGCTGCGCCAGGGGGCTCGGGAGTTTCATCACATGCTCACCGCGACAGATGCGGAGTTGGTGAAGTTTTGCCTTGATGCGCATTGGATCTTTCGCGGCTGCGGTGATTCGCAGGTGGCCCTCTTCGATGCCATCGGCCACTACGGCAGCCGCGTCATTGAGCTGCACCTGCGCCAGTCCGTCAGCGGCAAGTGGGGTGAAGTCTTCACCGCCGAAGGCGACATCGATCACCCGAGACTCAAAGCCTGGCTCGACCAACACGGCATGAAACCGCACCTCGTCCTTGAGCAAGCCGTCGAAACAGGCTCGCCCGATACCCAGGATGTCGTGGCCGCCCATCAGAAGAGCCTCAAAAACGCGGCTGCTCTGTTCGCCGGATGGTGAGCGCCCCTGCAGAGCCGACGCTCAATCCTTCCCACCCCCTGCCAACGAAGCGTTGAATCCCGCCAGCAAAATCAGCCTGCAACAACTTGCCGAGACCTTGGGCTATGCGAAGTCCACCGTCTCCATGGCGCTGCGCGACGATGCCCGTGTGGCCTCCAAAACGCGGCTGCTCATCCAAGCAGAGGCTGCCCGACTCGGCTATGCGCCCGATGCGGATCTCGCCTGCCTGATGGCCCAGATTCAGGGGCGAAAGAAGAAAACCTACCAGGCCAACATCGCCGTCTTCTCCTTCTGGGGCGAGCGCCCAGCCCACATCGCCACCGAAGGCTGCCGCGCCCGCGCCGGAGACCTCGGATACAACATCGACCTCATCGACCCCGTCGGCACTCCGGGAGGTGAACGCGATCTCAGGCAGGTCTTGCGGGCACGCGGGATCAGGGCCGCCATCTTTCTGGGCTGGCCGCAGAGCGCACCTCCCGCCCGCCTCAGGAG
This sequence comes from Akkermansia muciniphila, assembly GCA_945863205.1. GTDB lineage: Bacteria > Verrucomicrobiota > Verrucomicrobiia > Verrucomicrobiales > Verrucomicrobiaceae > Prosthecobacter. The sequence continues at coordinate 23,764 of CAMAZK010000023.1, read as the reverse complement.
TTTAGCGCGCGTCAGCACTGGCCTGCCCTGCGTCGTCGTCAATGCCTGCCCGCAAAACCTCACCGTGCCTAGCGTCATGACGGATGCCTTTGCGGCGCTACGGCGCACCTTTGCCTGCATGATGGAGATGGGCTATCGGCGGCCCGCGCTTTTCATCAGCTCCGCGCTGGATGTGTCACTCGGCCACACTTACACCGGGGCCTTCCTCGCCATGCAGCAGCAGGAGCTAGCTGCGTCCGACCGCCTCGCACCGCAGGCTTTCACCGCCGCCACCGTGACACACTTGGCGGATTACTTGCGGGAGCAGCAGCCCGACTGCCTGCTCTGCCATGATCCGCTGCTGCTCGTTGCCGTCCGGAAATCTGGCCTCCGTGTGCCCGAAGACATCGGTTACATCAGCCTCGATCTCGATGCAGATCAGCGCCAGCTAGGTCTCGCCGGGATCGACCAGCAGCATCGGCTCCTCGGAGCGTCCGCCGTGGATGTCGTCGTCGCGCAGATACTGCGTGCGGAGCCTGGAGACGCCGCCCATCAAAAGAGCCTGCTCATCGAAGGCGCATGGTCCCCCGGCACCACGATTCAGCCGCAGCGCTGAGTGCCAAAGGGTCCCGTTGCGTGAGCGTTTGAACGTTCGACAAACACGGCGTTGCTCATCTTTTCAAAACGGGAAGTGTGATTGGCTAAGCCACCTCGAAAGCGCCGCTGGAAGTTCAAAGAGCGGAAACAACAAGAGGTCACCACCCCTGACGACCATGACATTCCCATCCAGCCTCCTCTCCAGCCTGCTTGCCATCATCATGCTGGCAGCCGCAGGCATGGCACAGGCCGCCAGCGGCACCTGGACGGGAGCCACCAGCAATGTCTGGCAGCTCAATGGCAACTGGTCCGGCGCGTCATTTCCGAACGCCAGCGGCGAGATCGCCACTTTCAACAGTTTGGGCAACGGCAATACCAACATCACCCTCGGCGGCGGCTCCATCACGCTGGGGAACTTCGGAAACAACGGCATCGTCTTCGACACCTCCAACGCGGCGGCTTACTCGATCAGCAACGGCACCATCAACTCGTTCCAGGGTGGAAACATCATCCGCCTGAACTCGACGGTGGTAAACAACCAGACCGTGAGCGCCTCCATCGTCACCGACTCCCAGAGCATCCTCTACACGACTCAGAATATCATCAACTTCAGCCCCGCCGCCAAGCTGACATTGGGCAACCTCAGCGTGCTCGGCGCAGCCAGCGGCACGGGATCGACCACTTACAGCTTTCGTGGGTTGGGTCTCATCGAAGTGGCAGGTGCGATCACGGACAACACGAGCGGCGGCGCTCCACGACTGACCGCCGTGGCCAACCACCGTGCTGGCACCCTGATCCTCTCCGGGGCCAACTCCTTCGCGGGCGTCGTCAATGGCGGCGACACACCGCAAAGCCTGAGTGGCGGTTTCGGTGGCACCGTGGTGCTTGACTATTCGGGTGGCAACACCGTGCTGACGAGTGGCAGCAGTGTCGCACCCGGACGCGCAGGAACCGGACAACTGGTGCTCAAAGGCAACAGCACCGGCACCACCAGTCTCACACTGAGCAGCAATCAACGCCTCTCACAGGGCTACAGCACCATCTCGGTGGATAATAACGGCGGTGCCGGCACGACTCTGGTGCTCGGGCGGACTTGGCAATCGTGGAACAGCTCCAGCGCGGGCCGCATGGTGCATTTTGATCTCTCTAGCGGCGGCCAAGCGCAGGTGACTGACGGCGTCAATTTTGGCTTCACGGGAGGCGCTTACCGGGTGGACCGCGGCATCATTGCTGACACCGTCAATGCCCGCAGGTCCGTTGCGACGATCAAGGGAACGGACGGCAAGACCCATTTTGCCACTTTGAATGGGAGCGGCTTCATCGTCGGCTTGACCAGCCTCACCACACTGCCCTCCGGCTCAGGAGCAGCGGGTTTCTCTAGCAACCTTGCCATCAGCAGCAACACAACACGCACGGCCAACTTGGACATCTTGACCATCCGGATCGAAGGCGCATCTGCCAATCAAACGCTCAACATGGGAGGCTTTAACCTAAATGGCGGGGGAGCGATTCTGATGGATGGAGCGAACGACTTTACCATCACGAACTATGGCAATCTCACGCCATCCTCTGGAGTGATCGTGATGGGGCCAGGCAAGCTCACTTTGAATGGCACCAGAACCTCGACTGCGGACTTCGATAAGTTTGGCCCCGGATTGCTCGAGGTGACAGGGAATCACAGCGGCTCCACCGGTGCCACCTTGGTGTGGGGAGGCACTTACCGTGCGTCCTCAGCCAATGCATTGACAGCAGGTGTCCTCACGATGGCCGATTCCGTTCTGGAGCTTGGCTACGACTTCACTCGTGCGCTGGGCACTGCCACCGGTCAGGTCCAGGGACGCCGGGATGACAACGGCGGTGGCAACAACACGCTGGCTGCTAGCTTCGGCTTCAGCGCCTACGGTGCGGACCGCACGGTCAACCTCGGTGGATCTGGTGGCACGGTGACGTTCGGGGTGGACGGCTTTGTCGCCTCCCGCAATGCCAAGTTCCTGCTCTCCTCCACCACCGCTGACAGCATGGTGGATTTTCAAAATCCGCTCAACCTAGCCAATGACACCCAGACCATTGAAGTGCGTAACGGCTCAGCCGCTGTGGACGCCAGACTGAGCGGAGCCATCACCAACGGCAGCCTGAATAAAACCGGTGCGGGAACACTCGCTTTCACGAATACAGGCAATACGTATGCCAGCGGCACCGTGGTGGCCGCAGGAACACTTTTGGCAAACAATACCTCCGGTTCTGCGACCGGCACAGGCTCCGTCTCCGTCATCACCGGAGCTGTGATAGGTGGCAATGGCACCATCTCTCCCACCGGCACGAACAGTGTCACCGTAGCCGGCAGTTTGTCTCCAGGATCACCCGAGACCAGTGGCGGCGTTGGCACACTCACCTTCACACCCGTGAGTGGAAATGTCACTCACACCGCCACATCCACCGCCGACTTCCAGCTTGGCACCAGTGGTCTGAATGGCCTCACACCCACCTACAATCCAGATGGAACGCTTGCCTCTGTCACCGGCACAGCCACAGGCGGCAGTGATCGTCTCGTCTTCAACGGCGGCAGCACCAGCAACAAGCTCGACTTCAGCGCCCTCGGCGCTGGGAGCTTCAATATCACCTTCGCCAGCGGCTACACTCCAGCAGAGAAAGACCTTTTTGATCTGCTCGACTGGGCCAACCTTAGCGGCAGCAATCACGCCTCCGCCATCGACGGCCTCAGCACCAGCCAGCTAGATTTGCCCACGCTCAGCGGCTCCCTCCTCTGGGACACCTCACTTTGGACGAGCCAAGGCGTCCTGGGCATCTACGTCGTCGTGCCTGAGCCTTCCAGAGTCCTGCTGCTGACGCTCGGACTAGCGGGCACTCTCACCCAACGTCGCCGCACTAGATGCAGTGCGTCATGCATTCACTGAGATGGTAAGACACGGACGACAGGCTCTCGTAGGCTGTGGCAACACTTGAATCCTCTCTCGAATCATGCGACCTGAAGCACGATCATGATCCGTTTCCCTTCCAAGCTCCGTCTCCTTGTTGTCCTACTTGTTATTTCCTCGTGTCTGTTGAGTTCTGCTCGGGCTCAGACTCGGCGTGATGGTTCGCCGCTCGATCATTTGCCAGCCAATGTGAAACAGCTGACCTCGTGGGGCGAGCGGCCTGATTTTCGTCAGGACGGGCAGCGCATTCTGTTTCTGTCCAAAGTCTTCGGCGATGTCTATGAATACGAGATCGCTACGGGTCGCATCACGCCCTGCACGGATCACTTCAAGCACCACGGCTTCACTCGGGCGCTCTACTTGAGCAATGGCGATGTGTTGTTGAGCGGGCCCGTCGCCACCTTTGATCGCACGGCCAAGGAGGCTCGGCAAAAGGCGCGAAGCTCCTCCTACCTGAGCGTGCTGGACAAGAGCTTCACCCAGCCGCCTGTGCCACTCAATGAGCACTGCGATGAAGGCCCGGCGGTATCGCGTCATCGCCTCCGCATCGCGTGGACGCATGGCTTGCAGGACCGCATTTCGACAGCAGATCTGGAGTATGAAAACGGTGTTCCAAAGCTCGTGAACAAGCGCCAAGTCGTTCAAGTGAGCGACTTCCCCGAAGGCAGCCGTCCGCAGCGCTGGATCGAGGCTCAGAACTTCGTGCCGCCGCTCGACACGCAACTGACGGTGACTGCTTACGAACTCAACGGCACCGCCAACAGCGAAGCCTTCTTGCTCGACCTCGATAGCGGTGCGCTGACGAATCTCTCCCGCTCGCCCGATCACTATGAAGAGATCGAGGGCATGTTCCCCGATGGCAAACACACGTTGGTGGAGCGGGCGGAGCATCACGGCAATCACTGGCCGTTGATTGATGCCTGGAAGCTGGCGCTGGATGGCACCGGCAAGGCCGAGAGACTGACCTTCTTCACGGACTTCAAAGGCTACAAGGCAGGCGAGCCGGTCGTCAGTGACGATGGCAAGCACCTGGCCTTCACCCTTGGCAAAAGCGGGATGGAGGCGGGTCAGGGCTTCGGACTTTTCTTGATGGAGTTGGGGAAGTAACGGTCACCTTTCGCCATCAAGAATCGCAGCATGAACCGACGCCATTTTCTCAAGACCACCTCTCTCACGAGCGCTGGTCTGCTCGGTGCCTCGCGGGGATTGGCGCAGGCGGCATCACCGTGGTCGGCGGATGCCTTTCACTTCGGCGCGGTCTATTTCCGAGGTCAAAACAACCCGCCGCGTGAAGATTGGGAACGCGATCACCGGGTTGCGGCGGAGGATGGGCACACCTTGTTTCGGCATTGGGTGCCGTGGAATGTGGTTGAGGTCTCGCCGGGGAAGTTCGTGTGGGATGACTACGCGACGATGCTCGACCTCGCAGCGCGGCACGGCATTGGTGTCGTGCTTGCCGAGATGCTCGTGGATTTCCCCGAATGGCTCATCGCCGCGCATCCTGAGGCGCGGATCGAGATGGCTTCAGGCCAGAAACGCCAGAGTGAAATGCATATCAGCAGTGTGAATGGCGGGCACCATGCCCTGTGCCTAAACCACCCTGCGGTGAGCGAAGCAGCGGAACGTTTTTTGACGGCGATGGCAGACCGCTTTCGCGGGCATCCGGCGCTGCTCGGTTACGACATTTGGAATGAATGCACCCAATACGTGGCTGAGCGCCTGTGCTTCTGCTCAGCCTGTCAGCAGGCTTTTCGGGATGGGTTGAAGGCGACTCATGGCGACATCGCCACGCTGGCGAAACGCTGGCATCGCCCCAGTCTCCCGGCCTTTGATCAGATCGAACTGCCGCGCACGCCAGTCTTGTTTCCCGACTTCCTCGATAGCATCCGCTGGCGCAATGACGACGCTCACCACTGGATGCGCTGGCGGCGCGACGTGCTTAGAAAAGCCGACCCAAAAGCCATGATCATCGCACACGGCAACGCGAAGACCCACGCCGATGCCAGCGTCTGCGTGGGGGACGACTTTCGTGCAGCGGATCACTGCGAGGTCTTCGGCTACACGCATTACTTCGGCAACGGCCATCCCGTTCTGCTCTCCGGCGATCTCATTCGCGGTGCTTCACAGGGGAAGCCCTTCTGGCGGGCGGAGGCCATCGGTGGGCCGCAGTGGTTTCGCCGGAAAATCGGCGATCCCCGACCCGTCATGGATGAACTCAACGATCCTGCCGCGATCCGACTGGATGCGCTGATCACCATGGCCACGGGAGCCACCGCATACATGAATCCCCGCTGGCGCTCCCTGCTCGACGGGCCGCTTTTCAACGCCTTCGGCTGGTATGCGGATGATGGCAGCCGCACCGCGAAATCCGCAGAGATCAAGCAACTCGCCGCCTGGGCCGCGCAGCCTGATGTCCGTCCCCTATGGAAAATGAAACCCGTGCGCAGTGATGTGGCCATCGTGCTTGTGGATGAAGCGCAGGATTGGTGCTATGCCATGCAGGGAGATACCACCGCCTATGCAGGCTGTGTGCGCGGTCTCCACCGAGGACTCACGGCAGCAGGTCTAACCTGTGATTTCGCCAAGCCAGATGCCGCCATGCTGCGAGCGCATCAGGTGGCTTATGTGCCTTTTCCTGTCGCCATGTCAGGGCAGACTCTGAGCACTCTCGTGACCTGGGCAGAGGCAGGCGGCCACCTCGTGCTCGAAGCCTGCGCGGGTTACTTTGACGAAATCGCCCATAGCTTCCCGCAGCAGCCGAATCGTGCGCTTGGCGATCTCTTCGGCCCCATTGTCGAGCACGGCAGTTTTGCGCTCGATCAGCATGAAGGATTGAAGATTCAAAGCGCAGCAGGCGAGCTTCCCTGCGCCCTCTATCGCCAAACTTTCCGCGCTACCGAGGGCATCGAAGTCCTCGGCCACTACGAGGACCGCAGCCCTGCGATCGTCCGGCGCAAAGTTGGCACTGGCTCCATCACTCTGATCGGTTCCAATCCCAGCTATGCCATGAACAAAGCTGCGCCCTCGCGGGCCGTGCTTCATGCTTTGCTTCAGTCGAAAGGCGAAGTGGATTCGGTGGAGAACCAGTGCGTGGTTCGTCACTTTGCCAGTGGTTCAAGGACGGCGACCTGGGCAGTGAACCCGACGTCCAAGGACTGTGAGATCACCGTGCGCGCACCTTCCACTCCCAGCGTCCTACGCGGCCGCTTGCTGAACTACGACGCTGGAACATCGTCCGCAAAACTGAGCGTCCCTGCCCGAGACGCCGCCGTTTTGTTATTCGAAACAAGATAGCATCGGTATCACGGGTTGGATCGGTGGGGTTGGTTGCGAAGGCGTCGCGCTAGGCCATGGTCAAGAAGACTTCGAATCTGTTTTGGTGGCATTCATCCAAGATAGCACAGAGGTTCGAGTCTCTTCCTTCATGAAAGCAGCATGCTGCTGCCGCACCATACCACAAAAACCCAAACACGAGCACAAGCCGTATCCGCCGCTTGTTTCTGAAACGGGTTGAGGAGGAGTTGGATGCTAGCCCGCATTTCTTACACTCTTTTTGACAAGTGGTCACAGGCTCGCGAGACGCGTCATGTAGCTCGGAATTCCGATTCCGAGATGACACCTTCGCGGAATCGGAGTTCCGCGCTACAAAGCCGCCGAGCGAGCACCCAAGTATGAGAAATGCAGGCTAGACCTACAAAGCGGGTCGGTGTTTCCTGTGCAAACTTAAGCCACCCGCCATGCACATCGTTCACTCCGCCCGTCCCGCGATTCTTGCCCTATGATTCCCTCAATGCCCCGCTTTCTCCTCGCTCTGCTGCTTCTACCATGTGGGCTCTGCGGTGCCGAGCCCGTGGTCATCCCCACCTTCCACAGCCTCGGGCTCTACTGGTCGCCCAAAGGCGGCGATAAAGGGCGGCAGGTCCTCGTGCGCTATCGGGCTGCGGGCGAGGGCGCGTGGCAGGAGGCGCTGCCGCTGCGCTTTCACCCGATCTCAAAAACCAAAGAAGACCTCGCCGATTACCGGGGCAGTATCGTCCACCTGGAGCCCGGCTCCGAGTATCAGGTCGAACTGAAGCTGGAAGGCACCACCAAACGTGCCGAGATGAAAGCGCGGACTTGGCGCGAGCATTTCCCGGAAGGTGAAGTGGTCCGCGTGGGCAGTCGCCGCTCGCCGCTCGAGATCACCGAGAGCGGCCTGCCTGACGCATGGCGGGTCATTGATGGCCGAGGTGCCACTCTCGACATGCGCCACGAGCACGATGCCTGCATCACAGTCGATGCCTCCTACGTGATTCTGCGCGGCTTCACGCTGCGCGGCGCGGGGCGCAATGGGGAGGATCTCCAGCGCATCATCGGTGCCATCACCATCCTCGGCGGCCACGACATCGTCATCGAAGATTGCGACATTGCGGACTGGGGCCGTCACAATCCCGAGACCGGCTTTGGTCGCGACTACGACGCTGCGATCTTCAGCCGGGATCAGAATGTCGCCCGGCTCATCGTCCAGCGCTGTCTCCTGCATCATCCCGCCGAGGATGCGAACCACTGGCACGAGCCAGAATATCCGACGCACCCCGAAGGCCCCCAGTGCATCACTTTGTTTAACAGCGCTGGGAATCACGTCATCCGCTACAATGAATGCTGGTCCGATCCCGAGCACCGGTTCAACGACATCATCGGCGGTGGAGACAATGGCAGCTTTCGTGGATCACCGGGTCCCGACTCCGACATCTATGGAAATGTCTTGCGTGATTGCTGGGACGACGGCCTCGAAGTCGAAGGGGGCGGACGCAACGTCCGCGTCTGGGGAAATTACGTCACGCAGGCCGTGAACATGATCGCGAATGCCGCCACCTCCATCGGCCCCCTTTACATCTGGGGAAACGTCACCGGACGCTGCCAGGCCACGCCCGAGCTACCCGGCTACAGCTTTCTCAAAATGGGAAATGCAGGCGGAGAGAAGTGGATGACCGGTCTGCAATACATCTTTCACAACACGGTCTTCGACGAAGACGGATGGCTGCCCAGTGGCGGACTCGGCGGAGATCGCATCGTGAAGCACGCCACTTCGCGCAACAATCTCCTGCCGATCCGGAGCGAGCGGGACCCCATGGTCAGCTCCGCCGAGGAAAACAAGGGCAACGACTTCGACTACGACCTAACCAATGGTCGTGTGCCCGAGGAGATGCAGCGACACGGCATCCACGGTCTCCCCCGCTATGCGAAGGGCTCCGGTTTTGACCCCGCCACGCGCACCGGACGCTTCCAGCTCACCCCCGACAGCCCGGGCGCGGCCGTGGGCCAGCCCATTCCCAATTTCACACCCACCTACTCCGGCCCCGCCCCCGATTTCGGCGCTCACCAGCGCGGTGCCCCGCCGCTCCGCTTCGGCGTTCCAGCAGCCACGCGCTGATCGTTCCCCCAAGCTCCCGGTGCGCACTCTGAGCCCAGGTTCAATGTTCGGAGGTGAAGCAGATGCGCGGATGGAAACTGGACTGCAAAACCGCGTCCGTCCGGCTTGGCCATGGCTCGATTGATGGGGCCGTCATCGCGCTCATCCGTGAAACAGCGTCTCGCCGCATCAGCGGGATATTTTGGTTTTGGAGTCGCCCTGGTCTGAGGAGGACTGCACCCACTGAAATCTTTTTTCGGCAAATGGGGCCGGTTGTTGTGACTTTGAAGGTGACAGACCACCATGCCGCCGCCGCTTGATCCTCAGCACGACCAGTTCCTCCGCCTCTACGCGGAGCAGGAGCAGGCGTTGCATGGCTATGTGCGGTCGATGCTGCCGGACCGGCATGAGACCTCGGAGGTGATGCAGGAGGTGATCGTGACGCTGTGGCAGAAGTTTGAGGGCGCCGTTGATTTTCGTCATTGGGCCTTTGGCGTGGCGCGAATGAAGGTGCTGCATCATCTCCAACGTCGAAAGCGTGACCGGCATGTGTTTGGCGAGGAATTGATCCAGCAGCTCGCGGACCGGCAGGCGGAGCTGGAGGAGCGGCACGTCACTCAGCGCGAGGCGTTGGAGCACTGCCTGGAAAAGCTGCCGGAAGTGCAGCGCGAGCTGGTGCTCACCGCCTACACGAAGGGCACGCGCATGGACGATCTGGCAGCGCGACGCGGCGAGACCGCGATGGCGATTTACAAGAAACTGCACCGCATCCGGCAGGCCCTGCTGGAGTGCGTGCGCCGCACCCTGGCTCAGGAGGAACCGATATGACGACGAACTGGCATGATCTCATCCAACGCTACATCTCCGGCACGATCACGGAGACCGAGACGGAGGCGCTGGAGCAGCAACTCAAAACAGATGCCACGTTGCGCGACTGGTATCTCGATGCACTCAATCTCGATTCCGCGCTCGAAGCCGCGGCGGAGTCGGCACAGACGGCGCTGAGCCTGCCAGTGCCTTTTTCTCAACGTGCGCTGACACCCGTGGGTGCGACTTCCACGCGCTGGTTCGCATGGCGTCCGCTCACCGCTGCTGCTGCCGGCTTAGTGATCGGCTTGTTCAGTGCCTCAATGGTGTTTGGTTTCGGGGCACGGTCGGTCGAGAAAGTGATCTCGCTTTTGCAGGAGAGCTTTGAGAGCGGACCTGCGCCGTTGGTGAAGGGCATACCGCAGGACGTGAACCTGTGGAGTGGGGATTACTCGGAGGTCGTGGAGAGGTATGAGGACGTGAAACCCGCGCAGGGAACGAAGATGGTCCGCATGCTGCGTTCCGATTTCGAGGGCAAGGCGTCATCAATGCCAAACCGGCAGGGTGATCTGAGTCGGGTCATCGATGTCCGACCTTTTATGCGCGAGGCCAACGGCGATGAGGTAGTGATCACGCTTTCGACCCTCTTCAATGCCGGGCCTTTCCCGGATTCGCAGCGCTATGACGGAGTGGTCACGCTTTACGCGCTCGGCGAACTCGGCTCCACGGAGGAAAGTCTGATGGAAGACGCGTTGGCCATTAGTAACGGCTCGTGTAATTCAATGGATCGCGATCCGGCCACCTGGCAGACTGCTTCCACGCGGCTGCTGCTGCCGACCGGCACCGAGTTTGTGATGCTGAAGGTGTCCTTCCGCCGCTGGCCCAAAGGAAGCGGGGACCAGCCGTCGCTGCCCGATCTGATGACTTTCGCCGGGCACTTCGTGGATGATTTGCGTGCGTCGATCCGCATTCGCAATGCGGCCCCCAACCATTCGAACGTAGCGCAGCCGTGAGACACACCGATTCAGCAGGAACTCCACGCTCTGCTCTTTCGGCATGGAACCCACCCTCACCGTTGCCTGCATTCTTTGGAAATCAGCGTGGCAGGCTGTTTGCCGAGACGCTTGCAGGCACTCCGGGAAGCGATGGGTTTGAGCAACGGCCGCCTTGGCTCGTGAGAGTGGTATTAGCCGAGTGTATATCAGCAAGACCGAGCGTGGCGCTAAGCCAGGCAAGCGATGGCAAGCCTGTGGGATTGGAGCCTGGGAGGTTGCCGAGATGATGCTAGGCAGAAGAACCGAGCTGAGGAACGGCATACCTGGGCGAGAAGGCGCCGAACGCGTCAAGAGCGGAGACGACGAGTATGTTCCTGATTTCCCAGGCCATCCTGGTCAGTCCAAGTGTTTGGCCGTCATGGCTTTGACATACAGTTTCGGAGCAACCCCCTCGTTACGCTTGAAAGCGCGGGAGAACTGATACTCCGATGAGAAACCAAGATGCAGGGCAGTTTGTTTCACGCTGTTCCCTTGGTCGATCAGAAGCCGTTTGGCCGCTTCCATCTTCAGCCGGGTGATCGCTCGATAGGGAGTCTCTCCCGTATGCTTCGCATAGGCATGGCTGAAGGCGGACACGCTCTGGTTCAAGTGCCCGGCAAGGTCGGCAACGGTCAGGGGTTGATTGATGCGGGCACGAATGAATGCCTCGATCCGGGCTTCCATGCTGCCCGCATGGGCGATGGACTCCAGACTGCGGATTTCACGCAGGTGTGTGCCGACCTGTGGTGCGGCAATGAGCCTGCCCAGCAGCCCGAGCATTTCTCCCTGCGCCAGCAATTCAAATCCCTGCCGACGATGAAAGGCGTGTTCGCTGATGTGGCGGAGGTGATTGGTCACCACATGGTCGGGATCGCGGAAGTGGCAGTAACCGGCACGGCCGACCAGCGATTGAAACGTCTGTTCCAACTGCCCGCCGAGGCTGAAGATGATCCACGATTCGTATTGGGACTTCCCGGCCTCCTGCCGCTCCCAGTAGCGCAGTTTCGGGCGATAGATGACAGCGCTGCCCGCCTCACGCACAAACGCCTTTCCATCACCGATGCGGTGATGCTGGTCGGCGTGAACCATGTCGATGACCCAGTGGTTCCAGCACGAGGGAAACCAGCAGTCGGCCATGAACTGCCGGACCTCTGTCAAGGCGCTGACGAGCCGCGCGCTGAACCGCTGGCCGTCGAGATCAAAGTTTCCTCCGAGATGCATGATGGGTATTCCTGAGTGTGATTTGACTGAACGCGTCCAGCCAACTGGATTCGTCACATTGACCGTTCAGGAATTGCCATGTTTTCGACAGGTTCGGCCATTCCACGTGCTTATTTTATTCGCTACTTTGACTGACCATGAAACCCACTCTCACCTTCCTCACCGCCCTGCTGTTCGCGCCGCTCGCTGCTCGCGCAGAAACCATCGAAGTCCGTCCTGAGGTTGTGGAGAAAGAGGGCATTCAACGGATCGAATACCACTCGGGAGAAACGCTCATCGCCCGCTCTTCCGACACCGCGCCCGCAGGCGTCGAGCTGAAGCTCCCCGGCGCAGAATGGACGCCGGTCCGCTTCCGTTCGAAGACCGAACGCGATGGTGTCGTTGAAGTGGGGCCGGAGAAGATCGGCGCGCTCACCCTGCGCTGGAGGCTGGTGCAGAAGACACCTTCGCTGGTCGAACGCACGCTGGAAGTCACGGCGGATTCAGCGCAGCAGTTCACAGCGGCATTTTCGCTCGATCTAGCCGTGGACGGTGACTTTGCGTCCTTCTCCGGGCCGGAGAAAGAGCGTGTTCTCTATGACACCATCGGCGGAGGGCCGGAGTATGCGGATGTCAAAGGCCAGACGTTTCCGATCGGCATGCTGCGCACCGCCGACCGCATGTTTGGCATCGTTGCGGATTCGCCGGGCTTGTGGGAGAACCGCTGCCAGTTGCTCATCGACCCCAAAGTGAAGCGGCTCGTCGTGTATCCCGGTGATGGACGCGATGCCTATGACCTGCTCATCCAAAAGCAGCCCGTTGTGGATCGCTACCGCATGGACGGCTGGCAAGCGCTCGCTCCTGGCGAGACCCGCCATTACACGACGTGGGTCTTTGGCAGCACGGCACGATCCCACTACGACGCGCAGCTCGCAGCGCATGTGGCCGTGGCCAATGGCAAGGGATGGAACTCTTCATCCGTCGAGGCGATCCTGCGGAACACCTCTTCCTATCTGCTGCGCCGCAATCTCTTCCGACAGGGCGGCGTGGAAGGACGCTACATCTTCCACTCCGGCATTGGTTACGGTTGGAAGCAATGGGTTACCGATGGATTCTACACGGCTCTCGGCCTTGATGACGCGGAGAAGACCATCGAAGCGCTGCGCAGTATCTATCCGGGCCGCATCACCTACGAGGACAATGCGCAGTATTACCTGATCTGGTCCGTGCTGCAGAAACGAGCCGGCGGCACGACCGATGACAAACTGGTGCGCACGGCCTTCGATTTCATCCGCCGGAACGAACGCAACGGCCTGTTCGTCAATCCACACACACCTACCGCCAAGCCACCCGGCGGATTCAAAACCTACATGGACATGTTGCCCTACCCTGAAGGCGACACCCCTGCGTCCAATCAAGGCTTTCATTGCGGTGCCTTGATGGCAGCCCAAGAACTCGGCCTGCCTGTGACGGAGGCTGACATCGAAACGGCCATCTCCGCGTATCAGGGCTTGTTCAACCAAAAACTCGGCTTCATGCCCACAAGCCGGATGCAACCTGACATCCTCGGCCAGGACGTGCTGTATGGTGCGACGCTGACATATGCCGTCTTCGGCAGAAAAGTGCTCACCGATGAGCAAGTGCTCACTCACTACCGCACGTCTGAGAAAGTGAAATCACCCTATGGACTCAGGGTCATCTCCCAAGCAGATGGCGCTCTGCTGCCTGGGCACAGCGGCGCGTATGTTTTCGGTGGCTCGTGGTTTCTATGTGACGCGGCAAACTACCTCCTCGCCGGCGTTCACAGTCTGCCTGCCGCAGAGGTGGATGCGCACCTCATCAAGCGCATCCAACTGGAACTCAAATACAACCCCGCGTTCAACGAAGACATCAACACCGCCACTGGCAATCCGCACGGCCACATCCTCTATTCATGGAACTCAGGCTTCTGGTGGCTGCGAAAGGAAATCCGCCGCCGACTTGGCCAAACCGGCCCGGACCCGGTGGGTGTGGCGATTGATACTCAGCTGGGAGTCGTGCGAGAGAGCGGCTTCTTGAGACTGGAGCCCGACAAAGCATCGAAGGCACCAAGGTGATTGGTTTGTTTCGGCCCGCTGACCCATGTCCACTGAAGTTTATCTCGGATTGTTGGATGTGAGTACTGCTGGCGAGCAATGGCCGACCAAATCAGGATAAGAATCACCATGCCCACCGCGCCGGACAACCACGAAGCCCATGACTACGCCGAGTGCATCAGCAAGCGGCTGCCTAGATGATTGCAAGAGTTACGGGAACGCTGCGGTCTGAGTAAATACGGCCTTGCTCGTGAGAGTGGGCTGAGTCGGGAATAGGTCGGCAAGCTGGAACGCGGTGCAGCATGAAGGAGCGCTTCCCTGGGGTGACTGACGCCCCTGAGGAGCCAATTCCGGCGCGAACACCCTGTGATCTGGAATACCGGAGGCCCTTTGTGGGTCGATTTTCTGAAAAAAGGCGCGGAGTTCCCTCATGCGCGAAGGCTGACCAAAGAAAAATGTGACCGCCGGGGGGGCTCGCGGAATAAACCCGCAGTCGCTGACGCATTTCCGCACTCTGAACCTGCCCCAGTGAGCGTTCATTAAAACGAACAACATCCCATCTTAGCACCCTCCGAACCCATGAACCGAAGACACTTTCTCCAAACCCTCGGTGGCACTGCGCTGACCTTTCCGTGGTTCTCGAACCTCGCGCTGCATGGCGCAGAGGCTTCGAAGGCTCCACGGCGACTGGTTTGCATCGGGCTGGATTTTGGGGTGCGGCCTGAATCATTTTTCCCGGCGACACATGGGCCTGAGCTGGAGCTTACACCTTTGCTGAAGCCCCTGGAGCGCTGGCGGAAGAAGATGACGGTGTTCTCGCAACTGGAGCATCCCGGCGTGCAGGGCGGGCATTATGGCGTGCATGCTTTTCTCAGTGGCGTGCGTCGCGAGCAGGCGGCGGGCTTCAAAGACGGCTGCGTCACGCTCGATCAGATGGCGGAGGAGCATCTCGGTGGGCTGACGCGGTTTCCGTCGCTCTGCCTCGGCGTGGGCAGCGGTGATGCGATCTCGTGGACGCGCTCGGGCATCGCGGTGCCGAAGCTGGAAGACCCAGGCGCGGCGTTTGACATGCTTTTCAAACCGCAACGCAAGTCAGCAGCAGCGGCGCGGCGTGCGGAGTTGTCGGAGAATGATTCCGTGCTCGCGCTCATCGCTCAAGATGCCAAGCGCGTGGCTCCGCATCTGGACCGCTGGGATCGCGAGAAGATGGAGGAGTTCATGGGCGCAATGCGTGACTTCGAGCGTGCGAACGCTTCGAACATGGCGTGGCTCGACAAACCGCTGCCAGTGACGGATGGCCAAAAACCCGTGTGGAAAGGCGAAGGCTGCATGGATCGCGTGCGGGCGAACTTCGATGTCGCGGCGCTGGCACTTCAAGCCGACGCCACGCGCATCGTCACGCTGAACATTGGCGGTGCGCTGCCAGTGACGAACATCCCCGGCATCAATCGCGGCTATCACGATCTCTCACACTCCGGTCAAGACCCGGACAAGCTGCGGCAGTTGCACATCATCGAGTCCGCGTTGATGGCGGAGCTGGATCACTTCCTGGAACGGCTCGCCACCATGAAAGACATCGGTGGCAGCTCATTGCTGGACAACACCACCGTGGTCTTCGGCAGCGGCATGGGCAATGCCAGCGCCCACGCCAACACCAACTTGCCCGTGGTGCTCGCGGGCGGCGGATTCAAGCACGGTCATCATCTCTTCTTCCCCAAGAATGGCCGTCAACAAACGCCGCTCTGCAATCTCTTCGTCACGCTGCTCCAGCAAATGGGCATCGAGCGCGATCAGTTCGGATCGAGCAGCGGGAACCTCAATGAATTGCTGGTGTAGTATGAAGCGAAACAAAGCAGACATCATCGGGGGAAATGGAGTGATGGAGTATTGGAGTGCTGCTCTTCATGCCGAAGGCATGTTAGCCATTAGCCGGTGGTCGAGCGAGGAACGAGCGACACCACCGGTTTGCATCGGAAAGGCACACGCATCCCGGAGGGATGCGAGCGAGCGTTGTTCACATCATGGCACGTCCTTGCTGGCATCCCTTCGGGATGCGTTTCGTTTTCTATCTCTTTCCGGTGGTGTCGCTGCGCTCAACCACCGGCTAAAGGCTTGGATGCCTTCGGCATCACGGCGAATCAGAAATCCCATTCTCTTGCCCTCATTCTCCTGCCTATCCTTCTTCGTTCTGCTGAGCCTCTCTGTCAGTGCAGAGGATGCCAACTCTCTCAAACCCGACGCCTTCCTTTCGCGCTATTGTCTCGACTGCCACGATGCCGATGTGCAAAAGGGGGATCGTCGGCTCGATGATTTGCCTTTGGCCGTCGGCACGGACATTGCCATCGCGGAGCGTTGGCAAGAGGTGCTACATCAGCTTCAGCTCGGTGAAATGCCACCTGCGAAGAAGAAGCAACCCACTGATGATGAGCGACGGGCTTTGCTCGCCTGGATCGAGGAGCAACTCATTCACGCACAGACCAGCGCTCAAGATCGAGGCGGCCAGGTGGTGCATCGTCGGCTGAGCCGCGCGGAGTATCTGCACACCATGCAGGACCTCTTTGGATTCGATGGCGACTTCGATCCCACCACCAGCTTTCCGGGCGATGAGGAGTTGGAAGGCTTTCGCAACATCGGCTCCGCCTTGCGCACGTCACGGCATCATTTGGAGCAGTATCTGAAGGCAGCCGATGCGGTGCTGGATCACGTTTATGATCTCGCTGACGTGAAGGGCAAACCCGAAGCCAAGCAGTGGAAGGATAGCGCGGACAAAATGCGCGACCTCAACGATGCCTTCGGGCTGGGTGTCATCAGTGCCGAGAAAGCGAAGGGGCCAGCCTACATTCATCTCAGCCACGGCCTGCGAAATCAGGAACTCATCTTCGACAGCAAGCTCTTCCTCAGTCGACTAGGCGATACCGGCGTGCCGCATTCTGGGTGGTATGAGGTCGAAGTCGAAGCCGCCGCCGCGAACCGTCATCACCCGTATGGCAAGGATCTGATGCTCGGAGGCCTGACACCGTATTACAAAGACCTGAAGTCCTACTATGATGAGTCGCGGCCGATGCAGCTCGGCATCGGACGACAAGGTGAGGGAATGAAGGGCAATGGCTGGCGGCTCATTCCGCCGAACATCATCCACGCCACCGAGTTGCCAGATGATCGCTACATCACCATCCGCGCCCGCATTTGGCTGGATCGCGGCACTGTGCCTTACATCTCATGGATCGACGGTCCCCCAAAGGGCACACGCGGCAACTTCATCTCCACCAAGCTCTACAAATACGACCCCAGCGTGCCGAAGATCGAGAGGCACATCTGGGAAAATCTCGCCCTGCGTGCGGAGCGCGACAAGCTCTACCGACACCTCTACCAAGGCCCCGAGGTCCGCGTTCATTACTGGCAAGTCACCGGCCCCATGCGCGACGACAAACCACATCCCGCGCGGTCGCTGCTGTTCGCGAAGATCGCACCCGACGAGAAACAAATCGAGCCCGAGCGCCTGCAAACCGAACTGCAAGCTCTCGCCAGCCTTCTCTTCCGTCGCGAGGTGACGGGTGAAGACATCGCCCCGTATGTGAGCGCCGTGCAAAAGCGTCTCGATGGCAAGACGCGCTACGCCGATGCCGCGCGGCCTGTGTTTAAAGCGCTGCTTTGTTCCTCGGAGTTTTTGTTTCTCACCGAGTTCACTGAGGACAATCAGACAGGGGGACAATCAGACAAGGAGACCAACGACCAACCTGTCTCCTCATCTCCCCATCCCATTGTCTCACTGTCTCCTCATCAGCTCGCCACCCGCCTCTCCTACTTCCTCACCGCCGGTCCGCCTGATGACACCCTGCGCTCACTTGCGGCCAAAGATGCGCTCGATGCCAAAGCCATCATCACCGAAACCGACCGCCTGCTCGATTCACCGCGCAGTGATCGTTTCCTGCGCCTCTTCACCGAGCAGTGGCTCGGCTTGAACAAGCTCGGCACCATGCCGCCCTCCAAGGAAACCTTTCCAGCCTATCACATCGACCGATTGGAGCCCGCGATGCGGGAAGAAACCTGGCGCTTCATTGCTGAACTCATCCGCACCAACAAACCCGTCACCGCACTCGTCGATGCCGATTTCACCTATCTCAATGCTGGACTCGCGCGGCTCTATGAAGTCGATTTCGAGACCATCAGTCAATCAGACAAGGAGACAGGGAGACAACCAGACAATGAGACCCCCAAGAGCAATACCGTCTCCCCATCTCCCTCTCTCATTGTCTCCCCGTCTGGCCTCATGCGCGTTAGCCTGCCCGCTGATTCACCACGGCGCGGCCTGCTCGGCCATGCCAGCGTCCTCACCATCACCGCCAACGGCGTCGAGACCTCGCCCGTGACTCGCGGCGTGTGGTTGCTGGAGAAACTCTTCGGCACACCGCCCAGTCCTCCACCGCCTGATGTGCCGCCCATCGAGCCCGACATCCGCGGAGCCACCACCATTCGCCAGCAGTTGGAGAAGCATCGCAACGTCCAGGCCTGCGCCGACTGCCACGCCAAGATCGATCCACTCGGCTTCGCCATGGAAGCCTACGACCCCATCGGCCACTTCCGCAGCGCCTACCCGAACGGCGCGGCCATCGACACCACCGGCGAGTATCGCGGCCAACCCATCAACAGCCCCGCCGACATCCGCGCTTACCTCACCAAGCACCCCGATCTGCTCGCGCACAACCTCGCCCACCGCCTTCTCACCTACGCCCTCGGCCGCCCGCTCGGCTTCGCCGATCAACCCGCCCTCCGCCGTCTGCAGGCGGACTGGAAAGCAAAAGGCCACACCCTCCGCGAACTCATTCACCTCATCACCACCACTGAGCTGATGCGTCAGCCATGATGCTTGCCCTGTCTTCATGAGGAAACAAGGGCCGCGCCGAGCACGTCATCTGGGCTCACGAGCACGGTAAAAGCCGAGTCGTGGCCTCCACCTTCGGCCACTTTGACTGGACCTTCGATGCCCCAATTTGACTCACCCATGTGCTTATGGAACCGGGGCTCGAAAACTGGGGCATTCGGGTATGGAAGTGGTTAGATTGATGGGGATGTAGCCGCATTCGTCGATGAAACAGCGTCTCGCCATGACAGCAGATGATTTTTCAGGGATGTGTTGTTAACCTTTTGCCATGCTGTGGCATTTGCGTGTGAGCATGAATGACAATCCCAGGGAAACAGAGTTCGTCGCGCAGTTGACCGAGGTTCAACTGCCGCTGCGTCTTTATGTGCAGGCGTTGCTGCCGGGAGACAGCGCGGCGCATGATGTGGTGCAGCAGGCGAACGCGATGCTTTGGAGGAAGCGCGACGACTTTATCCTCGGCACGAACTTCAAGGCCTGGGCCTTCAGTGTGGCGCGTTATGAAGTGCTGAACCATCGCAAGCAGCAGGCCAGGGATTCGCGTTTGGTGTTTGGCGAGGAGCTGGAGCAGGTGCTTGCCCAAGATCTGGTGGAGCGTGACGATGAGACGGAGCGGCGTCATGAGGCACTCCGGGGTTGCCTGGCAAAACTTCGTCAGCAGGACCGCGAACTCCTTTTGCATCGCTACTCCTCGACGTCGGGCACCCTGGATGACTTCGCGCAGCGCATGGGCCGCAGCGTGGGTGGACTGAAGGTGACGCTGCATCGGCTGCGAAACGCCCTGCTCACCTGCATCGAGAAACAACTGACGACCACGGAGGCAGCATCATGAAACCAATTGAACGCAATGAACTCATCGACGCCTTGATCGAGGGCGACATCACCGGGGCCGATTTTCTCCGGCTGGAGGCGGAGATGTCCATCGACCCGGTAGCCAGGAAAGCTTACTTTGACCGAGTGGCTCTCACGCAGGCTCTCACGGAGGAAGCTGCATCTGCCGCGGCAATGAAGGCGATGCCAAAAATGAAGCTGCCGCAGAGTTGGACCTCCTGGCGTCCGCTCACCGCAGCTGCTGCTGGCTTGGTGATCGGCTTGTTCAGTGCCTCGCTGGTGTTTGGGTTCGCGGGTGGTTTTTCCGAGGGCATGACACGCTCGGACATCGCGGTGGCGGATGCCGATTTTGAGCGGGCGGAGATGAAGCTGGAGCAGGGTTTCCCTTCGGGTCCACAATCATGGGCGGTTGATGAAGCGGAGGTATCGCCGATCAAAGGAGGTGGTAAGGCGTTGCGCTTGCTGCCGAGGATGGAGCATCCTTACTCGCGTGCGGTGCAGATCGTGGATGTGCGCCAGGCGGGGGCAGGAAGGGCGTGTTCTTTGGAGCTTTCAGCGAGGTTCATGAACTCCGATCTAGCTCACGTCTGCCGCTACAAACTGCGTTTGATCGGCTTTGCGGAGACGGCGGATGCTTTGCAGCCGTTCCCGCTCGAAACCTCGGATGAGGGGTTGGTTTCATCCTCTCAAGTGCTTGATGTGCCGGTGGGCGCGGCTGGCTGGCATGGTGTGACGACGGTCATGCCTTTGCCCCCCGAGGTCAAAACGGTCGTCATCTGGCTGGGGGCCTCTACACGGCCTCAGCCGGGGCCGAAAGTGGCGCACTGGGTGGATGATGTGCGGCTGCAACGGCTCTCCACACCTTCAAAAACAAACCCGCCAACCCTTCCCTAACCTCACATGCGATTCCTTGCTCTTCTCATCGCCTTCGCGGCGATCCAACTTCATGCCGCTGATGGCCCCATTCGTGTGCTTTTTCTCGGGCACGAGAACCAGAAGTTTCATGCCTCAGCGAAGTGGTGCGCTTTGCTCATGCAGAACCTCGGGCGCGACGGCATCTACTTTGACTATGAGGTGAAGCCGGACTGCTTCACGCCAGAGCGCCTCCAGCACTATGACGCGGTGATGCACTACGGGAATCACGGCGGGATCACACCCGCGCAGTTTGAGGCTTTGCAGAGCTTTGTGGAGCAGGGTGGCGGCTTTCTGCCGATTCACAGTGCCAGTGCTTGTTTCAAAGCAGAGCCGCGTTTTGCCAGACTGGTCGGTGGACGTTTCCTTTCGCACAAGGCGGAGGTGTTTAAGTCACAGTTCATCGACAAGGCGCATCCGATTCTGGAAGGCGTGAACGAATACGAGACCTGGGATGAAACCTATGTGCATGATGAACTCAGCCCGCTGGGCCAGAGGTTGCTCGCTGAGCGTGTGGAGGCGCAACATCGCGAGCCGTGGACATGGGTGCGTGAGCAAGGCAAGGGGCGTGTGTTTTACACCGCCAGCGGACATGATCAGCGCACTTGGGAGAATGCGGATTTCCAAAAGATGCTGCGCAATGCGATCCTCTGGAGCGTGGGCGATGAACGCAAAGCCGCGTGGCAGCGTTTCCTCGCAAGCCGCGAGCCCGAGCAGCGTGATGCGAGTGTGAAGGTGCCGGTTTATGACAAGAGCAAGCCCCCCGTGACTTATCAGAAGCCTTTTTCCGTGAAGGGCGCGATGGAGCGAACGCAGGTGCCTGCGGATTGCCGGCTGGAGATCTTTGCGAGCGAGCCAGACATCGCCAAACCCATCGCGTTTGCTTGGGATGAACCCGGCAGGCTGTGGGTGGCGGAGACGCGGGATTATCCGCATGAGATCGCGGCGAGCGGTGAAGGCCGTGACAGCATCAAGATCTGCGAGGACACGGATGGCGATGGCAAGGCGGATAAGTTCACCGTCTTTGCCGACAAGCTGAACATCCCGACCGGGCTCGTGCTGGTGAATGGCGGTGTCGTGGTGGCGCAGGCTCCGCGTTTTCTTTTCCTGAAGGACACGGATGGCGATGACCGTGCCGATGTGCGGCAGACGATCATGGAAGGCTGGGGCATCAAGGACACGCACGCGCAGGCGAGCAATCTGCACTACGGCTATGACAACTGGCTGCACGGCTGCGTGGGCTACTCTGGCTTTGATGGCACGGTGGGCGGGAAGAAGATGCAGTTCGTTGGCGGCATCTACCGGTTCCGCGCGGATGGATCGGTGCTGGAGTTCAGGCATCAGTTTGGGCTGAACTCCTGGGCCTGGAGCGCGAATGAGGCGGGCGATCTCTTCGGCGGGCTGGCCAATGGCGCACCCATTCTTTTTGGAGGCATCCCAAAGACCATCGTGCCTGAGGGCATGGCCGCGATGACTGCGAAGAAGATCAATGTCACCCGCGAGGCTCACGCGATCACGCCGCATCTGATTCAGGTGGATGGATTCGGCGGCTACACCTCGGCGGCGAACAGCCACTTCATCTACTCGAAAAACCTGCCCGCCCGTTTTCAGGGCAAGGCGATGATTTGTGAGCCGACGGTGAAGATCGTGGCGCTCATGAATGTGCGGCCCGAGGGCGCGGGCTATGTGGCGCATGATGCGATGAACTTCTTCGCCAGCAGCGATGAATGGACTTCGCCCGTGTTTGCCGAAGTCGGCCCGGATGGCGCGGTTTGGATCGCCGACTGGCAAAACTTCATCCTGCAGCACAATCCCGCCAACGATGTGCTCACCGGCCTGCCGAATGGTGAAAAAGGCGTGGGCAATGCGCACATCACGACACTGCGAGATCACAGTCGCGGGCGCATTTACCGAGTTATTGCCAAAGACGCCAAGCCAGCGAAAAAGACGCTCGCGGGAGCCGATGCAGCCCAGCTCGTGGCGGCTCTGGATGACGATGTGCAATACTGGCGTCTGCTGGCGCAAAAGAACCTCGTGGAAGGCAAGGTCACGCAAGCAGCGGATGCGCTGAAGCAGCGTGTCACCGCCAAAAACACGGGACCGGGTGCCATTCATGCCCTGTGGTCGCTGAAAGGTCTCGGCCTGCTGGATGAGGCCACGCATCGCCACGCGCTCACCTCCAAAGATGCCGCACTCCGGCGCAATGCCATCCGTGCGCTGGATGGAGATGCCAAGGCGCAGGCGCTGTATTTCTCCTCCACTGCCGTGACGGATGCCGACCCTGTCACACGCCTCGAAGCCCTCGTGAAGCTCGGCGACTTCGCCACGACGCCGGAGCTGCAAACGCTGGTGGCCAAGCTCACGCTCGAAGACGTGATCCGCCGCGACGAGTGGCTGAAAACGGCTGCCGACGTGCTCGCACGCAAACACAAGGCCACCGCCTACACCGACGGTCCGAACCTGCTCGCCAATGCCAGCTTTGAAGAGCTCGGTGCGAACAAACTGCCCGCCGTCTGGACTTCCACCTACACTTCGCTGCGTCGCACGCCGCAACCCGCCGCAGGTGAGCCAGCACTGATCTTCATCGAGCGCGGCCAGAATGCGAAAGAAGGCAAACTCGCGCTCAAACTCATCTCTCGCAGCGAAACCTCGGCCATGAACAGCATGGTGCAGGAGATCGCCGTGAAGCCGAACACGACCTACCGGCTCAGCGGCTGGCTATGGGACCGCGTCGCGGGGGATGTGGTGCTCATGGAGCAGCACAGCGGCTCGCGCAGTGCCAGCATCTCACCCCGCGAGGAGGGCTGGATTGAGGTGGAGACGATCTTCAACTCGAAGAACCAAACCACCGCCCGTGTCCTCCTCGTCGCGCATGGTCGTGGAGGCGCTTTCTTTGACGACATCCGGCTCTGTGAGCAAATCCCTGGAGCCGCCGTGGCCGCCGCCAAACCTCAGCCCGGCGATGCCAAACGCGGCGCGGACATCTTTTGGCAGCATCCCGTCGCCGCCTGCAAAAACTGCCACATGCTGCAAGGCCAAGGCACGGTCGTTGGCCCCGCTCTGGATGGCATCGCCGCCAAAAAAGATGCCGCCTACCTCATGGAATCGCTCATCAATCCGAA
>CAMAZK010000022.1 GCA_945863205.1 Akkermansia muciniphila | reverse complement strand
AGGACACGCTCCATGAGCCGCATTTCGCGTGGCAGGAAGGTTACGCCGCGTTCACGGTGAGTCCGACGGCGATTGAATCGGTGCGCGGTTACGTCAGCGATCAGGAAGAACATCATCGGGTGAGGACGTTCCGCGAAGAGTTGGTGGCGATGTTGCGCAGAACGGGCGTGGTGTTTGAAGAACGGTATTTGGATTGAAACGAAAGCGAGGAGACGAAAAGGCGAGGACGGGCAAGCTACCGGCCCCCGATGTGGCGCAACGAACTTAACGCATTCGATCCCGAAGGGATCATCGAAGGTAGCCGGAGGTCAAAGACCTCCGGAAATCCGGATCAACGCCTCTCAACCTCAAGGGCGCATCCCGAATGGGATGCCAGCGCCGTGGTTCGTCCACACGCCTGCAAGCGAGGTCACAGCGCATTCGCCCACCGCTAGCATGCCTCCGGCATGCGCCCTTGAGGTGCGTGGGGTTCGCGCGTCATCCAGGGGTCATTCGACCCCTGGCTACCTTCGATGATCCCTTCGGGATGGTAGAATCATTCGCCTTCGGCGAAGTGGTCCGAGTCGATGCGCTTCACCTCATAGACTTGAGCGACCGAGACGCCGACGTTGTGGTCGATCATGAGTTCGGCCAGCTCGTCGCCGTCTATGAGGACGATCTTGCTGTAGTTTAACAGGGCTTACCCGGGAAGGAATCCGAGAAACTTATCTTCTTCCAGCTCCCCTATCGGGAAGGCATAAAAAAACCCGTCCACTTTGATGTACACTTTGCCATTGGCTGCACCAAGAAGCTCTCCTTCACCTCGTGTGGTTCCCGGACCACCAACGCGACGAGGCACATCGATCACTCGGGCCTCCCATTCTTTCTTTCCGTTGTGGGATGTCGAAAATATCACGATCTCGCGAGTGGTAGACCAGTCATGTTCTTCTTCAATCAACAAAATTTCTGAATCCTCATGAAAAGATATTCTGCCTGAAGGCTGGTCTGGAGGCATATCGTCTGACAATACACTCTCCACATCGCAAAGAACATGAGTTCCTGTCTTGAGTTGATACCTCGAGTCCGTGCGAAAATGACGTTCGGTTCTCTCTTGAATCTCTCGGGCCTTCCCCAACTTAAGTGCAAGGCGCAAGGTGTGATTCAGGTGCTGTTCTCGCAAAAAGACGTCCTGAACTCTGTAATGGACGAATTTTGGCACCGTATCCGCCTCACACTTGATATGTGCATATTGCTCCTGATACGCTTTTATTCTGTCTGCTTGGTCTTTGAGTTGTTGCTCAAACCACTGAGGGGTGGACTCAAACGAAGCTGGTGTGGAAAGCGGAGTCGCTATACGACAGGCTGACAGAGCAACCGTAAGGAAAAGAATGCCGGAAGCTTTCATTAGTGCTGGTGAACAAGAATCTTCTCCAACTCCTCCACCGTCGTCACCGGAGCCTGGCAGGTGAAGTTTTGGCAGACGTAAGCGGCGGGTTTCTCGCCAACGGGTTTCATGCCGGCGATGGCTTCGTTGTGCGTGGCGAGCCACTGCTGACCTGCGCCGCCATCGGCGTGGAGGAGGGCGGCGTTGGGGAGGAATTTGCGATGAAGATGGGCGGCGAGCGCTTGGAACTCGGGCGTGGTGGAATCACCAGCGAGGACGATCTGCTGCTTCCCGCGATGGTGCAGGTCGAAGGCGATGGCCATGACGGGCACGGAGGAGGTGCTGTCTTTCAGCGTGGTGCCGAAGAGGGCGAAGATTTTCTCCGCCTGCTGCTTATAGCTGTCCTGCGCGAGCAGGCTGCTGAGGCGCACAAGGTTGAGCGCGGCGAGGGAGTTCGGCGAGGGTTCGGCGCCGTCGTAGTCTTCCTTGATGCGGAGGACGCTGTTCGGCATGTCTGTGTGGACGCTGTAGTAACCGCCATTTTTCGTGTCGAGAAAGAGCGTGTCCATCTCGCTCTGCAACGCGGTGGCCCACTGGAGCCATTTCACATCGAAAGAGGCCTGGTAGAGGTCGAGCAGGCCGTGAATGAGGCAAGCGTAGTCGATGGCGAAGGCCTTGGGGCCGCGTTCGCCTTCGCGCCAGGAGCGGTGCAGGCCTTTGCCGGGTTCCGAGCAGAGCTGGTCATGTAGGAACTGCGCGGCACCGACCGCGAGCGCGGTCATGTCAGAATCGCCAAGGGCGGCTCCGGCTCGGGCCAGGCCGGAAATGGTCAGGCCGTTCCAGGCAGCGATGATTTTGTCGTCGAGGTGCGGGCGCGGCCTCTTTGCGCGGGCGGCGAAGAGGGTCGCGATGCTCTTGTCGATGATCGCTTTGATCTCTTCAGGCGATTTTTTGAAGAACTCCGCAGTCTTCTTGAAGGACACGGCGCGGAAGAGGGTGTTGAGGCCTTTGAGTTCGCCGTGCGGATCGCTTTCCGGCCGGGCATTGCCGTCGCGACGGGCACCGTAGGCATAGCGGAAGATGCTGCCGTCCTCCTTGCCGAGGAGTTCGTCGATCTCGGCAGCCTTCCAGACGTAGAAGGCGCCTTCCGTTTTGTGGTCGGCATCCGGGGCCGCGAGGCTGTCAGCATCTTCAGCGGAGAAAAAGCCGCCGTCGTTATGGAGCATGTCGCGTTTGAGGTAGGCGACCGTGTTGCGCACGATGGCCTCAAAGAAAACGTTCTGCGTGATCTGCCAGGCTTCCGTGTAGGCAGTCAGCAGCTGGGCCTGATCGTAGAGCATCTTTTCGTAATGCGGGATGTGCCAGTAGCCATCCACGCTGTAGCGGTGGAAGCCGCCGCCGACGTGGTCGCGCATGCCGCCGTTTGCCATGCCGCGCAGGGTTTTGGCGGTCATCTCCATGGCCCAATTGCTCTCGGACTCGCGGGTTTTGTCCTCGTGTTCAGCGAAGCGACGATGAATGCGCATGAGCAGGTTCAGCCCCGTGGATCGCGGGAACTTCGGTGCGCTGCCAAAACCGCCCTCGTGGTAATCGAAGGAGCCGGAGAGGTCGTCGTAGGCTTTTTGCAAGACGGCGTCGGGCTCGATACCGGTGACTTCTTTGTTCTCGTTGTCGAGGTGCTCCTGGAGCTTCTCGACCGCGCGGGCGGCGCGATCGTCGATGCCCTTGCGATCTTCCGTCCAGACCTTGTGCAGCTCGGTGAGCAGGTTTTTGAAGCCGATGCGGCCCGGTGCGTCGTCCGGCGGGTAGTAAGTGCCGCCGTAGAAGGGCTTCAGCTCCGGGGTGAGAAAGACGCTCATCGGCCAGCCGCCGTGACCGCTGGCGGCCTGGACGTAGGTCATGTAGGTGAGATCGACGTCGGGGCGCTCCTCGCGATCGACTTTGATGGGGATGAAGTTCTCGTTGATGACCTTGGCGACGTCCTCGTTCTCAAAGGACTCGCGTTCCATGACGTGGCACCAGTGGCAGGTCGAGTAACCGGAGGAGAGGAAGATCGGCTTGTCCTCGGCCTTGGCCTTTGCGAACGCCTCCTCGCCCCAAGGGAGCCAGTTCACGGGGTTGTGCGCGTGCTGCAGCAGGTAGGGCGAGCGCTCCTTGGCGAGGGCGTTGGTGAATTTGTGGGCGGTGGCAGTCGTGTCGCTCATGGTGGGGGTCGGTTTGAGCTAACGTCCGCATGAGGGGCGGGGTTGCAAGCGGTCAACAGCTGCGCGTCAAGACTGTCAAAGGATGGTCAAGACGGCGGCGTGCATGATGCTTGACTATCTTGAGGGTCTGAAAGACCCACGGACTCAGCCCAGGGCGAAGGCGCGAAGCGGCAAGCCCTGGGTTGCGCGATACAATAGAGCATTGTTGATTTCGGGAGCGCCCTGAAGGGGCGCGGGAAAACGCTCTTGCATTGCATGAAGAGAACCCGGGGCTTGCTGCGCTGCGCCCTGGGCCTCGATCACTTCACCGCCTGCTTCGGCAGCATCTTCGCGACGATCCACAGGAGCGCACCTACGACCAAGGCCAGCGCGGCCCAGAGCCAGGGCGAGCCCTTCCCGCGGGTGAGCGGATCCGCCTCGTAACCGGGGAGCTTTTCCTCATCGCCGAGAGTGGCGGCGACTTTGGTGGAGGTTTCGAATTCGCGGCGCACGAGCTGGAGGTCGTAGCGCACACGGGCGGCGCGGCGGTTGCCGTAGCAGAGATGAAGAGGCTCCGTGTCGGGCACGCGGAACAGAAGACGCACGACGGGATAGACGACGCGCACGCTCGTGATCTGCAGCGCTGCGTTGTCACCGTTGTCGGTGCCGAGGCGGACCGTTTCGGCTCGTGGAGCGGTGTAGAGCGGCAAATGGAAGGTGCTGGGCGTTTGGCCCGGCGTGCGCTGCCAGTTCGCGGTGCCGAGAATGCGCTCAAAGTGGCCCTGCTCGTTGTGAATGTTCTCGCTGACGCTGAGGGTGCGTCGAAACAAGGGCGTGGGCGAATCGAGCAGCAGGGTGCTGCCCGGAAAATTGGGAAAGGGCATCGTGATGTCCCACTTCGACCAACTCGGAGCCTTCGGGTCGGTGACTTCGACGAAGGTCAGGGCTCGTTCACGCTCCAGGCCCGGCTTGATGGCGAGAAAGGGAACCTGACGACCCTCGCGGACGATGCGAACGTCGTTGAGATCGTTCTCGCAGCGTGCGAGCACGGCGGGGTCGAGCTCGAGCTCGACGACGCCGGCTTCGCTGAACTGGATGACGCGTTGGAACGACCATGGAGAGACATCGATGGCCGCTCCCGTCTCACCGACTTCGGGCGCGGTGGCGGTTTTGCGGAACTCCGCGTTCGCTTCGACGGCGCTGGCCGTGGCGCTGTTGGCATTGGCATCACGCAGCTTGTCGCTGAGACCGGCGATGTCGTAACGCGGCTCGGCGGCCTGCGCATTGCCGATGTAGAGCCGCCACTCGCCTGCGGTGTCGGCTTGAAACACGAGCGGCACGGTGTGGCGCGTGACTTCGACGCGGTCGATGCGCAGCGGCGGGCTGTCGCCGTTGTGAATGACGAGTTCGACTTCGCGCTTGGCGGCGAGCTGATGCGCGGGGATTTCGAGGTCCTCGGCGGTGAAGCCTTCGTGCTGGATGCGGAAGAGCGTGTGCGTGGTGTTCAGGAGCGTGGACACGCGCTGGAACACGAGATCAGGCGTGTGAAGGCGCACGGTTCCGAGCAGCACGTTCGACGTGTCGAGATCGAGCGTGAGGTGCGTCGCGCCTTTTTCTTCGGTGCGGGATCGGATTGTCGCCGAAGTCGGCAGGGTGCGCAGTTCCGGCAGTTCGCGCACGATTTGTGCGCCGGTAAAGGCAACGGGTCCGGTGCGGGAGTCGTCGATGGTGATGCGGAAGTGCTTCCACACCGCCGCTGCGATGGGCAGGCGCAGACGCTCGGTGCCGTTTTGACGACAGAGCACTTCGCCACTGCTCAGAGTTTGCCATGTCGTGCCGTCGTTGCTGGCTTCGAGCGTGGCCGCTTTGATGAAGTTTTCGCCGTTGGTCTTCAGCACCAGCTCCTGAATGGTGAAGGCGTCAGGCGGCTGAAATTCGAGCACGGTGGTGGTCGGGTTCAGCGTGGTCTTGAAAGCGGCGGCATCGACGCGGGTCGGTCGCATCGTGCGCGGCAAAGCGATGATGTAGGGCGTTTCGACTCCGGCAGGACTGATGACGCGCAGATCGTGAAACGGCGCACCGCCTGTCGTGCGCGAGGCATCGAGCAGCGCGGATTCGAGTTCGAGGCGCGTGAGTCCGGGCTGCGTGACGCGTACGGTTTGACGGTGCGTCCACGCGGCGAGATCAGCGGCGCCGGCAGCCGAGGACAGACACAGCACGAGGAGAAGGGGATGCAGGTTCATGATTTGTCGTCGGTGAGGAAGCGTTGATAAAGGAAGGAGGCGACGAGCGCGATGATGGCAACGGCAATCAAGGCACCGATGCGGTAGCCGCTGTCGATGTTGGCGAGATCGTGGAGGAAAAGCTTCAACAAGGTGACCACGAGCAGGCCGATGCCAGCGATTCGTGTGGGTTGATTGCGTTTCCAGATGCCGAGGACGAGCAAGCTGAGTGCGAACAAGGCCCACGAGATCGTGTAGGTCATGTCGCGGGCGAGATTGCCGTCAAAGTCGAACGCGATCGAGCGCTGGCCCGCAGGCGTGAAGGCGTCGGCAATTTCAATGTTAAGCAGGAGGAAGAGCAGGATGCCGCCGAGCGAGCAGAACAGGCCGCGGAGATTGATTTTTCCCCAAAGGTGCGTCGGCGGCGTGAGCCAGAACGCGGCGAAGAACATCGCCAGCGCCGAGAGGCTGTAGGCGTAGAGCTGCCAGTTGAGGATCGCCACATCGCCACGCGTCTGGTAGGCGAGCACAGCGGGATTGAGTGCGAGACGGACGAAGGAGGCGACGAGCAGCACCGTGCCGGTCCCGCGCAGGCCGGGATGCGGCACGCGACGGAAGAGCCAGCACAGCGCCGCGCCTTCCAGCGCCCAGCCGATGGTGATCCACTGCTTCTCGAACTGGATCGGGAAGATGAGCGTGATGAAGAACAACGCCACGCCGCCGAACCAGGCGAGCTGCGTGAGGCGCGCGGGATTGTCGGCGCTGTGTTGTTTCAAAACGAAGACGAGACTGGCCAGCGGAGCGATGGCGAAGGCGATCGGCAGCAGGCCCATCATCTCATTCGGCCAGGCCTGACCAACGAGTCGATAGACGAGGCTGAAGGTGCCCACGCCTGCGGCGGCTGCGGTGATCCACGGCAGCTTGCGCGTGGCGAGCGGCTTCTGAAACACGAGAGGGAACACTGTAAAGATCGCATAGAAGCCGAGATACCAGAGCAGCGGCGTGGTGGCGTGCTCGGCGTGAAAGCTCTGCTGATGCCAGGCCCATTCGAGGGCTAGCACGCAGCCGAGAGCCGTCGGCGCAAGCGCGGTGATGCCGCTGATGCGCACGAGGCCGAGCAGGAAGATCACGAGCAGCAACGCGAGGCCGAACACCGGCGAAGGATTCGCGATTTGCAGCCGCAGCGTGGCGAGAATGAGCAGCAGGAAGGGCAGCACGGCCGAACTGACCGGCAGGAGCGGAGCGAACTTCGCCTTCGGCACTTTGCGGAAGAGGAAACTGCTGGCGATGCCGAACACCACGGCGAAACCACCCAGCACGAACAGAAATGGTGCGAGCGAGAAGCCGATCTCACGCGGCCAGCGGAGCAGCCATGCCGCTGCGGTGATGAGGGTGAGCGCTAGCGCCGCAAGCACGGGCAGCAGCCGTCCGCTCACCACGGCGATGCCGATGACGAGCAGATCGACGATGAGAATCACCGGCCAGACCGCGAGGCTCATCGCATCAAGGCTCAGCACCGGCATGAGCAGCAGGACGAGCGTGATGACGGGCACCCAACCGGCAAAGGGGAGTTGGTTCGGCGACTTGCGCTCCATCAGCACCGCCAGCGCGGTGTGCAGCAGGCCGAAAAGGAGGAAGATGCCCAGCGCATACGGCAGCAGCTCCGGGGTGAGTTTTTGCGTCGTCCAGATGGAAAGGTGAATGAACGTGAGCATGCCGACGATGCTCTGCGCGATGGCGACACGCGACTGATGCCAGACGACGCGCCATGCGACGGCGTTGATGCCGAGCACGAAGGTGTAAAGCAGCACGGGACGCTCGGTGATGGCGCCGAAGCCAAGAAAGACGAAGGCGGTGAACATCGCGCTGCCGCACAGGGCGAGCGCGGAACCCGCCGGGAAGAGATCATTGGCATCCCGCTGCTTCGACCACCAGGCGGCGAGCGAGAACAGCGCTGCGAAACCGAGAAACACGCTCACCGGCACCCAAGTGGCCGCACCGATGGCATACTCCGAGGCGCGGAAGAATTTCAGCATCCATCCGGCCTGCATGAAAATCGTGCCTCCTGCGGCGAGAGCGGTGAGGTGCAGCCAGCGTCTGTTTTTCGCGACGGCGAGCACGCCGATGTCGAGCAGCGCGATGTAGCTGAAAAGACCGAGGGGATTGTCGTGGCCGGTGGAGCAGAGGATCGGTGTTAAAAAGCCGCCGAGCATGCCGAGCACGGCCACGACCTGCGCATTCAGACGCACGGCCAGCAGAAAGGCCGCCGCAGTGATCAGTGTCATCATGCCGAAGGCCGCCAGAGCATGATCGAAGGGCGGAATGCGCCAGATGGAGTGCGCGGCGAAGGTGACGCCGTAGAGGATGACGATGCCGGTGGCGCAGAGCGTGCTGGCGAGCGTGGCGTAGCGCTCGCGGCGGGACATCACCACGCCGCCGCCCACGAGGCCCGTGCCGATGACGAAACCGATGGCGGTGCGAGTCGCGGGAGACACCCAGCCGCGCTCGATGCTGAGCTTCACGAAGAAGATGATGCCGAGGAACAAAGCGAGCCCGCCGACCCAGGCGAAGAGCTTCGCGCCCATGAACTGCTCGAGGTTAATGCCGGGCTGCGGTTTGGCGACGGGCTTGGGTCTTTCTGACGGGCTAAAGCCCAAAATACGAACAGGCTCCGGAGCTTTCGCCACCGGGAGTGGCGGTGGCACGGACGCTTCAATCACAGGTTCCGGCTCAACCACTTCGGCGCTGACGGACTCATCTGGAACGTCGGGGCCCTCGATGGTTGCCTTTGGTTCCACGCTGGGGGCTTCATCCACATGAGGTGGACTGCTCCCAGCTTCGAGCCGGTCGAGGCGTTTCTGGAGTCGCGCGTTCGCCTCACGCAACACCCCGATCTCGCGATCCAGCGCGTCCGCCCTCCTGCTGGCAGTGCTTGCTTTGACGAGTGCGATGATCGGCAGGATGAACACCGCGCCGGCGACGAGCAGGAGGAAGAGAATGATTTCGTCCATAGTGCCGCGGAGTCTCTCAGGGTTAGCAGGCAATGGAAATTGATATTTCCAGGTGGCATCATTGATAAACCGTATAGCCTTCCGCCCAGCGCATGAACGTCCATCACCTCGAACTCTTCTTTTATGTGGCCAAAAGTGGCGGGGTGAGCGCGGCGGCGCGGGCCATGCCGTATGGCATCCAGCAGCCGGCGATCAGTGCGCAGATCCTGCAACTGGAGGATTCGCTCGGTGTCACACTGTATCAGCGGCGGCCGTTTCAGCTCACGCGGGAAGGACAGACGCTTTATGAGTTCATCGCTCCGTTTTTCAGCGGACTGGCGGAGGTGGGGGACCGGCTGCGTGGCGGTGGTGAAAACCGCCTGCGCATCGCTGCGGCAGAGGTGGTGCAGCGGGATTACTTACCGGAGCTGCTGGCCCGAATGCGGAAGCGGGTGAAGGGATTTCACTTCACGCTCACGCACGGCCGTCAGCATGAGATCGAGGCGCTCTTGGCCGCGCAGGAGATCGACATCGGCCTGAGCACACTGATGGAAAAGACCGCGGCAAACATCGACGCCCGCGAGCTGATGCGCCTGCCGGTGGTGCTGCTGGTGCCGGCGAAAAGCGGCATCACGAGCGCCGCGCAGATTTTTGAAAAGGACCGGATCGGCCTGCCGCTGGTCGCCTTGGCCGCCAATGACGTGCTTTCGCGATCATTTCAGACGGTGCTGAGGCAGCGCGGGGTGGAATGGCTGCCGAGCCTCGAAGTTGGCAGCCTCGATCTCGTGGTGCGCTATGTGGCCGAGGGCTTCGGCGCCGGCCTAGCGCTGGACCATCCGCGTGTCGAGCTGCCAGCGAGTGTCAGAGCCCTGACGCTGGATGATTTCCCGCCGCTGAGCTTCGGCGTGCTATGGACAGGACGCCTGTCCCCGCTGGGAGAAGCGTTTCTCGCGGAGGCGACGGCGCTGGCGGGGGAGTTGGCGAGATAAAAGCTGGCTTTGAGGCCTCAGATCGACTCATCGGTCATTTCAACGGCCACAGCAGCGGCACGATCGTGAGGATGATGATCAGCGTGATGATCGTGAGGCCGCCGCCGACTTTGAGGAAGTCGCTGAAACGGTATTTCCCGGGGCCATAGACGAGGATGCAGCTGGGCTCGAAGGGCGTGAGCACGGAAACGGAGGCGCTGAGCATGACGCCGATGGCGAAGGACCGGGCGCTGGCGCCCATGGTGGCGGCGGACTGCATGGCGACGGGGAGCACGACGAGCGCGGCGGCGGCGTTCGACATGGGCTGGGTGAGAATGACGGTGAGGACACAAAACGACGCGAAGACCGCGAAGACGCCCAGCGGCTGCATGAGCGTGGTGATGGCGTCCGCGACCATGATGGCGGCGCCGGAGCTCTTCATCGCCTCCCCGAAGGCGAGCATGCCGCCGATGAGGATGAGGAGGCGCCAGTCGATGTTTTGGTAGGCGTTTTCCAGCGTGATGCAGCGCGTGAAGACGGCAAGCATGGCGACCAGGACAAAGGCCACCGTGTCCGGCAGCCAGCCCAGGCTGCTGGCGAGCACGGCCAGCGCAAAGGCGCCGAGCAGGAAGAAGCCGCGGCGCTGCGATTCGGCACTGAACCGATGCTGGGTGATGAGCACCATCTCCCCGCTGGCCTCGAAGTCATGAAAGCGCTCCTTCGGCCCCTGCAGCAGGAGCAAGTCGCCGGCCTGCAGTTTTTCGTCCGCCATGTGCCGCATGAGGGAGCGGTCACCACGCATCAGGGCGAGAACGGAGAGGCCGCTGCGCTGGCGGAAGCGGCTGGCCCGCAGGGAGCGGCCGACGAGGGGGCTGCGCTGGGTGAGCACGACCTCGGCGACGAGCGCCTCCCGCACGTCGATGCCGGAATCGCGCAGGTGGGCGTCTTCGAGGATGTCGATGCCCTCGATCTTCTTCACCTTGATGAGGTGCTCGACCTTTCCGGCGACGAGGACGACGTCTCCCTCCTCAAAGCGGAGATGCCGCTCCGCAGGCAGCTGCTGGTGCCCGCGGCGGATCTGCAGCACCTGGAATTCCATGGCGGAAAAGTCGGACGCGAAGGCCTCCTGGCCGATGAGCGGGGAATGCGCCAGCACGACGACTTCGGAGAGGTACTCGCGGATCGCGTCCTCCGAGGTTTCCGTCCCGCGGCGGCCCGCCAGCATGCGCGTGCCGAAAAGAGCCATGTAGGCGATGCCCGCCACCAGAATGACCAGCCCGACGGGCGTGAACTCGAACATGCGCAGCGGCTCCATGCCCATGCGCTTGATGACGCCGCTGACGGCCACATTCGTCGAGGTGCCGATCAGGGTGCAGGTGCCGCCGAGGATGGAGGCAAAGGCCAGCGGCATGAGCAGGCGGGAAGGGGAGAAGCGCAGCCGCCGCGCCAGGCCGATGACCGGCCCCACAAACACCGCCGTGATGGTGGTGTTGTTCATGAAAGCGGAGAGAAAGCCGACCGCGCCCATCAGAACGGCGGACAGCAGGATCGGCTGCCCGCCGAGCCGCCGGGCCAGCAGCCCGCAAAGGGCGTCCAGCACCCCGGACTCCCGCAGGGCGGCCCCGATGATGAAGATGGCCGCGAGCATGATGATGACGCGGTCCCCGAATCCGGCGAAAGCGCGATCCACCGGCAGCACGCCGGTCAGGACCAGGAGGCAGAGCAAAGACAGCGCGACGAGGTCAACGGAGATTTTCTCCGTGGCGTAGGCGATGACGACCGCGACGAGCAGGCCAATGACGATCCAGGCTTCCATTTGAGTGATTCAGGCAATCTTGGAGCAGGCCGCACAGGCACTCAAGGTGCAAGCCGCGTGTCGCAATGTTTTGGAAGCAATTCACGCCGCGTGGCGTTAACTCGCGCTCTTTTGTCATGCGACTCACCACCTGCCTCTTTTCGTCCGTCCTCGCCCTTGGTTTCACCGCCCATGCCGCTCCGCGTGCCGAGCATGTCTTCATTGTCAGCATCGACGGAGCCAAGCCGGCGGTCGTGGCGGAGGCAGAGACGCCAACGCTGAAAAAGATCGCCGCCGAGGGCGCGGTAACCTGGCAGGCCAGCACGATTTTCCCCTCGATCACGCTGCCATCGCACACCTCCATGCTCACGGGCGTGGGACCGGACAAGCACCAGATCCTGTGGAACGCCTTCACGCCGATCCGTGGACCGGTGAAGGTGCCCACGGTGTTCTCCCTGCTGAAAGCCGCCGATCCCATGGCGGTGACAGCGATGTTTGTGGGCAAGATCAAGTTCCGCCACCTGTGGCTGAAGGATTCGGTGGACCTCTTCGACTTCGGCGGGCCGCAGACAACGGCCCCGGTGGCCGGATCGCCCGAGATCGAGAAGGACAAAAAGCCTTCTCAAATGGTGGCGAAGCAGGCCGCTCCATGGATTAAGGAGCACAAGCCGAAGCTCTGCTTCATCCACTTCGCCGATCCTGACACCGCCGGGCACAAGGACGGCTGGGGCTCCCCGCAGCAGAAGGAGGCCCTCAAGGTGACCGATCAGGCGCTCTGGCAGGTCTGGCAGGCGATCAAGGACGCCGGCCTCGCGGACTCCAGCGTGCTGATCATCAGCGCCGATCACGGCGGTCACGACAAGACGCACGGCCTGAACATTCCCGACGACATGATCATCCCCTGGGTTGTTTGGGGGAAAGGCGTGAAGAAGAATTTCACCATCACCGATCCGGTGACCACCTACGACACCGCCGCGACAGCGCTGTGGCTGCTGGACGTGCCTGTGCCGCCGGATTTCGACGGCAAACCGGTGACCAGCGCCTTCGAGTGATCGCAACTCAGAGCGAAACCTGAAATTCGCCGCGCTTCGTCTTGCCAAGGAGAAGCGCAATCCCTAACCTCACCCTCCTTATGAGCGAAAAAACACCTGTGAACTGGGCGGCCATCGAAGAAAAGCCGGAATTCCGCGCCCTGCTGGCCAGAAAGAAGGCCTTCATCGTGCCGGCCTTCTTCTTTTTCATGATCTACTACCTCGCGCTGCCGGTTCTCGTCGGTTACTTCCCCGAGGTGATGAAAACGAGGGTCTGGGGAGAAGTGAACATCGCCTACGTCTTCGCCTTCTCCCAGTTCATCATGGCCTGGGTCATGGCCTGGCTCTACGTCCGGGTCGCCGCGAAGTGGGACAAGATGGCCGCAGATGTTATCAGAGATGAAGCATAAAAGCTGAAACCTAAAAAATTACGCGCGCATGACCGACCTGCCAGATCGCACCAAGCAATTCGCCTCACGCGTGATCAACATGTATCTGGCCCTGCCTAAAAACGATCTAACCAAAGTATTCGGACCTCAGATTCTGCGCTCTGCCACCTCCGTCGCGGCACAAACCCGGGAGGGTAAACGGCCAAAATCCACCAAAGACTTCATCAGCAAGATTGAAGGGGCCATTCAGGAACTCGAAGAAACTGAACTCTGGATGGAACTGATTGTTGACCACAAGCTCCTCAAGCCCTCGAAGCTGAAGGCATTGTTTCAAGAGGCATCCGAACTCAATGCCATCATGACCACCATGGTCATCCGCGCCAAACGCAAATCCTGACTTCATTTTTCATCCTTCATTTTTCATCTTTCCCATGTCCACCCCTCTGATCATGTTCCTGGCCTTCGTCGGCCTCACGCTTCTCATCACCTTCTGGGCCGCGAAACGCAACACCGGTGCCAGCGCCTACTTTGCCGCAGGGCGCAGCATCACCGGCTGGCAGAACGGCCTGGCCGTGGCGGGTGATTACATGAGCGCCGCCAGTTTCCTCGGCATCTCGGGAATGATCTACGTGGCCGGCTACGACGGCTTCATGTACTCTGTGGGCTTCCTCGTCGCCTACATCACCGTGCTGCTCATCGTCGCCGAGCCGCTGCGGAATGCGGGCAAATACACCATGGCCGACCTGCTGGCCTACCGCCTGAGCCCGCGGCCGGTGCGTGCGCTGGCCTCCCTTAGCACGCTGGTCGTCTCCACCTTCTACATGATCGCGCAGATGGTGGGCGCGGGCGCGATCATCAAGCAACTCATCGGCATCGAATTCGAACCGGCCGTGATCGGCGTGGGCGTGCTGATGCTGGTCTATGTCGTCTTCGGCGGCATGCTGGCCACGACCTGGGTGCAGATCATCAAGGCGCTGCTGCTCATGATCGGCGCCCTGATGCTGAGCTACCTGGTGCTGCAGTTCCATGAATTCAGCTTCACCAAGTTCTTCAACGCCGTGGCCCACGCCGACTACGGCGGCACTGCGGACCCGAAAAACCTCATGGAGCCCGGCCTGAAATTCGGCGTCGCCGTAGCCGGGCCGTGGGGACCGATCGACCTCATTTCGCTCTGCCTGGGCCTCGTGCTCGGCACCGCCGGCCTGCCGCACATCCTCGTGCGCTTCTACACCGTGCCGGACGCGAAAACCGCCCGCTCCAGCGTCGTCTGGGCCATGGCCATCATCGGGCTGTTCTACATCATGACGACGCTCTTCGGCTTCGGCGCGGCGACCATTCTCGACAAGGCGACTCTGACGACCAACGGCAAACTCGACGTCAACATGGTCGCGCCCGTGCTGGCCCAGGTGCTCGGGGGCGAGTTCTTCTTCGCCTTCATCAGCGCCGTGGCCTTTGCCACCATTCTCGCGGTGGTCGCCGGCCTCACCATGAGCGCCAGTGCCTCCTTTGCGCACGATTTCTACTCAAACGTCCTGCATCACGGCAAAGAGAACCGGCCCGGCCAGGAAATCCGCGTGGCCCGCATCACCGCCTTCTGCGTGGGTGCCGCCAGCATCGGCTTCGCCATCTACCTCGGTCCCACGGTGAACGCGGCCTTCCTCGTCGGTCTCGCCTTCTCCGTCGCCGCCTCGGCTAACCTGCCGGTGATCGTGCTGAGCGTGTTCTGGAAGCGCTTCAACACCACGGGGGCCGTGGCCGGTCTCGGCGTCGGCCTCGTCGCCTCCATCCTGCTCATCCTGCTGGGGCCGAACGGCATCTTTGGGAAGGAAGCCCCGTTCCCGCTGAGCAATCCCGGCATCGTCAGCATCCCGATCGGCTTCATCGCCGCCTGGCTCGGCACGATCCTCACCGCCCGTGATCCCGGTGCTGAAGCTAAATTCGCCGAACTCAAAGTCCGCGCCCACACCGGGCTGGGGTCGGAGAAGGCGACGGCGCACTGATTTGCAGTGGAAAAACGGGTCCCGGCCATTGGGCGGGATGCTGATTTGCCTTCACGCGACATCATGTCATGATGGCGGGCGATGGCACTTTCGTCCGCTTTGACTCTGCCGGGTCGCAGTTTTCTCTATTTTCTGGCCTATCTGGGGCAGCTCGCCGCACTGATGCGGGAGCTGACCATTGCGCTGCGCTCCGGCGTCTGGCGGCTGCGGCTCGTGGCGGAGCAGATCGTCGCCATCGGCTACGGCTCGCAGGCGGTCGTGATCGTCACCGGGGCCTTCACCGGGGCGGTTTTCACCTTTCAGAGCTACGCGAAGTTCAAGGACTTCGGCATGGAGACCTCCGTGGGGGCCGTTGTGTCAGTGGCGCTCTGCCGTGAGCTGGGTCCGGTGCTGGCGGGGCTGATGGTGGCCGGCCGCGTGGGTGCGGCCATGGCGGCGGACATCGGCACGATGAAGGTGACCGAGCAGGTCGATGCGCTGCGGGTCATGGGCGTGCATCCGGTGGACTACCTCGTGCTGCCGCGCTTCCTGGCGATGATGGTTTCCATGCCCTTCCTGGTGGCGGAGAGCGTCTCCTTCGGCCTGATCGCCTCCTACATGGTCACGAGCTACGGCTACGACATGCCCTCCTCGTGGTACCTCACCCACCTCGTCGATCACACGAACATGGACGATCTGAAAATCGGCATGATCAAGGGCTTCGTCTTCGGCATGCTGATCACGCTGATCGCCTGCCATCAGGGGCTGAAGGCGGAAAACGGCGCGGTGGGCGTGGGCGCCGGCACGACGCGGGCGGTGGTGGTCTCCTCCCTCGTGCTGCTGATCGTGAATTTCTTCCTCTCCATCGCCCTGAACTACCTCTACCCCCTCGGCACCCTCTGACGCATGGCCTCCCCCCAGTCCAGCCCGAAGGCCGGTGATGACGCGGATGCGTTCATCGTGCTGCGCGACCTCCACAAGAGCTTCGGCGCCCAGGAGATCCTCTGCGGCATCGACCTCACTCTCAAACACGGGGAGACGCTCTGCATCATCGGCCCCAGCGGCGAGGGCAAGACGGTGACGATGAAGCACATCATCGGCCTCATCCAGCCGGACCGCGGGGATGTCTTCGTGGCCGGCATGCACGTCAACAAGCTCAAGGAACGCGAGATGGCGCCGATCCGGCAAAAAGTCAGCATGCTGTTCCAAGGCGCGGCGCTGTTCGACCGCATGACCGTGGAGGAAAACGTGGCCTTCCCTCTCATCGAAAGCGGCGTCCGCGACAAGGCGGAGGTGAAGCGCCGCGTGTTTGAGGCCCTCCAGGCCGTCGATCTCGAAGAGCACCTCAACAAGTATCCCACCAGCCTCTCCGGCGGCATGCGCAAGCGCACCGGCATCGCCCGTGCCATCATCTGCCAGAGCGAGTGCATCCTCTACGACGAGCCGAACTCCGGTCTCGACCCCATCGGCTCCGACATCATCGACCAGATGATCCTCCGCATGCAGAAGCGCTTTGGCGTGACCTCCATCATCGTCACCCACGACATGCGCAGCGTTTTCAAGATCGCCGACCGCGTGGCCATGCTCTACCGCGGGAAGATTCACTTCCTCGGCACCCCGGACGAGCTGAAAGCCTCGCCTGACCCCATCGTGCAAAACTTCATCAACGGCCGTTCCGATGTGACTGGTTGAGCCGTTCCCCTTTCCCACCCCACCTTCCCCACCCTCATGATCGACAGTGACAAAAAGACTGAAATGCTCGTCGGACTCTTCCTGTTCGTCGGGCTGCTGATGCTCGGCGGCCTCATCCTGCAGTTCGGCCGCGTGCGTGAAGTCTTCAAGGACACCTACACACTGCGCGTCGAGTTTGCGAACGCCTCCGGCATCAAGGAGGGCTCCCCCGTCTTCCTCGGCGGCTCCCGCGTGGGAAAGGTGAACCAGAAGCCCGAGCTGAACACCACCTTCACCGGCGTGATCATCGACCTGGAGCTTTTCAAGGACGTCCTGGTCCCTGCGGACGCCACGTTCGCCGTCAGCTCCGCAGGCCTGATGGGAGATGCTCTCATCGAGATCAAACCGAGCGGCAAGGAGACGGACGTCTTCCTGCCGCACGACTACGACAAGATCATCGCCGGGGAAAAAGCCGGCGGACTTTCCGACCTGCAGAGCACCGCCAAATCCGTCGGCGAGAAAGTCGATGGTGTGCTCGACGAGGTCAAAATCGCCCTCACCGACGTGAAGCAGGCCATGAGCAAGATCAACAAGGGCGCCTTGGCCGACGGGACGATCCAGGACTTCAAGGAAGGCATGGAGCACCTCAACAGCACGCTCAAACGCGTCGATGAAAAAGTGCTGGGGGACGAAAACGCGGAGAACCTGAAGACCGCCCTCGCCGACCTGAAAGAGGCCGCCGCCAGCTTCAAGAGCGCGTCAAAGAACGTCGAGGAGTCCAGCAAGAAGCTCGGCCCCATGTTTGACAAGCTCGACCCCGCCATCGCCAAGGCGGAAGGCGTCATGGCCTCTGCGGATGAATCCCTCCAGTCCATCAAGAAGGCTGCGGACGCCTTCTCCGCCGCAGCGGAAAACATCACGACGGGCAAAGGCCTGCTCGGCGCCCTAATGAACGACCAGCGCCTCATGACCGACTTCCGGGATCTGATTTACAACTTCAAGGTCAACGGCCCGCTGTGGTACAAGGACACCGCCGAAAGGCTGCGCGCCGAGGAACTCAAGCGCCAGAGCGACGAGCAGCCGAAGCGCGGGATCTTCCGCTAAAACTCACTCAATCACCGCTGGCCGGTTGAAGATCAGCCGAACGAAGCGGCGGTCGGGATTGCCGCTGGTCAGCGGATCACGCACGCGCAGTGTTTGCAGCGGCCCGTCGGCGACCAGTTCTACCATGAGGTCACCCCATCCGGCGAGGTTGTCCGTGGACTCAGCGCCATAGACCACATCCGGCAGATCCTTCGGTCGGGTGAAAGTGATCGTCAGACCGGTGCCATCCCGCACCGGCGTCAGACCGGCAGGAACATCTCCGGCATCGTTTGGATCCGTTCCGAGCGCATATTCGACGAAGTTCTTGATGCCGTCCCAGTCTGCATCAGCGTCATCGGCTGCTAGGCCACCATCGATCTGCTCTTGGGTGAAGTTTTGAGTGCGCCAATCACTGAAGGGTATGCCCGCTACAAGCAGCGTGCCGGTTTGGCTGCCGATGTAGGTCGCGTCATTGATCACCGCTGAGACCGCATAACTGCCATGATCGGTGGGTGCGGTCGGATTGGGAGGGTCGCCATACGTGATGTCCACCTGAAGACCGGTCGGATTCGTCACGGCCGTGACCACGCGTGACGTGCCGTTGTAAGTCTGCGTCAGATTTTCCAACGTGATCGTGGCAGGCATTTTGGAGACGTTGATGTTGATGGTCTGCGGCGTGCTGTTGCCGTCCACATCCGTCGCTGAGACGACCAGCGATGTGTTGCCGGGAGCCTCGGAGGTGATTTGAAGGTCGGTGCCGTTGAGAACGGCAGTCGCCACGGCGCTGTCCGGATGGGTGGTGATCGCGTAGGTCAGGACAGCCACCGGAGTCACCGAATTGATTTTCACCAGCAGCGACTGGTCGATCGTCGCGGGCACGGGCGTCTGATTGATCGGGATGTCCGCGAACGAAAAATTGGTCGCCGCAGGAGTGGTGCCGTTCGTGCGCAACTTTACCGCGTAGGAGCTTGTCGGCACGCTGCCCAGCGTGGTCAGCACGGTTCTGGACGCATCCGAGACGCGCCCGAAGACACTGAACCCGCCGTTCTGATTGTCGAGGTTCGAGCTGTTGTTGCCGAGGCTGAAGAAAAACTCACTGGTGGCGCTGTTCGGGTCGTCACCGAGCTTAGCCATTGCCACCGTGCCGGCCAGATTCGAGATGCCCGGTTCGTTGGTGATGGCCGCCTGCCTGGTGATCGACTCGAACACATTCGGTGCTTCGAACACTTTGTAACCGCCGCCCTGCACCACGAAGCCGGTCGGGGCGCGATGGAAGATCACGTTACTGTAGTCATACGACAGGAAATTCGTGACGGTACCCGGGGTCAAGGATGGGTAGAGGATCACGTCCACGGTCCCCACGGTGGTGGTGACACGCACGGCGCTCTCCGTGTCGAGATCGGAGAATTTACCGTTCAAGGCGATCGTTGTGCTGCCGCCGGGTGCCAGCATCTGGTCGCCGATGGTCTCAACGATCACCGGTGGGGCAGGCGGACGCTGGATGCGCAACGCGAGGTTGAGCACATGCGATCCGCCACCACTGAAGTTCACGGTCATCGGCACGCTGAAGAGGCCCGCCACCGTCGGCGTTCCGGAGATGATCCCGGTCAGGCTATCGAAGAGCAGTCCGGCAGGCAGCGTGCCCACGCTCCAGCCCGTGCGCGTGGCCTGGCTCATCGTGGCCATCTGGTAGGAAAACGGCGTCCCCATGGTGATGGGTGCGTAGGGCCTGCTGCTGAAGCCGTCCAGCGTCGTCGTCGTCGAGATGTTTGAGAAGGCCGAAGTCGAGATCACCGTGCCGTTGGGAAGGGAGTAGCGGGCGCGAATCCGAAACTCGTAAATGCTACCGGGGTCGAACTCCGGCAGATTGCTCAAAGTCATCGTATTCGGGGAGGCACCACCCGTCGCAGCGATCACTTTGCGGGAAACAAAGGTGCCGCCCTGTTTCCGGACTTGAAGCTCGTAGTCACTTTCCACCCCTGAATTGTCCGTCCACTCAAAACTGATGCGGTAGGGCTCCGTGGTGGAGGCCGTCGCCGTCAAACTCGTAGGTGCATGGAAGGCCGTGCTGATCGTCGCGATGTTGCTGAAGTCGGAAGTGATTTGCGCCGACGAGCCGAACGTGGCGCGCACCCGAAACTCCAGGGTTTCACCGGGGGCAATGAGCTGACCGAGGAGGCTCGTGGTATTTGCCGCCAGGTAGTTGTAACTTTGCCAGTTGGTTTCACCCTGAAGGCGCACCTGCACTTCGTAATTGCCTTCGGCGCTGGAATTGTCCGTCCAAGTCAAATCCACAAGCCCCTCGCCAGGCGATGTGGCCGCGAGATTTGTCGGCGCGTTGAAGGTCGAGGCGGTGGCGGCCGTGTTGGAAAACGCCGTGTACGACACCTGCGGATAGCTAACTGGATTCGTGCCAGTGTTGGCCTCGCGAATGAAGGCACGCACCTGGAACTCATAGTTGGTGTTCGGGTTCAGCGCGCCCGTATTGATGGTGCTGAAGAAGGGGTTGTCGATGACGCCCAGCCCATTCCAGGTTGTGGAGCCCTGCTCCCGGAACTGGAATTCGTAGCCTGACTCAGCTGTGGAATTATTCGTGAAGCTCAGGTCGAAGGTGTTCTCGCCGACCCGTGTGGCAGTGAGGCTCGTCGGTGCTTTGAATGCCTGGGTGGTCCCTGAAACGACGCTGGTAAAGGCGCTGACGTTCCCGTTCCAGTCCACCGCCCGCACCCGGAAATCGTAGGACGTACTGGGAAGAAAATTCGGCAGGAACACGTCGTCAATGACGGTGCGTGGCTTGTATCCCCCAACGTCTTGCGAGGTGAGGTTGAAATCGATGCCAGTCGAAAGCCAGGTGCTGTCGCTGGTCTTTTTGTAGTCGAGCTGGAAGTACTGTTCGGAGTTTGAGTTGTCTGTGAAGGTGATGCGAATTGTGCCGTCACCCACCGGCGTGGCGGCAAGGTTGCTCGGAGCCGCCGGCGTTGCAGGCGGAGTGCTGGGACTTGGCCACGGATGGAACACGAGTC
The DNA here is from genome assembly GCA_945863205.1 of Akkermansia muciniphila. GTDB lineage: Bacteria > Verrucomicrobiota > Verrucomicrobiia > Verrucomicrobiales > Verrucomicrobiaceae > Prosthecobacter. The sequence continues at coordinate 10,380 of CAMAZK010000022.1, read as the reverse complement.
CATTCGACCCTCCGCTGTCCCCACCGCTATCCTCTGCGGTCGAGGCCTTATACGAAGTGATGAACCACGTCATATGCCAGCCCGGACTTGCCACACCGTATGGAACAGGAATCGTAACGCTCAACTCTCCAGTAGATGTTTTAACACTGGTAGCGTCTATGGATGTGTAAATCTGCTGAGTGCTCGGAACATTGCTGTGATAATAATATATTCGGAAGGAGTCTTCATCCGTGGAATTGTCCGTCCAAGTAATTCGCCAAGCCTGAGTGGAGGCGTCGAGGTTCGTGATTGACGCAGAAAAGTTTGTGGGCGCGGCTGGTGGTGCCGCCAGCGACACACTGTAGCAAGCCAGAAAAACAGCACTCCAGAGGCAGCAGAGGCGGAGATTCCGCAGTGAGGAAAAGCACGAGGCCATTGTTGGGGTTTGTCGAACGGTTGGGGGAAGGGCTGCGAGATTAGGCGCACCCGGTAACACGCGTCAATCACAGAAGATTCGCGAAAAACCGGCTGCGGTAGGACACAAGCCGCAGCACTGGCGTTCAACGGTCAGCGGCTGAATTCTTCACGCCAAGATCGCCCGCAACACGCGCTCATCATTTCCGACGCTCGTGTCACCGCAGATCAACCCACGAAGTCGGCGCTTCGCCCGATGCAGCGCCACCCGCAACGCGCCGTTTTGTGGCTGCGCATCCCGACCGCCATCGATGATGTTACGCTCGAGGCAGTTCCAAACGTCCGCGCGGCCCTGGGACTGTAGCTCGCCGCTGACCCGCTGCAGGGCGCGGTCAATCACGCCCCGAGCCCAGCGGCGGTCCAGCTCCTGGTCCGGTGCCGCATGCGTGTCCGCCACGTCGATGTCCCGACCGTCCTCCCCGCTCAGGGAGAAGCTGGCCGCGCCGCCGCCGCGGCAGAGCCGGGTGCGGTGCCGCCAGCGCTTGATCAAATGCGTGCGCAGCCGGGCCAGGAGAAAGGCCGCCTGCTCCTCGTGATCGGCGATCTCCGCCGCGCGCTCGTGCTGCCCCTGCGCCACCAGTTTGGCGAAGAGCTCCTGCACGGCGTCCTCCGCATCATGCGGCCCGCAGCCGCGCGCCCGGGCAAAGGCGCAAAGCGCGGGCCAGTGGCGCTGATAGAGGGCGGAGGTGTCATTCGCCGTGGCGGGGGAGTGGGTGCTCGCAGTCATGCGGAATTGGAACCGCAGCGCATGACGGCACCTGGCGGTCCCAGATTAAAACACGTTTATCTGCATGCGCGGCGCTGTGAGTCCCGCGAAACTCGCGTTCACGCTCACACGCCATGAGTCTCACCTCGAACAATCGCAGCTTCCGCCTCCGGCTCATCATGCAGACGATGCTCGTCTCCAGCCTGCTGGTGGGCGCCTTCGGCGCTGCCGCGTGGTGGTATGTGCGGGGCGCCCTGGAGCGCAGTCTGGACGACCGCATCCTCGTGCCCGCCCAGCGCGTGTGGAGCCACATCGACCCCCACACGAGCCATGAGGAGTTTGAAAGCGTCGCCGGGCTCGTCTTCGGCTCGGCGCCTGACAAGAACACCGGAGCCGTCCTTTTCGTCAAAGACCACCGGGAGGGACGCACGCTGTTCTCCACGGCGGACGCGCCGGGGGACCTCGAAGACGAGCTGCAGGCCCGCTTTCCCACCGCTGAGGAGATCCGCCACGCACCGCCCGGCGGACCGCCTGGACGGCCCCAGCACGATGGCAGGCGCCCGCCGCCGCCGGAGGACGGCCTGGAATTCGGCGCGGCGTCCGGCCTGCCGCCTGACTTTCGGCGCGGCCCCCCGCCGCACGGGCAGGGTCCACGGTTCCGTCCCCAGATGCCGCTCGTCCGCGATCCCCAGCTTTTCACCACCCGTTCCGGCGGGACGGACTGGCGCTTCGGAGCCTTGAGCAGCCCGGAGTACACGCTCTTCATCGGCCTCTCCCTTTCAGACTACTACGCGGAACTGCACCGCATGACCCGGTCGTTCGCCCTCATGGGCGTCCTCGGCCTCTCGCTGGCCGGCCTGGGTGCCTGGTGGACCTCAAAACGCGCCATGCGGCCCCTCGAACGCGTCATCGACACCGCCCGCCAGCTCACCGCCAGCGACCTCGCCCAGCGCATCCCGCTGCAGCCGGGGGACGATCAGGAGTTCGCCCAGCTCATCGATGTGCTCAACGGCATGATGCAGCGGCTGGACGACAGCTTCCGGCAGGCCGTCCGCTTCACCGCCGACGCCTCCCACGAGCTGAAAACGCCCCTGGCCGTGATGCTCGCCACGCTCGATGACGCCGTCCGCCACGCTCCCGACGGCAGCCCGGAACAGGAGCGCTTTCAGTCCCTCTTCGAAGAGGCCGGACGGCTCAAAAACATCACCCAAAGCCTCCTGCTCCTCTCCCAGGCGGACGCCGGCCGCCTGCCCACCCATCCAGAGACCTACGATCTCAGCGCCGACCTGCCACGCCTCGTCGAAGACGGGGAAATCCTGTGCGAGCAGGCCGGACTCACGCTGGACGACCAGATCGAACCCGGGCTCCACGTCCATGCCGACCGCTCCCTGCTCCGCCAGGTCTTTCAGAACCTGCTGAGCAACGCCATCAAATACAACCGCCCGCATGGGCGCGTCTGCCTGCGCCTGGAACGTGAAGATGCAGCCGCCGTCTTCACCATCACCAACACCGGCCCCCCCGTCCCCGCAGAGCACCAGCAGCGCCTCTTTGACCGCTTTTTCCGAGGCGACGCCGCCCACAATCGCCGCACCGATGGCTTCGGCCTCGGCCTGAACATCGCCGCCGAGCTCGCCCGCGCCAACAACGCCCGCCTGCGCCTCGTCCGCTCCGATGCCGAAGGCACCGTCTTTGAGGCGCGTCTGCCGCTCGTCGGTCCAGGCTGAGAAGCAGGGCCAAGATCCCATCCGGCGCATTCCCGGCGGGGGCGGGCATGGACTGCGGCAGCCTGCTGCCTTGGAAAAGCGGCAGCAGGCTTCCGAAGCCCATGTGCCGCCCTTGGTTTGGGCGGTTGCAGATGCTGAACGCATCCTGTGAACGCACTTCCCGAATCTGCCCAGATTCGAGTGCGCCAAGACATCCAAGGCCTCGAAATACGCCTGCCGAAGGTCCACGCTCAGCTTGCGGCGAAGTCGCTGGCGTGACCGCACAAGGAGTGATGGCTGGAAGCCATCACTCCTTGAGGACAAAACGACTTCTGCGCCGTTCGCCAAGCGAGGCATCGCGATCTACGGCCATTTCGCCAGCACCTTCCCTTCCGCAGCTTTGAGCGTGAGACCTTCGATCTTCACCTCACCCTCGCCACCGCACGGATCGAGGCGGAAGGCATGCAGCGTCTTCGCTTCCTCGATGATCAGCTTCATCTCATGCCATCTGCCATCATGCTTCACGTCGAAGTCGAGGTGCTTGCCTTTGGGGAGGAGGGTTTCGGCGTCGGTGGTCCAGTAGAGTTCGCCGGAGCCGGTGGCGTGGCTTTGGAGCTTGAATTCGAGGGCGTAGGGGCCGGGTTGTGAGATGTGGAGCTTGTCAAAAGCGAGGCCGGGATCGGCGCCGGTGCATTGCAGGATGAGTTGGGAGCCCTCGACAGTGAGTTTCGTGCCTTTGCGGGCGCGGGGCAGCGCTGAAGCTCCGGTTTTGCCTTTGCCCTTCTTGCGTTTCGCCTCGTCGCCGGTGAGCGGCTTGTCGTAGTCGGTCCATTCGCGATTCGTCTGCGGCGTGGCTTCGGTGGCGACCGGGGCTAGCTCCTTGCCCTTCGTCATGAGCACGTGCTCGCTCATGTCATGCCACTGTTTGACCATGTGCTCGACAATCTCGGGGTTCTTCGCGGCGACGTCGTGCAGTTCGGTGCGGTCGGTGGGGATGTGATAGAGTTCCCAAGGTTGGCTCTTGTAGCTGACGATCTTCCATTCGCCATCACGCAGGCCGCGGTCGCTGGAGAAGAGCAGATGGATCGGCGGACGCTTCTTGATCTCGCCACCGGCGATGAGCGGCGCGAGCGAGATGCCAGCAAGCGGCGTGGGCTCGCGGTCGGGAAAGGTCGTGGGCACCTTCGCGCTGGCGAGTTCGGCGAAGGTGGGCAGCACATCGACAAGATGCGCGGGCTGGTCGATGACGCTGCCAGGCTTCTGTTTCAAACCGGCAGGCCAGTGCAGGATCGCGGGCGTGGAGATGCCGCCTTCGAACTGGTTCTGCTTGTAGTAGCGGAAGGGTGAGTTCCGCGCCCAGGCCCAGCCCGTGCTATCGCTCCAGCTTGTCTGGCCGTCAAAAGGCTCCGCGTCCGGCTGCGGCGCACCGCGATCATAGGGGCATGCACCGTTGTCGGAGACGAAGAGGATGACGGTGTTCTCCAGATCGCCGTTTTTCTCCAGATCCTTGATCAGGCGGCCCATCTCCTGATCCACGCGGTCGATCATGCCTGCGTAGGCGGCCATGCGCTTCGCTTCCCACGTACGATGCGCGTCGTCGAGCTGATCCCAGGCACGAATGTGATCGGGGCGCGGCGATTCCTGCAAATTTGTCGGCAGCAGGCCGATCTGCTTCTGTTTCGCCACTCGCGCGGCACGAATCACATCCCAGCCGACATCGTAGCGGCCGAGATACTTCATATAATCGGCCTCCAGCGGCTGCAGCGGCGCGTGCGGGGCGTTGAAGGCGACGTACTGAAACCACGGCTTCTCCGCGGCACGCGCCTCGCCGATGAACTCGATGGCGCGATCCACATTCGCGATGGTGGTGTAGAAGCCTTGGTCAGGCACGGTCCACTTTTCGCCGTTCAGACGGAAAGTGTTGTCGCCGTGGTAGTAGTTCGTCGCGCCGGAGAGGTGGCCGAAGTAGCGCTGAAAGCCGAAGTCGGTGGGCTCCTTGTGGAGGTGCCACTTGCCCGCCATCGCCGTGAAGTAGCCCACTGGCGCGAGCACTTCCGGAATGATCACCGCGCGTTTTAAGCCCTCATCCCCCGCCTGCCGGCACCAGCGGCCGCTGAGCAGGCTCACGCGTGAGGAGTGACACTTCGCGGTGTTGTAGAGCTGCGTGAAGCGCACGCCACCCGCCGCGAGTTTGTCCATGTTCGGCGTGTCGATCTCGCTGCCGTAGCAGCCGAGGTCGGAGAAGCCCATGTCATCGACCATGACGAGGAGGAAATTCGGCTGCGAAGCCGCAAAGAGCGAAGGGCAAAGGGCAAAGAGGAAAGCGAGCAGGCGCATGATGGGTGCGGGAACGAGCGTTGGGAAGAAATCATGCAGCCGCTTTCGCTCATCACCGTCCTGTTGTTCGTGGGAAGTCATGCCTTGGCGAAGGAGATCGTGGTGCGTGATGCCGAATCCCTGCGATCCGCGCTTCTAGGCCTCAAGTCAGGCGACACGCTCAAGGTCGCGCCCGGTGACTACCCGGGTGGTCATCAGATCACGAACCTCACCAACCTGACCATCGAGGCGCTCGATGCAGAAAACCCTCCGCATTTCAAAGGCGGCGCGAATGGATGGCAGTTTTCACGTTGTTCGGGCCTAACGTTGAGAAACCTGCGCATCAGCGGCCAGACCAGCAATGGCCTGAATCTCGACGACGGAGGCGATCTCGGCAATCCCGTCACCGGCATCACACTCGACCACATCGACGTGAGCGACATCGGCCCGAACGGCAACCATGACGGCATCAAGTGCTCAGGCCTCGACAAGCTCACCATTCGCGACTGCACGATCACCGGCTGGGGCGGGCAGGGCATCGACTTCGTGGGTTGCCATCATTCGCTCATCACCGGCTGCCGTTTCATCGGCAAAGAGGGCTTCAACGCCAGCGCCGGCATCCAGCTCAAAGGCGGGACGAGCGACGTGATCGTAGAAAAATGCCACTTCACGAATGCCGGCGAGCGTCCTCTCAATCTCGGCGGTTCTACCGGCCTGCCCTATTTCCGTCCGCAGGGCGCGAAGTATGAAGCGACACGTCTGATCGCCCGCGACAACGTCATCGAAGGCGGCTTGTGCGCCGCGGCGTTCGTCGGCGTCGATGGCGCTGAGTTCAGCGGCAACACGATTCTCTTTCCCACCAAATGGATCTTCCGCATCCTGCAGGAAACAAATGAGCCGGGCTTTGCCCCGTGTCGAAACGTCGTCGTGCGCGACAACCGCATCGTATTCCGCCGTTCGCAGGTGCAGACCGAGGTGAATGTCGGCGACGGCACCTCTCCCGAGAGCTTCCGCTTCGAGAAGAATCGCTGGTTTGCCGAGGACAAACCGCAATCCTCGAAGCCCAATCTGCACATGGCGGAAAAGGACGGCGTTTACGGCACCGATCCGCGATGAAGGTCAAAACTTCGGCGCGTTCGGCACACTGCTCGCGGTGTATTCGGCTTCATCGAGGAAGTTGTCGGCGTTGCGGTCGCGGGCTTTGAACCAGGCCTCGGCTTCGTTAGGCTTCCGACCTTTGCCGAACTCGGCGGCGCTGAGTTTGCCGTCTTGGTCGGTGTCGAGCTTCTGGAACATCTCGGCGCGTTTCGGATCGCCCTTCGGTTTGCCTTTGCCTTTCGGATCGGACGGGATCGGCAGCGGCAGGTAGTCGAAGTCGAGGATCATCTTGCGTTGCAGCACGGTCTTGAGCTCCAGCGTGACTTCTTCGAGGCCCTTCTGGCCGTAAAGGTTGTGCAGTTCGTTCGGATCGGCCTTCAGGTCGTAAAGCTCATACACGGGACGAGGGCTGGTGAACCAAAGCTCTTCAAATTCGGTCGCCAGCGACTTCTCCTCGTGCGCTTTGACGATGTCTTTCCAGCTCGGATCACCCGCGCTGTCCACCGGCGTGTAGCGCTGATGCGGCGTGACGTTGTAGATGAGCTTGTAGTGCGCACTGCGCACGCAGCGGCTGTAGTCCACGCTGCTGGCGGCGGTGTTCAGGTCAAAGGTGGCGCTGCCATGCGGGCCACGTTCGGCGAAGATGTGCTTCCGTTCATTCGGAAACGATTCGCCCTTGAGCAACGGCAGAAAACTCACGCCGCTGATGCGCTGCGGCACTTTCAGGCCTGCGGCTTCGAGGCAGGTCGGCGCGATGTCCTCGCCGGAGATGAGCACGCTCGTGTCGCCGCCTGGCTTCACCACGCCGGGCCACCACGCGAGCAGCGGCACGTTCAAACCGGGATCATGCAGCGAGCCTTTGCCCGCAGGAAAGGCCATGCCGTTGTCGCCCATGAAAATAACCAGCGTGTTGTCGAGTCCGGCACGCTCTTTCACGATGTCGAGCACGCGCTGGAAGTCGCCGTCGCAGTGCTCGATCTCGCCTTCGTAGCGCGATAGATCCTCGCGCACGCCGGGCAGATCCGGCAGGTAACCGGGCACGTCGAGTTTCGTGGGATCGGGCGGGTTCGTGCCCGTGTTCCAGGGATGATGCGGATCGCTGAAGTTCACCCAGAGGAAGAAGGGCTTGTACTTCGGGCGCTGGTCGAAGAACTCGTTCATCTTCGCCGGCACATTCTCCTGCCCGGTGGCATCGATGAAATCGAAGCGTTCCTTGAACGTCTGCATGTGATGTTCTTCGAACACCGCCGCCGTCGCAGCAGGACCGCGACCCGAGCCGTCGAGATGATAGCTGCGCCCGCACACGCCGACAAAGTAACCGGCATCGCTCTTCACGATCTCCGGAAACGTGATCTCATCCCGCGGCAGCGGCGAAGAAAAGCGGGTGATGCGCGCCGCGACCGGCGAGCGCCCCGTCATGATCGTCGCCCGCGACGGCACACACTGCGGTGCCCCGGTGAACATGCGGCGAAACATCATCCCCTCCGCCGCGATGCGGTCGAGACTCGGCGTCTTCATCTCCTTGCGTCCGTAGCAGCCGATGAACGGATAGCTGTGGTCGTCCGAGAGAACGAAGAGGATGTTGGGATGCTCTGCGGCGAGGGACGAGACGGCAATGAGGAATGACGAAAGAAGAAGCGATAGTGGACGCATGGCGCTGGAAACGCGGGCTTGTGGAGTGTCTTGCCGGGCAATCACGAGGTCCGAAGCCCGAAAAGGGGTTGCCAGTGGGCGCATCAGACAGCACGGAGGCGGGCGCTGTTTCCCGACAGCTTCCGAGGTTGGTGCTCGGTCCTGACGGACTGGCGCGAGGGCTTGGTTCGAGCGGCATCCTGCCGGCCCCGTCGGGATCATCATTGCGCCCATCTCTCAGCCCCTCATCGCTTTCGTGTTCTCCAAAAACTTCTCCCAGGAATGGTTCTCCAACATTCGCGCTGACCTGCTCGCCGGTCTCGTCGTCGCCCTGGCGCTCATCCCGGAGGCCATCGCTTTTTCCATCATCGCAGGCGTGGATCCGAAGGTTGGATTGTACGCGTCCTTCTGCATTGCCGTGGTCACTGCTTTCTTCGGCGGTCGCCCGGCCATGATTTCCGCCGCCACCGGCGCGATGGCCCTCCTCATGGTCACGCTGGTGAGAGAACACGGGCTGCAGTACCTGCTCGTCGCGACGCTGCTCACAGGCGTGATTCAGATCATCGCAGGCTTCGCCCGCATCGGCGATGTGATGCGCTTCGTGTCGAAGTCCGTGATGACCGGCTTTGTCAATGCGCTGGCCATTCTCATCTTCATGGCGCAGCTCCCCGAGTTCAAAGGCGCCGGCCTCACCATGTATGCGATGGTCGCCGGAGCGCTGGGCATCATTTACATTCTGCCGCGCTTCACGAAGGCGGTGCCCTCACCGCTGGTGGCGATCATTGTGATGACCATCATCGCCATCGTGTTCAAGCTCGACGTGCGCCGCGTGGGCGATCTCGGCGAACTGCCGGACGCGCTGCCCGTCTTCCTCTGGCCGCAGGTGCCATGGACGCTGGAGACGCTGTGGATCGTGCTGCCGTACTCCGCGGGCCTCGCCGCCGTCGGTCTGCTGGAGTCCCTGCTCACCGCCCAGATCGTCGATGAAATGACGGACACGCCGAGCGACAAAAATCGCGAGTGCAGCGGCCAGGGCATCGCCAACATCGTCGCCGGTCTCTTCGGCGGCATGGCGGGCTGCGCGATGATCGGGCAATCCGTCATCAATGTGAAATCCGGCGGCCGCGGGCGCCTTTCCACCTTCGTCGCGGGCGTGTTTCTGCTCATCCTGCTCGTCGTGCTCGGCCCCTGGGTGAAGCAGATCCCCATGCCCGCGCTCGTCGCGGTGATGATCATGGTTTCCATCGGCACTTTCTCGTGGGTTTCGTTCAGCAACATGCGGCTGCATCCGAAGTCCTCCAGCATCGTCATGATCGCAACCGTGCTGGTCGTCGTCCTCACGCACAATCTGGCGCTTGGCGTCGGTGTGGGCGTGCTGCTCAGTGCGTTATTCTTTGCCCGCAAAGTCGCGCACTTTCTGCGTGTCAGCAGCGAGCTCGATGAATCTGGCTCACGGCGAACCTACACCGTCGTCGGGCAGCTGTTCTTCGCGTCGGCAGCCGGCTTCGTGCGTGCCTTCGATTTCAAAGAAGCCGTCACGAAAATTCGGCTCGACATCACTCACGCGCACTTCTGGGATCTCACCGCTGTTGCCTCGCTCGACAAAGTCGTGCTGAAGTTCCGGCGCGAAGGCAAGGAGGTCGAAGTGCTCGGTCTCAACGAAGCCAGCGCCACGCTCGTCGATCGCCTCGGCGTGCACGACAAGCCGGGTGCCATCGACGACATCCTGACACACTGATGCCCTCGCATCACTCCTTCTTTCGCTTCTTGCGCTCCGCCTTGTCACCTTTGCCGAGCTGATCGGCCTTTGACGGGTCGTAGTTGGGATTCGGCACAGGCATGAGGGCGTTCACCTCCCTGCGCCAGGCTTGCAGCGCGGTGTGCATCGACTTCGCCCGTATTGACTCCGTTGCGGCGAGATTCTTCTCTTCACCGGGGTCGGTCTTCAGGTCGTAGAGCTCCAGTGCCCCATCTTCGAAGAATTCGATGAGCTTCCAATCACCCTGCCGCATCGCGCTGGCGGGTGTGCTGTGGTGATAGTGCGGCAGGTGCCAGTGCAGCGTGTCGCGCGCGAGCATGGCCGCCGGATCGCGAAACACGGCGGCGAGGCTCAGGCCGTCGCAGGGCTGCGACTTCGGCGTGTCGGCTCCGGCCAGTTCGACGAAGGTGGGATGCACATCCATTGTGATGAGCGGCGTGTCGCACTGCTTTCCCGCAGGCACATTGCCCGTCCAGCGAGCGATGCCCGGCACACGGGTGCCGCCTTCGTAAAGCGTGCCCTTTTCGCTGCGCAGCGGCTTGTTGGAGGTGACCACGCGACCGCTCTGCTCATGCTCCAGGCCGCCGTTGTCGCTGAGAAAAAGGATCAGCGTGTTCTCGGCGATGCCGGCGCGATCCACCGCCGCCACAACGCGACCGACGCTTTGATCTAGCTCCTCGGTGAGGCCGGCGTATTCAGGATGGCTAGGATAG